>JACDHZ010000146.1 GCA_013820755.1 Chthoniobacterales bacterium
AATTTGCAATGAACGGTCGCATCCTTAATCTTCTCCGATGAGAGCCATTTTCCCCCTCTTCGTTGCTGCAGGAGCCTTCTGCATCGCAGCCTGCGCGAACGACGGCCCAACGGGCGAGGAGGTGCAGCAACAACTGCAGCGCGGCATGACTGGTCAGGGCCAACTGACGCCCGACATCGATCGGACCGGCGATCCTTACGTGAAGCCGCGCGGTGGACGGCCTGCCGGAGGATAACGCCGTCATGTCTACGCCTTCCGCGCATTCCAAGATCCAGATCCTGGATTTTGGATCGCAGTACACTCAGGTGATCGCCCGGCGCATACGGGAGTGTCAGGTTTACTCGGAGATAGTCCGGTTTGATGTAGACGCTCGCGAAATCGCAGCAGCCAAACCGAACGGCATCGTTCTCTCAGGAGGCCCCGCGAGCGTCTATGACAAAAGCGCGCCGCAGGTCGATCCCGCGATTTTCTCCCTAGGCATTCCAGTGCTCGGCATCTGTTACGGCATGCAGCTGATGGCGCAACATCTCGGAGGCCAGGTCGAGTACAGCGAACGTCGCGAATATGGCGCGGGAATGCTGCACGTGGCGAATGGTTCCCGGCTGTTCCAGGGTATCGGGGAGCAGCTCGATATCTGGAGCAGCCACGGTGACAAGGTCACAGCGTTACCACCGGGCTTTCGTGCCGCCGCGCACACGGAGAACTCCCGCTTCGCAGCGATCGAAAACCCGGAGACTGACCTTTACGGGCTCCAGTTCCACCCGGAAGTCGCGCACACGCCACGCGGTAAGGAGATCATTCAGAACTTCGTTTATCACGTCTGCCACTGCGCAATGGATTGGACGATGGGCTCATTTATCGACGAATCGTGTGATCGCGTCCGCCGGCAGGTCGGTGACGAGAAAGTTGTTCTCGGCCTGAGTGGCGGCGTTGACTCGTCGGTCGTCGCCGCGCTGCTGCACAAAGCTATCGGCGATCAGTTGACCTGCATCTTCGTGAACAATGGCCTGCTCCGTGCGCGTGAAGATGAAATCGTGCAGCGAGTCTTCGGCGAGAATTTTCACATCAAGCTCAAGTATGTCGACGCTTCAGAGCGTTTCCTGACAAAGCTCGAGGGCGTCACCGATCCGGAACAGAAGCGGAAGATCATCGGCGGAGAATTTATCGACGTGTTCAAACACGCGACCGAAGAGCTGCTTGCTGAGGATCGGGCTAACGGCTCACATGGCCACCATTACCGCTTCCTCGCGCAGGGAACGCTCTACCCGGATGTCATCGAGAGCGTGGCGATTGGCGGCAATCCAGCGCACGTAATCAAGAGCCATCACAACGTCGGCGGTCTGCCCGAGGAGATGCACTTTGAGCTCGTCGAACCGGTGCGGCAGTTATTTAAAGATGAGGTGCGGCAAGCGGGACTTCAGCTCGGGTTGCCGAAAGAGATCGTCCATCGGCAACCATTCCCCGGCCCCGGCCTCGCAGTGCGCATACTCGGCGAAGTCACGCCCGAACGTCTTCAAGTTCTGCGCGATGCGGACACAATCGTCGCGAGCGAGATGGAAGCTTCAGATTGGTATTACCGCGTGTGGCAATCGTTCGCGGTGCTGCTCCCGGTGCGCTCGGTGGGTGTGATGGGCGACCAGCGAACATATGAAAACACGATCGCATTGCGAGTCGTGGAAAGTCAGGATGGTATGACCGCTGATTGGGTCCGGCTTCCGTACGAGCTGCTCGCGCGGATTTCGACCCGCATCATCAACGAAGTCAAAGGCATCAACCGCGTCTGCTACGACATCTCAAGCAAGCCGCCGAGCACGATCGAGTGGGAGTAGCTCGCGGTTATCCCGCCAGCGTTAGCTCGGCGAAGTCTGCGGATTGGCTAGAACTCAAGTTATAAATGGGCACGTGTCGTTCTCGTCCTCGCTAGTTCTCGAACTTTCCTGAAATTTGAGGACGAGGACGGGACGAGCAGGAAAGCGCCGTCGTGCCGATATATGAGACGACCAGATGATTTCTAATGCGTCGAGGCTCTAGCCGCCGCCCGGACCTGAACTAACATCGGCATGATCCTCTCTGCTCTGAAGCGCTGCAGCGCCGCTGCGACGCACGTTGTTGGCGCTACCTGCCGCGGCAGCACTTTCCTCAACCCAGCGCCCACCCATGTTGCTCCCGGTTTCCGGCCCCACCCAGACATACCGCTTTCCGTTGATGATCTTCACTTTGGCGGTTGTTCCCGTGGACGTCACTGTCAGCGCATCGGTTACTTGGCCTGTAATGTTCATCCCAGCGCCCACCTCGAGTTTCATGGCAACGCCACCCTTATTAAATCTCTCTCCATCCACTGCATCAGCTGAAACCTTTTTCTTCCCGGCCGAGACCACGATGGCGAACTGATTGTTCTTCATGGCGAGGCTGTCGGAGTTGAACTGCACGACGTAATTGCCAGGATCCAGCTTGCCCGTTGCAAAAGTGCCATTCGCCCCTGTCTTTGCTTTGTAAGCAACCTTACCGTCGGGCTTCAAAACCGTGACGTCGACAGGAGGGCGACTTCCAGCGTGCGCGATTGAAGTCGCCGCAATGAGAAAAGAGATCAGCAGGAGATGCATGCGCGTCTTCATGGCATCGAACCTACGCCCGGCAGGTCGCAAGCCAAGCAGAAACGCTTTGTGATTAACGAGCAGGACCCGGCCGGTAATCCACCCCCGTTCAGCCGCCAGGTGGCTGCGGCGCGGCTGGTTTCTGCGGAAGCTAATCGGGATACGTGAGCAGCTGCATCAGCCGGCTCGCACTGTCAGGACAAAGGCCCTGGTAGAACTCGGGGGCCACCGCCGTTGAAAAGTGCTGTGTGATCGGTCGGAAGCGGCAGGTTCAGCCCCTCTCCGGTCTGTGCCATTGCTGTGATCGAAGCGCCGAGCATGACAAACACTCCGCAGGCGACTTGCATCAGAGCCTTTGTTCGGTGGGCCGATCACCGGCCGTTGCTTCTTCATCAACTCGATATCAGCCGCGACGAGACCGCAAGCGACGTAGAGCTTGCCGTCGGATACGCGACGGTCGAGCTGTAATTCCGCCGCAGCAGAGGCTGAAATTCTGAAACGCTGAAACGAGACGCCGAAAACGCTGCAAGAAATTCATATGTCTACGGACTCAACTGCCAGCGCAATATCAGGGTGGAGCCGGTCGAGCAGCTAGTTAAAAAGCGGGAGCGGGCGACGCGCGACGAGCAGGCGGCTGTTTTTCGAAGAAGGCGCTCCAGAAGAAGAAGGTGCGACGATGAGGCGGCTGACCCCGAAGCTGATTTGACCGACAGCTAGACGGAGCGGGCCCTATGAGCGGCGGCGCGCGTTAGTGCAGAGTTGCCTTCTCAGCTCCGAGGCCGGTATTCGCGCGCACACTTAGCTCGGCGAACTTCGCTTCTGCTTCCGGTTCACGCCGTAGCAGCGTTCCCAGGATCGCGCCGAGGAAACCAAGCGGGATACTGACGATCCCAGGATTTTTCAGGGGGAAGAGCGGCGACTTCATAAAGTCGGGGCTAACCAGAATCAGCGCGATGCTGGAGAGCAGTCCGATGGCCAAGCCGGCGCAAGCACCAGTCGTGTTGAAGCGCTTCCAGAAAATCGAGAAGACGATGACAGGCAAATTCGCGCTCGCGGCAACTGCGAACGCGAGGCCGACGAGGAATGCGACGTTCACTGACGGGCCTAAGGCCATCGCAATCATGATCGCCGCTGCTCCCACGACGAAGGCAGTGATGCGCGCCACCCGCACTTCATCGTCATCGCGGCGCTGTTTTCCATGGTGGATTACATTCGTGTAGAAATCATGCGCGAAGCTCGCGCTTGCACTGATCGTCAGGCCGGCGACAACGGCAAGAATAGTCGCAAAGGCGACAGCAGAGATAAACGCGAAGAAGAGTTCGCCACCCATCGCGCGCGCCAGTTCCGGCGCCGCCATGTTCGTGCCGCCATGAGCTCCGAGGTAATCCGGCCCGAGCAGGCTCGCAGCACCGAAGCCGAAGAACGTCGTCATGATATAGAAGAGCCCGATCAGGATCATCGCCCAGATGACGCTGGCCCTGGCGGTCTTCGCGTCTGGCACGGTGTAAAACCGAATCAAAATGTGTGGCAACCCAGCCGTCCCGAAGACAAGTGCCATGCCTAACGAGATCTGATCAAGCGGGTTCTTGAAGAGAAGGCCTGGGGTCAGGAAATCCCGTGTGACAGTTGCGCCAGCCGCATTGGTCGAACTGATCGCCCCAAGCGAGGCGAAGAACTTCGCAAGATTGAAGTCGAACCGCGCCATGACCAGCACGCTTAGAAAGACGCTGCCGCTCATCAGCAACACCGCCTTGATGATCTGCACCCACGTCGTAGCCAGCATCCCCCCGAATACGACATACACGACCATCAGCGCGCCAACACCTACCACGGCCATTTCGTAGCTGACGCCGGGGATCAATTGCCGGACAAGCGTTCCCGCACCGACCATTTGCGCGATCATGTAGAAGATCGAAACGGTTAACGTCGAGAGAGACGCCATCGCACGGACGGGCCTCGGCCGCAGCCGATATGCGAGCACGTCGGCCATCGTGTACTTCCCCGCATTTCGCAGCGGCTCGGCCACCACCAGCAGCACCATGAGGTAGGCAACGAGAAACCCGACGGAATACATGAACCCGTCGTAGCCGTTGAACGCGATCATCCCGGCGATGCCGAGAAAGCTCGCCGCGCTCATGTAGTCGCCAGCTACTGCCAGACCGTTCTGCCATGCTGTTATTCGCCGTCCGGCAGCAAAATACGCCGAGGCGCCGCGTGATTTACGAGCTGACCAGTACGTGATCACGAGTGTGACCAGCACAAATCCGAGAAACATCCCAAGGGCCGGCGTCATTCGGAATTGCACCCTATTCGGATGCGCCAGAGATGACGTCTCTTGCCATCCGGTCGAACTTCGCCGCTGCGCGCACATACAGCGCCGCTACCAGCCACGCCATGAAGAACTGAGAGAGCGCGAACAGATAGGCGAGATTTACGGGCCCCAGCACACGCTTTGTCATGAGCGCCGGCGCATAGCCCACCAGCACTGGCAGTGCAAAGTAGTAAACAACGAAGAATACTACTGCTGGCACGATGAACCGCCGCTTTGCCTTTAACAATTCGCGAAAGCGCGGGCTCGCCGCCAGAGCATTCCAATCCGCACCCGCAGCCTGTTCATCCGCCGTGCGCTCGTCGTGCGGCGGCTTAAGCGTGCGACTGGTCAGTGGGGATACGTCAGTAGACGATCCGACGATCGGCGTCGGATCGCGCGGAAACTTCGAGGAACCGGAGTCCATCCGCGGGAAGCTAACTGCCGCGGAGAACCTTGACCACAAACAAAAGTCCGCCAGGCACTCAGCCGTCAGCTGAGTTGGTCAAGGTGCCTGGCGGACTCTGCTCCCTGGATAAGAAGCGCAAGACGCCGTTCAGATCAGAACGATATTCATGCCGAAGTGCCGATACGGAACGGCCTTCGCGTCATTGAACAACACCTGCAGCACAGACTCGCCTCCTTCATCGGCATCGTCCAAATCGCTGTCGACATCCTCGGCATCTTCGTCATCTGCGGCGTTCTCAACGTCCTCCGGAGACTGCGTTACAGCGTTCGGCGGGACCACGCTCGGCAAATCCTTCTGCTCCAGCTTGTCATAGCGCTGGCGCACCTCCGCAGGCATCTTCTCGAGCTCTTCTTTTGTCCCGACCGGCCCACTAAAAACGAGGCGCCCCTGCGGATCCTTTGCGGTGAGCACTTTGTTTCCGTCGACGCTCTCGATCTTAAGCTCGCCTTGCGCATCGTGGTAGATGATTTGCGCCTTGCCCATGTCGATCCGGGTCGTTTTAACTGCCCCATTGTCGCGCTGCGTGATCCGCATCTCACGCGCAGCCTCTCGCGCCTCGCGTGCCCCTTCGCGTGCGGCTCGGGCGCCTTCCCTCGCAGCATCGCGTGCCGTGTCCCGTGCTTCCCGCACCTGCTCGCTTATCTCGTCGGCTGTCCCGGAGCTGAAGCCAAATTTCATGCTGCCGATCTCATCGCGCATCTTTGTCATCTCCTCATTCAGTGCGCCGAAATCCATGTTACCAAAATCCTTCGCACCGTATCCGTGCCAGTCGCGTCCAGGCCGCTGGGGCACTTCCCGTTTTGCGAGCTTCGCAGTCAGCTTCGTCTCGGCGCCTTTGCGCAGGACGGTTAGTGTCACACTTGTGCCTTCAGCGTTGCTGCGGACCAGCTTCCCAAGTTGATCGGGCTCGGTGAGGATCTGGTCGTTGAACATCTTAAGAATGTCATTCGCTTGCACGCCGGCAGCGGCGGCAGGTCCATCGGGTACCACGTAATCGACGACGAGTCCGAATCCTTTAGGGAGCGCGAGCTGTTCGCTTACAACTTTAGGTACTGACGACGTTTCGACGCCGAGATAAGTAACCGGCACCTTCGGCACCGCCTCGCGGTCTCTATCACGACGATGGCCCGGCGGGGGCGCGACAGGCGCCACAGCGGGAGCGGGCGCCACAGCGGGAGCGGGCGGCGCAGGTGGAGTGGGTGGTGTTTGTGCTATAGCGGCAATCGGAAGAACGGCGGCTGCAATGGCTGCGATATTACTTGTGTTCATGTGGTGTTTTGGTTGGAACCTTTCGGATTACTGGCTGGAAATCGGGATCAGCTCGACCTCGTCTGTTGGATAACAGACGCGGAGTGACGCGCCGGTGATGGGTTCTCTCCACTGCAAAGTCTCGCGCGCCCGTGATCGGACGCGTCGAGAGGGTCCTGAGGCAGTGCGGGGAAACACACGTCCTTCGTCGCGCGTGTGGTAAACCACTCGTGTCAGCCCGTCCGGCACAAAGCCGCCCGGCGTCGGACCGGTAACACTTGCTCTGGGCGAAGCGGTGTTGCTGGCGACCGCCGCTTGCTGCGGGTGCGGAGCGCGATCGACGTTGGCCCGTGCGAGCAGGATGAACGCTGCTGCTGCAGTAATTCCGGCGCCGAGAGCGAACCAGTTCACCTGGAACTTACGTGCCTGAGGCAAAACACCTGCAGTTGGCGTAGCCGCCAGCTCTCTCGCGAGCGCTGTCTCAATGCGCGTCGCTAATTCCGGCGACATTTGACGCGGGCGCAACTGCTTCAATTCAGCCTCGAGCTCGGAAAAATCATCCATGAAGCGTGTAGCTCTTTTTCAGGGCGGCGAGCGCGTAGCGATAGCGGGACGCTGCAGTGTTTTGTGAAATCCCAAGCACGCACGCTATATCGGCAAACGTGAGTTCGTTCCAAATCTTCATCACCAGCACCTCCCGTTGCTCGCGAGGCAACCGATCCACTGCCGCTGCGAGTTGCTGCTGGCCTTCATTTGCGAATTCGAAGTGCGGGCCCGTGCATTGGTCGTTGTCAGCGATTGCGTCGGATTCACGCCGGGCACGACGTGAATCGCGCCGCAAGAGATCGAGAGCGATCGAGCGGACGGTGGCGAAAAGGAGGGCGCG
>JACDHZ010000147.1 GCA_013820755.1 Chthoniobacterales bacterium
CGCGATGACCGAAACCCATGATCTTCGCCTTCTTCGCGAGCGCATTCATCATCCAGTCTTCCGCGCGGTCAGGCGTTTTGATCTCGTCGAGCATCTTCATCGACTCCTCGTTCGCGCCGCCATGCAGCGGCCCTTTGAGCGTGCCGCACGCGGAAGTCACCGCCGCATACATATCGGCCATCGTCGAAGCCGTCACTCGCGCGGCGAAGGTCGAAGCGTTGAATTCATGATCCGCATAGAGGATGAAAATCGTATCGAGCATCCGCACCTTCCAGGTGTCAGGCACTTCGCCGGTCAGCTTGTAAAGGAAGTTACCGGCATGCGTGAGGTCATTCCGGTCCGCGAGCGGATCCTGTCCATGCGCGATTCGCCAGCCATCGGTAATCAAGGTCGCGACCCGGGCGATGAGCCGGATCGCCTTCCGCAGATTCGCCGTGTGCGATTGATCGTTCAGCTCGGGATCAAACGCCGCCAGCATTGAAACGCCGGTCCGCAGCACATCCATGGGATGCATCCTCTTCGGCAGCAGCCGCAGCATATTAAGCACCGGCTCCGGCAGCTCGCGGTCTGCGGCGATTTGTCGGCCAAAATCCATCAGCTCCTGCGCGTTCGGCAGCTCGCCTTTCAGGAGCAGATACGCAACTTCTTCGAAGTTCGCCTGCTGCGCCATGTCATGGATGTCATAGCCGCGATACATCAAGCCCGCGTTCGGATCGACCCAGCAGATCGAAGTTTCACCGGCGACAATGCCGGCCAGCCCGGGGCTGTAGGATGATTTGGTTTCAGTGCTCATACGCTTGGTCTTTCAGTTATCGGGCCGGAGCAAGGGTTTATACCGCCGTCCCTACTTCGTGGGATGGTAGTCCAGCAGCTCGTAAAGCTCCTTCCGCGTCTGCATCCGATTGAGCCACCTTTCCTGCGTGCCCGTGCTCTTCAACTCGCGCAGCATCTGGCCGACCGCAAACATCGAAACGCGAAATGCCGTCTGCGGATAGATCACCATCTGATAGCCGAGCTCCGCCAGCTGATCGCGAGTGAGGAGTGAACTCTTTCCGAACTCTGTCATGTTCGCGAGCAGCGGAGCGTCGACCGCCTTCGCGAAATCGCGGAACTCTTCACGCCCTTGCAGCGCCTCGGGAAAGATCGCGTCCGCGCCGGCCGCGAGGTAGCTCTTCGCGCGCTCGACGGCCTTGTCGAAGCTCTCCACCCCACGCGCATCTGTCCTCGCGATGAGGAGGAAATCCTTGTCGCGTCGCGCGCCCGCCGCGGCGGCGATCTTCTCCTTCATCTCTTCTGCTTCGACTAACGACTTGCCCGCGAGATGGCCGCAGCGTTTCGGAAATTCCTGGTCTTCGATGTGACAACCTGCAAGGCCTGCCGCTTCGAGTTCGCGGACCGTTCGCGCTGCATTGTCAGCTCCGCCGAAGCCAGTATCCGCATCGACGATGCACGGGATCTTCACCGCTCGCGCGATGTATCCGGAGAGCAGTGTCACCTCCGTCAGCGTGAGCAATCCGACATCCGGCACGCCGGCGGTCGCGTTGCACAAGCCCGCGCCGCTGATGTAGACCGCAGAAAATCCGGCTCGCTCCACCATCCGCGCCGTCGCGGCATTGAACACCCCTGGCATCGCGACGCAGCCGTCGCGGATCAACTCGCGCAATCGCGCACCCGCTGTCATTCCGAGCGAAGTCAAGGCATCCCTTTGCAGCGTCATAGCGCGTTGAACGAAGAGAATTCAGCCACAGATGAACACGGATGAAACACAAATTCAGAAACCTGATCGCCTCCCCATCTGTGTCAATCTGTGGCTCGTCATTGCTTCAAAGAAGAATTTTCAACCACAGATGAACACAGATTTACACGGATGGAGAAGAGAAGCACTCCCTCTGAATCCGTGTTTCATCCGTGCTGATCCGTGGCCAAGAAAATCAGTCCTTAATCTCCAGCAACTTCATCAGATCGAAAGCATCGTTCGCCTGCTCGAATTTCCAGCAATGCTCGAGCACACGATCAGCCGCTTCCTTGCCAATCTTCGGCGCGGCCAGCTGGAGAAACTTTCCTTCCAATTCCGAATCCTTCAGCCGGTTCTTGGCATTGCCTAACGGGTAATCCACGCGCTTCGTCAATCTCCGCCCATCAGCCAGATTCACGTGCACAATATTTGCGACCGCCCCTGCATAGAGCGCCGTCAGTTCATCATTCCGCTCGACTTTCACACCTTGCAGAAACTCCACGATTCCCGTCTCCGTAAACCGCTCCGGCGCGAACTGCTTGTCCGTTACCTCACCATCCATCAGCGCCACTGCCGTGATGTAAGGCAGGCTGTGATCCGCAGTCTCGCGCTGCTGCGGGTGCCATTTTTCCGGCTCGCTTCCTATAATATCAACGGAAGCGTCATGGCTCTCGATCAGCATTGTCTTCACCTGCGCGAGGTCGGGGATTTGGTTGCGCAAGTGCAGCGCGGCCTCGATCGCGCTCTGGCTGTGATATTCCGCCGGCCAATACTTGATGCTCGTCTTCAGGATCATCGACGCCGGTCCCTCTCCCGGCATCGCTTCAGAAGTTTTGGTGAAAGCTTTCCCGACGTCGCCTAACGAGACGCCAAGCTCCTTCTCGAATCCCATCTCTCCCTCGAAAATTGGCGCTGGGCCGGTCATCCCGGCTCGCGCGAGGAGCGCCGCATACACGCCGTGGCGCGCCGCATTCGCAAAGGCCACACCTTTCCAGTGAGAAAGCTCCCCCACCCGCGCCTGCCGGAACGCGGCGCAGTTCACCCCCGCGATATTGACCGCGTGGCGCGTTCGCTCCGGGTCCAGCCGCATCAATTTGGCGGAAGCGAGCGCGGTGGAGAAGGCGCCATACGTCGGGTGATCCCACCCCCGCGCACGAATACTCGCCGCATCACAGAAGCGACATTGCACCTCATAGGCCAGCGCGGTCGCTGTGATGATCTCCTTGCCCGTCGCGCCCACACTTTCTCCAATCGCGAGCACCGCCGAGAAGTTGTCGCTCGGGTGCGCCGGCTCTTTCGACAGGTAGGTATCGTTGTAGTCGAAGTAGCGAATGCAGCAGCCGTTTGCGAACGCGGCCCAGTCCGGCGGCGCCTGCGTTTTCGTGCCGATTATGGTAGCACCGTTCTTCGCCGTGAACTCCGACGCGACGTTCCGCGCGATCGTGCACGGCTCTTCGTTCCAAGCGCCGAGCGCGCAGCCTAACGAGTCGAGAAGCCGCCGTTTCACCTCGTGCACCACGTTCGTGGAGAGATCTTCGAATTCCAGCGAGTAAGCGTAAATGGCAAGCTGATGAGCGAGCGAGTTGGTCAACGAGGTGGACGACGAATGGGACATAAAGAGAGCCTGCAAAGTGGCGAGGAATCGATGGTCGGCAAGAGTGTGCAACGACGAGTGCGCTTGCGTTTGGTCCGGGGAGCGCACGGGCCTCGCGCGCTGGCGAGGGCGTCCCGTCATTGAGAACTTTCAGATTGTCGTTTCGCGCGTTGAGCGCGGATGCCGAACCTGCGATACTCGTTGCACTGAGCAACGATGTGCAGGAAATCGAGCAAGCGATTCGAACACTCCCGCGCCACGACGTCGAACAACTTCGGGCGTGGATCGAAGACTTCCTCGAAGATGAGCTGGAACTCACGGACGAGTTCAAAGCGAGTATCGAGCGCGGCAAGCAAGACATCGCCTCTGGAAACGTCCGCGTCCGCGAACCGTAGGTCGCGTGAGCCGTGCCACAGAGGTTTACTCGCGCGAATTCGCTCCTTCTGAAATTGCCCGGATCCGTTCTCAAGTCGAAACAAAGATCCACGATCTTGGATCGCGATTAGCTGGCTATTCGCACCACCGCCTGCAAGGTCGATCTGAATATCGCCTGCGGGTCGGCGACTACCGGATCATCTACGAGTTCGACTAGCAGCAGAACGTCCTTTACCTGCTAACACTCGGTAACCGGTTAAATCTACCGCTAATTCAATCGGTTCCGAATTCCGCGATCCGCATTGCAAGTTTTCTTTGATGTTCCTCGAGCGTTTCCACGAAGCCCAGGCCAGCCGCTCGGCCGGCTACGACACCGCGCTCGCGGAGATTCGCCGCGGGCGCAAAACCAGCCATTGGATCTGGTATATCTTCCCGCAGCTCGCCGGCTTCGGCCGCTCCTCCACCGCCCGGGCCTACGCCATCCGCGATCTCGCGGAAGCCTGCGATTACCTGCGCGACCCGCTCCTCCGCGCCCGCTACGAAGAAATCACCGCCGCCGTCAGCGACCAACTCGCCCGCGGCATCGCGCTGGAAGACCTGATGGGCAGCCGCCTCGACGCCCTCAAGCTCGTCTCCAGCCTCACCCTCTTCCGCGAGGCTTCCGCGGTTCTATCCGCCGAGGATCCGACCTTCAATCCTCTCGCGCAGCGGACGGATCTCCTCTTCGGATACCTCAGTGTTCAACAGTATCGACCGCGCCCGGACACTTGCCAGGGGATCGATATACCGCCGTAACGCCATTGGATCCGCTTTGAAGTCCGACCGCTGATAGCCAGCCGACCGGCTGTGAGCGAGTGACGCAACGTTCGCACACGATGACGCTTTGCATGCAGCCGATCAGCTGTGCTTGATCGCAACCCGTTTACGCATGTCCGGCCGGAAAGTATCTGTCACAAATGCAGGCACTTTCCCCGACTGTTGCCGATACTTATCCCTGACGTTGTCCATCGATTGGATCAGCTGCTCGAGATGCTTCGGCGAGAGTTCATTTTCGTAAGCATAGATGCGCAAGTACGTGAAGATAATGAAGTCGCTTGCAGCCGATTTGGAGTCACGGATGAATGCGTCGACCCTCGAAAGCCGCACTTGGGTCGAGCCGAAACAAAAGCAGCAGATGAAACAGCCGCTCCACCAACCCAAGCTCGCCATCGAGTATTCGTGCAACCGATCGGGACAGCTTGGGGTTGCCGAGGTGATCGGTCATGTAGCAGATTACCGATATTGGAACGATCTGATAAACGAGGCGGTGACTACCTTCGACTAGCTTCTTCAACCGAACCTCTTGCTTCTTCGAAGGGACGCCACGGAACAAGAGTTTAATTGCGTCCTCCTCCGGGATTGCCGTGACGAACTCTTTGAAGGCTACCAGAGAACCCCACATCAGGGCGACGTATGAGCTCACGTTGTCTCGCAGATTGTCTACCTTTGTATCAGGAGGGACCTCTCGCGTATTCCGAATAATGTCCGAGTGTAGCGTGACGAGCACCCCTAAGTCGTCACACTCTTCGGCACTGTCGATTTTCTGCGGAGCACCAGACTGCGGAAGCAACGCGTCTCGCCGAGCATCGACCTCATCCGCGCTATTCTTCTCTACGATGTCTTTCTCGACTTGTTCCGAGAATTGGGACAACGCTGCATCTACAGGCAGTTGGTCGAAGTTCTGAAAGGCGACGTCGCGGAGTGCTTCTCGAAGAGCTTCAACGCTACGTCTGCGAATGTTTTCCAGAAGCTCGGCGTCGTTACGAGATAATCCAGCCTTATACCCAAGCGCGGTGGCGTACCGCAGGTAGTCAGGTTGTCCCAGTAGAAATGCCTTTCGCGACTCGTCCTTCTCCATTGCTTTCGCGAGGAAGAAGTGAAACCAAAATTTAAACTTATATGAAACGGTTCCGTCTACCTCTTGGAGAATACCCTTCTTAAAGAAGTCTTCGAAGACGTGAACGTCGGGGACCTTCTCGTCGAGGTGATCGAAGTAGTCGAGCTTTCCGCGTTCGAACTCGTTGCGCGGCCACTCGAACCTCCGCTTCTCCAGCATCCGGAACGCTATGTGTGCGAGGAAGCTCTCTCTCTCCCGGAAATCCAACTCGGAGCGGCGGTCGCCCGGATTGAGCTTCTCTAGGACAGTCTCTAGATAGTTCTCGACCAAGTACGCCTCGTTCTGAATGTTTCGCTTACCGCGATCGCGAAACAAGACCCCAAGGAACAGTGTGACTGCTAAAGGTGTAACCGGAATCTGCAGCTGCTGGAAGTAGAACACGATCTGATCAAGCATCGCGTTAACGCCGAAAGAGCGCGTGGAGCTGACCTTCACTAGCAGCTGGCGGATCTTAGCCGTGTTGAACGACGAGATGAAATAGGTTTTGGCGGCGAACCCCTCGCCCCAACGGAGCGCCTCGTAATGGAAGGCTTGTGACAGAAATTCGGTCAACGTGAGGATGTAACGACACTTAGGGTAGTTCTCGTAGAATTCCCGCAACATGGAACAACGTGCGTCATGTCCTTCAACGTTCCGGTCGTTGAAGTCGTCTATAAGTAAAATCAGCCGGCCATCCGCCAGATATCGTTCGGCTTGCTCGCGAGTGACCGTTTCTCCCAAAGCTCGCCGAACGATGTGTGATATACCCTTGAAATTGTTCTTCGGTAGATCGCGAAACTTGATTCGTGCCGGGAGTTTGCCTTCGAAGCAGCCGTCGGTCGTGAGTATGAATCGTTCCGCATATTCGAGCAGCATCGACTTTCCGAACTCCGGTTGTCCGAAGAACACCAGATTGTCGGAATTCCGCAGCAGGTCGTCGACCGTGAAAGTGCCAGCGTCGTCGTCGTCACGATCGAAGCTGGACCGGTCTTTGATGATTGGCTCGACAAAGACATCGCGCAGCTTGAGTTCAGCGACGCCTTCGAGTGGGTTTACCAACTGCGCATTACCGCTGTTCTCGTGCAACAAGCCTCGGATTTCACTGATCTCGATCAGTTGCGCGGTCTCTTCATTGGTTGCCCTGAAACCGCTGTACGAAATTCTACCTTCGGCTGCTTTCTCTGTCTCCTGGTCGAAGCAGTCCCGGTCGTCATACCACTTCCGCAGGAGTGAGGTTACCGTCCCTTTGGCTAAATCGATCTGAACAATGGAATAGAAGTTGAATGCTTCGCGGCTGTTTAGCGCTCCGCTTGTGGAAACGAACACGTTGCCGAAAATTTGGTGTAAGAATTCAACATCCGAGTCATGGACGTGACCGGTAAACAGGAATTGAAACTGACGGGCGAGGCGGCGGCGAAGTTGTTTACGGTTCCACTCCGCGAACATGTCGAACGGGTGATGTAACAGACACAGCTTGGCGTCGCAGCCATCCAGATGTGCGGCCGCCGCGTCGACCAAGTCGGTCCCGATCAGCAAGCGTCCGTTGTCCTGCCCCACCTGTGAGCACCTCCACGCTGAATTAAAGCCGGCGATTCCGACCTTCAGGCCCGGGAACGGAACGATGTATGCGTCGTAGAAGAATGAACGGTGAACACGGAATTCGCTGGAATATGCGTCTACGAAGGCGGCGAACCCGGCCAGTTTCTCCTGCAGGCCAACGAATCCAGACGGATTCGTTCCAGTGGCGCGGTAGTATTCAGTTAGTGAACTCGCATCTTTGAGTTGTGGTCGAGGCCGATCTCGATCTCCTCCCAAACCTTTCCCCTGTTGATTTCGTGATTTCCCGGCACTGCGAACAGCTGGTCTTGCGTGAGCA
>JACDHZ010000030.1 GCA_013820755.1 Chthoniobacterales bacterium
GGATCATTCGTGACGCGATCAACCGCGAACTGGAGCGCCAAGGGCAGGTGTATTTCCTCCACAATCGCGTGCATTCGATCGAAAAGGTGCGCACCCGGATTGCTGAGCTTTGCCCGCAGGCGCGAATTGATTTTGGGCACGGACAAATGGACGCGGACGAGCTTGAGGATGTGATGACGCGTTTTGTCGCAGGCAAGATCGATGTCCTCGTTTGCACGACGATCATCGAGAGCGGCCTCGACATCCCCAATGCGAACACAATTGTCATCGATCGCGCTGACCGGTTTGGACTAGCCGATCTCTATCAACTTCGCGGCCGCGTGGGCCGCGCCGAGCACAAGGCTTACGCGTATCTGCTGCTCCCCCGCGAAATGATGACGGTCGGCGCGGCGCGAAAGCGCATCAACGCGATTAAACAATACAGCTCGCTTGGCGCGGGTTTCCGCATCGCGATGCGCGATCTCGAGATTCGCGGTGCTGGCAGCATTCTTGGTACGGCTCAGAGCGGACACATCGTGAATGTGGGGTTCGATCTGTATTGCCAACTGCTGAAGCAGGCCGTCGCGCAGCTGAAAGGCGAGAAATTCCGCACGCGCCCTGACGTAGACTTACGTCTTGATTTCATCGCGACGAACGAGGCGGAGTTCGTGCAACTTGGGCCCGAAGCCCGCGTTCCGGCGTTCATCCCGACCAGCTACATCAGTGACACAACGCTTCGGATTCAGGCGTATCGGAACCTGGCACAAATCAGCACGCGGGAGCAGTCGGATAGATTGCGCAAGGATTGGCGCGATCGCTTCGGCAAGTTCCCGCCTGCGGTTGACAATTTGCTAAGTCTCACCGAAATCAAGCTCTCGGCCGCAAGAGCGGGGGTCACTCGGGTAGAAGTGCGCGAGGGTAAATTGATGCTGACGCGCCGTGGGGATTTTGTTCTCTTGGGCGGCAAATTCCCGCGCTTGAGTTACGAAAAAATCGACCGGAATCTTGCGGAAGTCCTCGAACTAATCAGGAAGTTATAGACCGATGATTCGTTTGTTACTTGTTGCAATATTTGCGGCTGGCACAGTTCTGCTCACGCCGCGCGACAGTGCGCTGTTTGCTGCGGAGGCCCCCGAGCCACAAGTCGTGGATGGCATCGCTGCAATCGTGAATAACGAAGTGATCACGTTCTCTCAAGTCAGGGGACTCACGATCCCGCGCGAGAGGTTGTTGCGTCAGCAATATCGCGGCGAAGAGCTGGAGAAGCAGATCAAGAATGTCCGCGCCCAGGCGTTGAAAGACTTAATCGATCGGCAGCTCATCATTCAATCGTTCCGGAAGGAGAAGCTCCAGTTGCCCGAATATTTTGTGGAGCAGCGGATGAACGACATTATCCGCGAGAACTTCGGCGGCGACCGGAGCACATTCATCAAAACGTTACAGGCTCAGAACTACTCGGTTGGCGAGTTCAAGAAGAACGAGCTGGAAAAAATCATCGTCGCGGCCATGCGGGGAAAGAACGTGAAGCCGAACACGGTGGCATCACCGACGAAGATTGCTGAGTACTACCGCACGCACCGGGACGAGTTCACCAGCAAGGAAGAGATCAAGCTCCGGATGATTATGATTCCGAGCCGCGCTTCCGATGCGTCTGGAAGCCAGAAAGCGCTCGCGCAAGAGATACTCTCCAAGGTCGCTGCCGGTGGCGACTTCGAGCGCATGGCCCAGATGTATTCAGAAGATAGTACGCGCGACGTCGGTGGAGATTGGGGCTGGGTCGAGCGAAAGACTCTGGCGCCGGAACTCGAGAAGGTGGCATTCGGTCTAAAGAAGGGACAGGTGAGCAGGATCGTGGAGCTGGGCGGTAATTATTACATCGTGAAGGTAGACGACCGTCGCGGCGGTCAGACGAAGTCGCTCGCTGAAGTCCGCGCCGAGATCGAGAAGAAGCTCGTGCAGGAAGAAGGACAGCGACTCCAGGACAACTGGCTCGCGAGCCTGCGTCAAAAGGCGACGATCAGGACGTTCTAGCGCTGCTCTCGCGGACAGTTTCCAGCAGCGTCGAGACACGTCGCGCAACGCGCCGCTTGCCCGCGCGACGCGAGTTGCTGACAATGCGCGATGCGCAAGCGCATCGGAATTACGCTTGGTGATCCAGCAGGCGTCGGACCTGAAGTGGTTCGTACCGCACTCGCGTCGAGTCAGCTGCCGCGGGGTGCGGAGTTCCGGATCATCGGCGCATATGGGGATTGTTCGCCGGGGCAGCCGACCGCGGAGACAGCCCGTGCTGCATTCGGCGCCTTAGAGCAAGCAGCCGACCTCGCCAGGCGCGGCGAGATTGATGCTGTTGTTACCGGGCCGATCCACAAGGCACGAATGTATGAGGTCGGTTTCGAATTTCCGGGGCAGACGGAATTCTTCGCAGGTCGCTGCGGCGTAAAGGATTTCGCGATGTTGCTCACCGGCGGGGCCCTCACCGTGGCGCTCGTCACCACGCACATCCCGCTGCATGCCGTTGCGAATGCGTTGACGCATTCGGAAATCGTACGCGTTGGTTTGCTGTTGGCCGCCTTCGTAAAAAGACGTGGCCACAACGCTCCGCGCATCGCTGTCGCAGGTTTGAATCCGCACGCGGGTGAATCGGGCGCGCTCGGCCGCGAAGAGATCGAAGTGATCCAGCCGGCGATCGCAGAGCTGCGATCGATTGCCGCTGATAGCGCGGTATCATTCGCCGGACCATTTTCCCCTGATACAATTTTCCACTATGCGGCTGCCGGTGAATGGGATGCGGTGCTGTGCATGTATCACGACCAGGGATTAATACCGTTGAAGCTGCACGCGTTCTATGAAGGCGTAAATGTGACGCTCGGGTTGCCTTTCCCTCGTACAAGCCCCGACCATGGCACCGCATTCGAAATCGCCGGTAAAGGCATCGCGCGGCCCGATAGCATGATCGCGGCGATCAATCTTGGAGCCGAGCTCGCCACATCCCGCTAATCCGCGATGCAACCAGCAAAGTACGTTTCCGTGTTCAAGCTAGGGCTGCAGAACACGTTTGTTTACCGCTGGAACTACTTTCTCCGCGCGCTGTTCGCGCTCGTGCCTCTGGCCGGAACCGTTTTTCTCTGGCGGGCCATCTTCAACGAACGCGGCGGCGGAATGCAGGGGTACGACTACGGATCGATGATCTATTACTACCTGTTGATGATTCTCGTTTCGAATCTCGTGACGCCGACCGAGGACGAATGGCAGATCGCGGCGGACATTCGCGAGGGTCAGATCAACTCCTTCCTCACGAAGCCGCTGAGCTACCTCGGATATCGTTTCAGTATCTTTCTGAGCGGGCGGCTCGTCTACACCGTCGTCACCATCGTGCCGATAGCACTGATCTTTGTTTACTTCCGCGAGTTCATCAGACTGCCCTCGAGCGGTGTCGCTTATCTTTGTTCGTTCATCTCGCTGCTGATGGCGGCCATGATCCAGTTTTTCATCACTTACAGCATCGCGATGATGGCTTTCTGGATCCTCGAGATCTCGACAATCGTCTTCATCGTCTATTCGTTCGAATACTTCCTCGGCGGGCAAATGTTTCCCGTCGACATCATGCCGCCCGCAATCCAGGCGGTGATGAAATGGTTACCGTTCTACTATGAGCTCTTCTGCCCGATAGCCATTTTCCTCGAGCGCCTGAAAGGGGCGGCGATGGTGGAAGCACTCGGCATTCAGACGGCCTGGCTCCTCGCCACCTGGGGCACTGCGCGCCTGATGTGGAAGCGCGGCCTCGGACACTATCAGGCTGTTGGCGGTTAAGCTGTCCGGCCCCCTCTGAGTTGCGCCACGAGGACGGCGCCGAAGAAGAAAAGAAACGCGCTGTAGCCGAAGGCGACCTCTGTCCCAAAAGTAGTCCAGAGAACGCCGACCACGACGCTGGAGATGAGATCTCCAATCCCGTTCACAGTGGCCAGGACGCCAAACGCCATCCCGTGGTGACTTTCGTTAACCAGCTGGCGCAGAGTGAATCTTCGAGCGTTTCCTCCACAGCAATGTAAGTGCCCCCGATGACGAACACTGCTGCCATCGTCCATACGGTCGGAGGAAGGACGATAATCGCGATCGTCATCACTCCTGCCAGAGCGTAGCCGGCTGCAAGGAGGAGATTCTTCGGGATCCTGTCGGCGAGATAACCGGCGAGAAGGGAGAACCCAGCGTAGAAGGCGTTATGCAGCACGTAGAGCGTGACAGCGATGCTCGCTGCACGCGCGGCACCTAGCGACGGCGCGAGCTTCTGTGCCGCGAGCAAAATGAGCATGCTATGGGCGAAATCACCGGCGCCGAAGAGCGCCACGGCCGCGACAAATTTGCGGTATGGGTGCGGAAGCGATCGAAGGCGCTCCCCGAATGAGACATGCGCAACCGCAGAGCGCGTTCGCTCGTTTACAACGAAGCCAATCACTGCCGCGGCGAGGAGTCCCGGGAGCAGAGTCCACGCAAATAACGCCCGGTAATTGTGCTGCGTCGCCTCGAGGATCGCCAGCGCGCTAAGAGGGCCGACAATCGCCCCCATTGTGTCCATCGCGCGCTCCAGCCCGAACGCGCGGCCATACGCTGCGGGCGGAACCGACGCGGCCAGCAATGCTTTACGCACCGGCGTTCGCACACCGCGCCCGAGCCATGCAGATGCGCGCGCGAAAAGCACGTGCCACGCGTTTGTGGCCAACCCAAACGCGGCGGTGCCGAGGGCGGTGACGATATATCCTGCGACGGCGATCGGTTTTCGGCGGGGCAGCCGGTCGGTGTAATAGCCGGACGCCATCTTCGCAAAACTGGCGAGTCCGTCGGAGACCCCTTCGATCACCCCGAGCCATGCTGCCGCGACACCGAGAGTCGCAAGGAATGCCGGCAGCGCGGCGGTGGCGATCTCATGTGACCAATCGCTGAGAAGTGACGCAAGCCCGATGCCGATGACTGTCCGATTCAGCCAGGCCGATTTAGCCGACGATCTGAGCGGGTTCATGCGTATTCCTCATTCAAAGCCTGTCGACGACGGCAAGAATAATTCCTCCGTTCTGCACCGCTCGCAGGTAGCTCAGCCGAAATATTTGAAATGCGCGACCACCGTTGCGCCGTCGCAATGTGGCCACAGTAACGGACTCAGCAGCACGGGCCGGTCATTACAATGCTACGGAGTGCGCGCACGAGCCCCCCGACGTACGAAATCAGTTTGTGTCGGCCTTTAATCGCGCCAGCTCCACTTCCAGCGCCGCAATTCGCGCTCGGTCAGCTTCGACGGCTTGGATTAGCCCATTGAAAGCAGCGTGGATGTTGTGTTCACGCGGGTCCGTGAACGAAGTAGCGAGCTCCGCTACGGCTTGGCGCACAAAAGCCACATCTTCCTCTTCACTTTCCATGCGCGTGATTCTATTGAGGTGGACAGATTTTGACAAGCCTCGCGAACGCGCGGGTTAACCAGTAGCTCACACCGCGCTCTTTGACCTTCCGCGGTTGCCGAAGTTACCCCATTAGCGACTCCAGCCGGCTATTCTGCAGTTGTGTCAACGCGTCGAAGTCGGCGTTAGCAGGAAGGTGGTGGGGGGGCCGGCTCGCACTCGTGCTCCCCGGGACTCGAAGGCATCGGCTCGTTGACGCCTCTACCGGTGACCAGTATCTGCCCACTGGCATCGATGGCATGAGCCTCAACGAACAAGACGCGCATCCCCGCGGAATCGGTGCCGTTCAAATCCTGCATGCGAACGTCAGGAGTCCAAATGAATGCGTGGTCGCCAGCGTCACCAGACGAACTGCCAACGATCACCCGGGCATCGTTGATCGCCATTGCCCTGCTATAGCTGCCGCCTGAAAGTGTCCCGAGGTCCTGCATCCCCGACCGTTTGGTCCAAAGGAAGGCGCGCGTGCCGTCTTGACCTGCGGAGTATCCGACTACATCCCCAGAATTGTTAATGGCGACGGCTTCACTCGACGTGTCTCCTGGTAATTTCCCAAGATCACGCACTCCGTCCGACGTACAGAGAGGATATCCTGTCTCGTTTCTCGCGTTGTCGGCCCACTTTAGGGTCATGCTGTTCTTCTTCGCTGACGCGGTAAGACCAGCAGGAGCTGCCGGTAGCCCCAAAATCGACCGGCGTAGCGGTCGGGCTAGCGGTTCCGGTAGGTGTAGGTGTAGGTGTAGGTGTAGGTGTAGGTGTAGGTGTAGGTGTAGGTGTAGCCGGGCTGACGTTAACGATTTTTGCTAGTGAAGGCACGTCGTTGGGATTCAGGAGAAACTGCATATAGTATCCGGGCGGCGTGGTGTTCGCGTTCGAAGGTACTGTCGCCGTCAATCCTCCTGGCGAGCGAGAGAATACCGCGCGGCTAATTCGTTCCCCATGTTGAGTCAGTGAGTTACCGACGAGTCACCTTCGAAATGCTTGCCGCATCAGGTGTCCCGACGAAGAACGAGTGCCCATGAGCAACATCACCTGGCGCCGAGCTGATCGTGGGGCGGGCTCCTTTGAACAGATAGGTGGCGAATAGAATTCAGCTGACTCACCGTCGAAGTCACCGCCGGCAGACAGGACGCGTGCGTCAGGCAGCAACAATGCGATGGAAGGTATCCGCGGAAAACAGTGATCGGGGTCATTGTACTCCACGCGCCTGGTGCAGGATTCCAAAGCTCGGCCGGAAATGCCGGCTTGGTTGAGTCGGAATTCGGGTCCTCTGTACCGCGCGATCCGCCAGTCACCAGGACGGTACCGTCCGGCAGCAATGTGGCGTTATGCAGCTTGCGTCCACCAGGCATTGACGCTGTATACGTCATCGAGGGATGGAGCTGCTCAGGTCGATGATCTCGGCAGTATTCGTCGGTGCTGTTGTGCAAGTGGTAGAGTATGCGCCGCAGGGGTGCCGCGCATCAACAGGACCTTGGAGCCATCGTACATCACAGCCGAGCCCCAGTTCGGCGTGCCGTAGTTGTTAAGCGGCGTCAATGACCAAGCGCCTGTTCCGAGGTGTCAGCTACTTCGCATGGGTAATTGTAAGTAATTCGGTACTTCGTCGCGTCGAGGCCGCTATGCCGTTTAGACATCTAGTCAGCGCGTGCTCGCAGAATCAAAACCGTTCCGCAGCAGGCCGCGATGGTACTCATCAACCGAGGACGGTAGCAAATATGGGTGCTTGCTGCGCGACCAGATGTTCGGTTACACGGTGGCGATGAGTTCGCAATGGGTTGTCCATAAGTTCGGCGGCACGAGTCTGGCCGATGCAGCGCGGTTCCGCCAGGCTGCAGCGATTCTGCGCGCGGAGGAGGGGGGGCGCACAGCGGTCGTAGTATCGGCCATGAGCAAGGTGACCGATGCATTGATCGAACTGATCGAGCTGGCCCAGGCGCGTGACGATAGCTACCCAGTGCTTGCTGAAAAGCTGAAGGCTCGCCACCTAAAAACGGGGGAGGCGCTGCTTCCGTCCGATCGAAGGCAATCGTTCTCTGATTTGCTTGAGTCCGATTTCAAGGACATCGGGGAACTTCTGCGGGGCGTTTACTTGAGCCGTACCTGCTCGGACCGGACGCTCGACCTGATTACTGGGCACGGTGAACTTTGGTCCGCGCAGCTTTTGAACGCTCATTTGAACGCGGAAGGGGTGAATTCCACTTGCCTCGATGCTCGCAGGGTATTGACCGTCGATCCTAGCCAGCTTGCCATCACCGTGGATTGGCCCCGCTCGCAAACGCAGACGGAGCAATGGCTCGCCGATCTGACAACTGATTGGGTTGTCGTCACCGGCTTCATTGCATCCACGCCCGACGGCATTGCGACCACTCTAAAGCGCAACGGGAGCGATTTCTCCGCATCGATATTCGGAAAGCTTCTCGGCGCCCGGGCGATCACCATCTGGACGGACGTCGACGGGGTGTTGAGCGCGGATCCGCGCCTGGTGCCAGATGCGGTGGTGCTCGACGAAGTTTCTTACCAAGAGGCGACGGAACTGGCTTATTTCGGCGCTAAGGTCGTGCACCCGAGCACGATGGCGCCGGCGATCGAGAACAGAATTCCAATTTGGATACGGAACACGTTCAACGCGGGGCATCCCGGAACGAAGATTCACGAACGATCCCGTTCCAGTGAGCCGGTCAAAGGATTCGCGACGGTCGACGGCATGTCGTTGATAAACGTAGAAGGCACTGGAATGATGGGCGTACCCGGGGTCGCGAGTCGGCTTTTCGGGGCACTGCGGGAAGTGGGGGTCTCAGTCGTAATGATTTCGCAGGCGAGTTCCGAGCAATCAATCTGTTTCGCTATTCCAAAGGCGCAGACGGGGTTGGCGCGCAGCAGCCTAGAACGCGCATTTTTCGCCGAGCTTCATCACAGCCAGATTCAGATGATTGATGTGACGCCCGATTGCAGCATCCTCGCCGCAGTGGGCGACAACATGGTTGACCATCCGGGGGTTGCCGGAAAGTTCCTGGGCGCGCTCGGGAAAGCGCAGATTAACATTCGCGCGATCGCGCAGGGATCTTCTGAGAGAAATATCTCTGCGGTCATAGACCAGCCAGATTCGCAGCGAGCGCTGCGCGCAGTCCACTCCGCCTTCTACCTGTCGAAGCAGACGATCTCCATCGGTATCTTGGGCCCTGGACTCATTGGTGGCACTTTGCTCGATCAACTGCACGCGCAGGCTGAGAGGCTGAAGCACCAACTCAACATCGATCTGCGCGTGCGCGGGATTGTAAATTCCAGACGCATGTTCTTGAGCGAGGGGCGCTCTCTTGAGAATTGGAGAAGGTCGATTGAAGAAAGCGTTACGTCGCTGGATTTAGGGAAGTTCGCGGATCACGTCCAAGCAGACCATCTCCCGCACGCGGTAATCATCGATTGCACATCAAGTGCTGAATTGACGGCACATTATCCGGGCTGGCTGAAACGCGGCTTCCACATCATTACGCCCAACAAAAAAGCGAATAGCGGGCCGTTGGAATTCTATCGGGAGCTTCGGTCTGTCGCCCGCGAGGCGAATCGCCATTACCTGTACGAAACCACCGTCGGCGCAGGGCTCCCCGTTATCAACACCTTGCGCGATCTCGTCCAAACAGGTGACGAGGTGCGGAAGATTGAAGGTGTTCTCTCGGGCACGCTCTCGTATATTTTCAACACATACGACGGCAGTACGCCATTCTCGGCACTGGTGCGGGATGTCCAACAAAAAGGCTACACCGAGCCCGATCCGCGCGATGACCTTTCGGGGATGGATGTCGCACGAAAGCTGGTGATCCTCGCCCGCGAGATTGGCCTCGATCTGGAACTCGACGCCGTGCGAGTCCAAAGCCTCGTACCTGATTCGCTCCGCGCCGGTTCCGTGGCCGAATTCCTCGTGCGACTACGCGAGCAAGACGGCGTGATTAGGGAGATGGTTCAAACGGCGCAAGAGCGAGGCGAGGTGCTGCGCTACGTCGGCGTGATCGCTGCCACGGGAGAGTGTTCCGTCGGGCTGCAGAGCTACCCGCACGCTCATGCCTTTGCGGGAACGACCGGTAGCGACAACATCGTTGCGTTCACGACGGCGCGTTACCATACGCAATCCTTGGTCGTCCGGGGCCCCGGCGCTGGCAGTGACGTCACGGCAGGGGGACTTTTCGCCGACCTGCTCCGACTCGCCTCGTATTTAGGCGCGTAGACGTGATGATGCGGGTTGCGCAATCCCGGGCAGAACTGTGCGGGTAGTTGATGAATTGCTCCCGGCGACCCAGCCTCATAGGGGTCACATCAACGAGGGCGTCGAACAGCACTCGATCGCTGTGGTGTGCTGCGGTAAACGACCGCCCACTTCAAAAGAAACAGCCTCTCACCTATCAGGGCGGGGCCGCGACGACTGAACTTGCTGCTCCCGCGCAGAAGGGTCTTCAATTTGCTCGAGCGTCGGTGCACCGAACATGGGTAATCCGACACTCCGTCGCAGCAGCGCCCATACGAGCGGAATTGTGAACAGCAACACGACGCCCGCGAGCGCGATCAATTTCGGGTGCGTCTGATTGTCGCCTGACCCGAGAGAAATCCATCCTGCCTTATCCAGCAGCGCAAGGCCAGACATGGTGAGCACAACCACGATTCCACGGCGGATGTATGATGCGCGAATGTGTGGCGCGATTTTAGCCCCGATGAAACACCCCGGGACTGAGCCGACGGTAAGCGGAATTACGATGCTCCAATCGAGGCCGTGGACCAAAATATTGGAAATGGCCGCTGAGAAGACCAAGGGGACGGCTTGAACCAGGTCTGTGCCGACGAGCTTCACGGCGGATAAGGTGGGGTAGAGCATGAGCAACGCGATCATGATTACAGATCCAGAGCCAACCGACGTGACGCCTACCAGCAATCCACCGAGTGCTCCGATCAGGACCGTCGGCAATGGACGCACAACGGGCTCCGCGCTGCCGCGGGTGAGACCCTTCGCCCTGCGTCTCAGCTCCACGTAAAGGCGCAAGGCGTACGTGATCGCGGCGAACAGAAGCGCGAAACCGATGCAAACCGTCAAGAACTTGTCGATGTTCGCCGCCGGGTTGATCCAGCGAACCAGATGAGGTCCGAGGAAAGCCATCGGCACCGATCCCGAGATCAGAAACACGGCTAGCCGGATATTTGGGGATCCTTCCCGCCAGTGCACCACAGCGCCGCTGGTCTTGTAAATTGCCGCAGCCGTGAGGTCAGCCGTCACAACGGACGACGCGTGACCGACACCGAGGAAAATCAGGATAGGCGTCATGAGCGCCCCGCCACCCATGCCGGTGATACCCACGACAATCCCAACGAGCAACGCAGCAATCGCCGTCCTGATCTCAATTCCCTGGGCGGCCCACATCGCGATAGTGAGCAGATGGTCGGCATTAATGAGCATGTGGTCTCCAATTACGTTCAGTCGGATACTTCAAGCCGATCGACTGTTAATCGAGATCGATCGCGATGCCATGAAAAAAGCGGAGCCCGGGCTCAGCGAGTCGGTTGAACACAATCCCGCATCCTCGCCTTACAAAAGATCGCATGCTGAACGCGCTTGCGGTTCCGCGGATGTCGGTGAATCTAAGGAGCAGATTCGGCGCACCAGTGGCTTGCTGTACGTCAGACCCTATGTGGATGGCTGCCGGAGATCAGAGCCTCGGTGGCGCGCGTCCTGCTCAAGCCGAAACGCTCTGATCTGCTTCACTCTCAACTTGTGGCAACGACCTTCTTCCGGAGAACGAACGCGTAGGTAGCTCGGTGCTAGCTGACCGCTCGGTTCCGTCTGGCCGGGCGTTCTTTCGCATCTATTTATCAAATCATCCCAATTTCCTCGATCTGTGATCACTTCTTCCAACGTTTCCGTCGCCGTCGACTACATCTCGCGGCAACAACGCGAGCGCGATGCCGGCCAGCGGGCGCGCGTTACCTGGCTGTATGGCCTCTCTGGTTCGGGCAAGAGCACCCTCGCGAATGCTCTCGAACGTAAACTGCGCGCGGATGGGATGCTCACGTTCATCCTCGACGGCGACAGCCTGCGCACCGGATTGAACCGAGATCTCGGCTTCAGCGATGAAGATCGCGCGGAAAATATCCGCCGTGTCGCCGAAGTGGCACGCCTCTTTCTGGAAGCAGGCGTCATTGTGATCAGTGCATTCATCACTCCAAACGAACAGTTGCGGAGCACGGTTCGCAGCGTCATCGGCGACGATTTGATCGAGGTTTACGTGCATTGCTCCTTTGAGAAATGCCGCGCGCGCGACGTGAAGGGGCTTTACGCGAAGGCGGCGGCGGGCGAAATCGCGCAATTTACCGGGCGAGATTCGGCATTCCAAGAGCCGAGCAGCCCACACCTGATCATCGATACCGAAAACACGTCGCTTGAGGACTCCCTGGCGCGTCTTTCACAATATGTCCTTCCCCGTCTCCAGCTTCAGCCATGAGCGATTACAACCTGAACCACATCCAGCAGATCGAACACGAGGCTATCTTCGTGATGCGCGAAGTCGCGGCGCAGTTTGAAAAGCCCGTCCTCCTGTTCTCTGGCGGAAAGGATTCGATTGTGCTCGTACGTCTCGCGCAGAAGGCATTTCATCCCGCGCGTTTCCCTTTTCCGCTTCTGCACGTCGATACGGGCCATAATTTCGCGGAAACGCTGCAGTTCCGCGACGAGCTCATCGAAGTAACCGGCGCGCGGCTGATCGTACGCACGGTTCAGGACTCGATCGACAGCGGCCGCGCTGCGGAAGAAACGGGTGCGAACGCAAGCCGGAACGCGTTGCAAACAATCACTCTTCTCGACGCGATCGAAGAATTCCACTTTGACGCAGCTATTGGTGGGGCGCGCCGCGACGAAGAGAAAGCGCGGGCAAAGGAGCGCTTCTTCTCGCATCGGGATGAATTCGGGCAGTGGGATCCGAAAAATCAGCGACCGGAACTGTGGAACATCTTCAATGGCCGTAAACAGCCTGGAGAACACTTCCGCGTTTTTCCGCTCAGCAATTGGACCGAAATGGATGTCTGGCAATATATCGCGACGGAGAAGATCGCCATTCCGCCGATCTATTTCTCGCATGACCGAGAAGTTGTCGATCGTGGTGGCACGCTTCTGGCGAAATGCGATTACATCACTTTGCAGGCAGCTGAGCGCTACGAGACCCGCCGAGTGCGATTCCGCACGGTCGGCGATATGACTTGCACAGGCGCAGTGGAATCCCCGGCAGCTACTCTGGAGGACATCATCCAGGAAGTTGCAGGAGCGCGGCTAACCGAACGGGGAGGGCGAGCTGATGATCGCCGGTCCGAGACCTCGATGGAGGATCGCAAGAAACACGGCTACTTCTAAGCCCAAGGACTTATGAATCAAAATCCTTACCAAGAGATGGATCTTTTGCGTTTCACGACCGCGGGGAGTGTCGATGACGGCAAAAGCACTCTGATCGGCAGGCTGCTTTACGATTCAAAATCGATCTTCGAAGATCAGCTTGAAGCGATCGAACGCAGCAGCGAGCAGCGTGGAGATGGGTACGTGAATCTTGCTCTGCTCACTGACGGGCTTCGCGCGGAACGCGAGCAAGGCATCACGATCGACGTGGCATATCGCTACTTTGCGACGCCGCAGCGGAAGTTCATCATCGCTGACACACCGGGTCACATCCAGTACACGCGAAACATGGTCACTGGTGCTTCGACAGCGCAGCTCGCCATTATCTTAATTGATGCCCGAAAAGGTGTTATCGAGCAGACGCGACGCCATTCGTTTATCGCCTCGCTCCTGCGCATTCAGCACCTCGCAATTTGCGTCAATAAGATGGATCTCGTGGAGTACAGCGAAACCAGGTACCGCGAGATTGTCGAGGAGTTCAGCACCTTTGCTTCACGACTCGAGATCGCAGATATCACATTCATCCCGATCAGCGCTTTGCACGGTGACAACGTCGTCGATCGTTCCACGAAAATGCCTTGGTACCAGGGTCCGCCGCTGCTGCACACGCTTGAGACCATCTACATAGGAAGCGACACCAATCACGTAGATGCCCGCTTTCCCGTTCAGTGGGTGGTCCGCCCGCAGACGAATGATCATCACGACTTTCGGGGGTTTGCCGGACGCATCGCGGCGGGAGTGTTCAAGCCGGGTGACGATATTGTCGCCTTGCCCAGCGGCTTCACGTCACGCATCAAGGCGATCGAGACTTTCGACGGTCCCCTCGAAGAAGCCTTCCATCCGATGTCCGTAACCATCACGCTTGAAGACGAGATCGACGTCAGCCGCGGCGACGCTCTGGCAAAGCCAAACAACCTGCCGTCGTTTAGTCAGGATCTCGACCTGATGATTTGTTGGTTCACTGACAAGCCGCTGCGGAGCGGGGGTAAGTACGTGCTCCGACACACGACTCGCGAAGTGCGGTGCTTAGTGAAGGAGATCCGTTATAAGGTGAACATCAATACGCTACACAAGATTGAAGAGGACTTCACAATCGGCATGAACGACGTGGCTCGCATCAGCATTCGGACGACTCAGCCGCTGTTTTACGATCCTTACAAAAGGAATCGCAGTACCGGAAGCGTAATCCTGATCGACGAGTTCACAAATAACACCGTCGCCGCCGGCATGATTCTTTAGTCACCTGCGCCAGCCCGCGATGATTGAAGATCTCAAGCAGATTGCGGAGGGAGCAGGCCGGGAAATCCTGCGGTTCTACGAGCGCGATCTCATAGCAGAACAGAAGGCGGATAAGTCGCCCTTGACGCTAGCGGATCAAGCGTCGCATGATTTCATCATCGCTGCTCTCCGGGATCTTGATCCGTCGATTCCCATCCTGAGCGAAGAAGCAGCCGAAATACCGTATGCCGATCGGAAATGCTGGGAGCGGTTCTGGTTGGTCGATCCAATGGATGGGACTAAAGAATTCATCAAGAGAACTGGAGAGTTCACCGTCAACATTGCTCTAGTCGAAGCGACTAATCCGGTCATCGGCATGATCTACGTTCCCGTGCAGAAACTCTTTTACTGGGCAGACCGCGCAAATGGAGCTCATAAAGCGGGGAACGGAACCGGAGCCGTCCGCATCCGGTGTCGAAAGGCAGACCTCGCTCAGCTTGGAATTGTGGCGAGCCGCGATCACGCCGGGCCGGCAGTGAAAGAGTTGCTGGCCAGATTTCCGAGCGCAGAGACTCGCAGCATGGGCAGCTCCCTGAAATTCTGTCTCGTAGCGGAAGGAAAAGCGGACGTGTATCTGCGGGACGTGCCCACGATGGAGTGGGACACCGCCGCGGCGCAATGCATCGTCGAGGCGGCAGGCGGTTCGGTTCAGTTGCTCAACTCGGATACTTTGGCCTACAACAAGAAAGTGTTGAGGAATCCAGCAGTCGTGACCTTGGGAGATCCGAGTATATCCGCGTTTCTTTTCTCGAACGCCGATTTGGCTGTCGATTAGCCTCTGACCGCGCGGGCATTTTCGGGTATTCGGATCGCCCGTTTACCACGCGACACTGAAACGTCCGAGCGGTTTTGGTATTGACCTGCTTGCGGTTAGGCGTGCCTTCGGTTATGGGCGACACGGCTTCGATTCGACCCGCAGAAGATTCCAAATGGCGATACAACCTGATCCAATGGCCTCCTCGGATCCCACGTGGTTTTGTGTGCGTGCTGCTCCAAAACGCGAACATATCGCGGCGGAGACGCTCCGCCGCGAGCTGGAGCTCCCCTGTTTTTCGCCTCGCATTCGCTTCCGCAAGCTGACGGCCCGGGGTCCCGTCTGGTTCGTCGAAGCGATGTTTCCCGGATACATCTTCTCGAAATTTGTTTATCGCGAGCTGCATCGACGGGTGAGCTCAATGGCCGCAGTGCAGTGCATCCTCCGATTCGGCGAATTTATTCCGACGCTCGATGAATCAACCCTGGCAGTTCTGCGTCAAGCGGCCGCTGAAGATGAAGTCATTACCGTCGATCCCGAAATCCGAGTGGGAGATCGAGTGCAAGTTAGCGAAGGTCCGCTGCGTGGGCTCCACGTCCTTGTGACTCAGGTGCTTCCTGGGAAAGACCGAGTTCGCGTCTTGCTCGAGTTCCTTGGTCGGCAGATCGAGTCTGACGTAACAGCCTCCAGACTGGTCCCCACGCGCCGCCGCCCCGTTGACTAAGGCAAACTGTTCAATCATTTGATCTCTGGCGAGTTCGACAGTTGCTGACCGAGACTTGCATGCCTGCTTGGCATGACAGCTGCTTTTCTAGCAAGTATGATAATGCTATTGACCACCGTAGCCTTCGGATCGGCCAGCTGCGCATACATTCTGCACGAGCTGCAGAAAGCACCGCTTGGAATCGAAACGGGCGGAAAGTTCTACCTTTGTGAACGCACGCCCCGTGTTAGTTACCGCACCGCGCCGCATGCTGCACTTGCGAGCGGCTGCGTAGGAACGTAAGTTAATGATGTTCCTAGTGGACGATCGGCTAAATACATCCCGCATTTGTGCCGGTGGCGTCTTGCGCAACTCCAGTGGACTTGACGGGTTAAAGTTTCGGTATGCTTGCGCGTGGAGTTTTTGCCTTTTTACCAAAGCTTCCGCAACTCAAGTTAGCAGATCCTAAATGGCCCGGCACTTGCTTCGGATATATTGAAATTCTTTGCGCGACGGCCTCGGCTAGGTGCAACGTGTCGGAGCATGCGCAGTGGTATGGCTGCAGCTGTTTCGATGTTCTTTTGCATAGACTTTTTGGCAGCAATGGGGAATATTCCGACCGTTCTCTGAAGGACGGGAGAATCGCCGCGGGCGGCCTAAGAGCGATCAGACAGCGGTAAGCGAATACCGCTTGACTGTCTTACAGTAAATGTAGTCTACTCCGAAAAGTCTCATTTTTACCACTGAGACTGAAGTGACACATATGGGCCCCAACACGAAACGGAAGCGATGCAGCGATCTCGATCAACCGAGGCAACTGACCAAGGGCGGCAGCATGTCGAGATCGTGGCCTCGATCGCTGCCAAGTATTCGCAAGTCGCTCGATGCAGAGCACAACGACCCCGCTGCCAGCGCTGCGGATAAAGCTATGCCGGAAACTCTCTCGCCTATACTACACCAGGCTATCCTCGACTCTGTCGCTCGGCACCGCAGCGACGGCTTGCGGGAACAGCCGGCATGGCAGCAACAGAATAGAGATGCCGAAGCCGATTGTGCTGCGGAAGGAATCGGACTTGAGGACGAAGACAGTGGCTTGGTTCCGAACTGGAAGCGTGTTTTGGATATTCTCCTCGTCCTCGTCGCCTCGCCGATCTGGCTGCCGCTCATGCTTGTTGTGATGCTGGTCGTGAGATTATCGTCTCCAGGACCAATCTTCTACTGTCAGGAGCGTGTCGGGTATCGAAGAAAGCGCTTCATGATCTGCAAGTTCAGAACCATGAAGATCGATGCGGACACTCATACCCATGAATCGTATTTTGAGACGCTCGTCCGCGAAGGGTTGCCGATGACCAAACTCGACCTTGCCGGCGATCCCCGTATTATTCCCTGTGGCCGATTCCTGCGCGCCTCCGGTCTGGACGAATTACCGCAAATCTTCAACATCATGCGCGGGGAGATGAGCGTGGTTGGTCCCCGTCCGTGTACGGTGCGAGAGTTCGAGGGTTACCTCCCATGGCAACAATCGCGGGTGAATGCTGTGCCTGGTCTGACTGGCTATTGGCAGGTAAATGGCAAAAACCGCACGACCTTCAATCAGATGATCGAAATGGATATATTTTATGCAGAACACATGTCACTCGCCCTAGATCTGAAGATTATCCTGAAGACGTTCTCAGTTTTGCTCGACCAGACGTTCGCGATCGTTAAACGAGTTCCAGCTGAAACTTCCAGTGGCGCCTTTGATCGTTCGTTGAACGGAGTGGCGCGGGAGCAGGGGGCTGGAGTATGAGCCGTCCGGTCTCCGTCGGTGTGGTCGGCTGCGGGTATTGGGGCCCAAACCTCGTCCGCAACCTGCGTGCGGTCGAAAACTGCTCCGTCCGGGCCATGTGTGACTTGAACACGCTTCGCCTGGAACATCTTCGCGGATTGTATCCCGAGATCGAGACAACCACAGATTACGATCACGTTCTCAACGGAATGAACGTCGACGCGGTTGTCGTTGCCACGCCAGTAAAACAGCACTTCGCGTTAGCGAAGGCAGCTCTAGCGGCTGGGAAGCACACCTTCATTGAAAAACCGATGGCGGCTTCTGCGGAGCAATGTGAGGAACTGATCGATATCGCGGAGCGGAACGGATTGGTGCTCATGGTTGGCCATACGTTCTTGTATTCTGCACCGATCAGTAAGATCCGCGCGATTATACAAGCCGGAGACATCGGGGACCTCCGTTACATCAACTGCCGTCGCCTCAATCTTGGACTTTTCCAGAAAGACATCAACGTAGCGTGGGACTTGGCGCCGCATGACATCTCGATCATTCTCGACATCATCGGGGAATTCCCCGAAACGGTGAACTGCCAGGGCAATGCGCACGTCACGCCTGGGATCGAAGACGTCACCAACATGTCCCTGTCGTTCCGGAACAACCGGTTTGCTACTATTCAGAGCAGCTGGCTGGAACCACGGAAAATCCGCGAGATGACGATCGTTGGAACGCGTCGCATGATTATTTATGACGACCTGCAGACTCATGAGAAAATCCGGGTCTACGATGTCCGCGTCGAGCGGCCGCCGCATTACGACACCTTTGCGGATTTCCAGTATTCGTACCATTACGGAGATAGCTACATTCCTTATTTGCAGCAGGAAGAACCGCTGAAGGCCTTGTCCCAACATTTTGTCGATTGCATTCGGAGTGGCGCCAAGCCGCGGACGAGCGGCGAAAACGGCCTAGATCTCGTGCGCATACTCGAAGCCGCGAGCGCCTCCCTGACGTCGAAGGGGGCACCCGTAACGGTTGCGTCAGGAAAACATTCTCGCAAAATCTCCAGAATCGAGACGCATCACGCCACCCCGCGGGTGGTGCACGGATGAGCGGGTCAGCACCCGCGCACCAGTTGATTTCCGACGACGTCAAGCTTGGTAAGGACGTGAAGATCTTTGGGTTTGTGAACCTATATGGTTGTGAAATCGGCGACGAAACAAAGATCGGAAGCTTCGTTGAGGTACAAAAGGGGGCTCAAATCGGCCCACGGTGCAAAATCTCAAGTCACACTTTTATTTGTGAAGGGGTCGTCATCGAAGAAGGCGTTTTTGTGGGGCACGGCGTCACGTTCATCAATGATCGCTATCCACGTGCAACGAATTCCGACGGACGACTCCAGACAGAAGCCGATTGGCATTGTCAACGGACGGTCATTGAGCGCGGTGCTTCGATTGGATCGGGTACAACACTCCTCGGAGGGATCACGATCGGCGCAAAGGCCGTCATCGGGGCGGGAAGCGTCGTCACAAAGGATGTCCCGCCAGACACGACCGTAGCCGGGAATCCAGCGCGCGTACTCGCCGGCCGGCACAGCTAAGAAATTTATGATGAAAGTTCCATTCTTGAATCTTTCGGCGCAGCACGCGCCGCTCCGTGGCGAACTGGATCGCGCAATCGCGGCAGTCATCGACAACGATGCTTTTGCCGGTGGTCCATTCGTCGCGGAGTTCGAAAAGCAGTTCGCATCCTTTTGCGGGACCAACCATACCATGGGCGTCTCGAATGGTACTGACGCGCTTTGGCTAGCCCTGCTTGCCTGCGGTATTGGTGCAGGAGACGATGTCATCACCGTTCCGAGCACCTTTATGGCTACGGCGGAGGCGATCACTTACTCCGGGGCGACTCCGGTATTCGTCGACATCGATGAGGAGACCTACACGATGGATCCCCATCGGCTTGAGCAGGCACTCACAAGTCGCACAAAGGCTGTCATCCCGGTCCACCTGTTCGGTCAAATGGCTGACATGGATCCGATCATGGAATTTGCTCGTGCTCATGATTTAACGGTGATCGAGGATGCAGCTCAGGCGCATGGCGCCGAGTACAAAGGCCGGCGCGCCGGGTCTATTGGTCACGCGGGCTGCTTCAGCTTTTATCCGGGCAAAAACCTTGGCGCGTTTGGCGAAGCCGGCGCAGTGGTCAGTAACGATGTAGGGATTCGTGACAGGATCCGTGTCCTGCGCGATCACGGCCAGGCGCGGAAATATCATCATACGGAGATTGGTTGGAACTGCAGAATGGATGGAATCCAAGGTGCGGTTCTAAGCGTCAAGTTGCGTCACTTGGAGCGAGGCAACCAATTACGCCGGGCTCACGCGGCCCATTACGAAAGATTGCTTCGAGCGATCGACGAGATTCAGACGCCTCGCGTCAAGACACACGCGAAACACGTATTTCACGTTTATGCCGTCCGTATTCAGCGGCGCGACGAGGTGATCCGCGTTTTCGAGGAGAATGGTATAGGCTTTGGAGTACACTACCCTATCCCCGTGCACTTGCAGGAAGCGTATGCTCGCCTCGGCTATGGAGAGGGTTCATTCCCAATCGCGGAGCGGTTGGCGCAGGAATTCCTTTCGCTTCCTATGTACCCCGAGCTCACTTCCGAACAGGTGCAGTTAGTTGCCGAAACCCTGAAGGAATGCGTTGTTGAGGGAGTTCCGGCTTAGCACAGCTGCTGAGTGGCGGGCTGGCTGGGGTTTTGTGTTATGGCTATAGCTCTCGCATCGCCGGGCACGCGATTTTCCGCCAAGGGGCAAGATGCGGCCGCTGCTCGCGTTTTTGCAACGACCGAGAGTCGGTGCATTGATCCTTGCGTTGGCGAGACTTGGGATATTCTCGCCCTCAGCCATTCTCGACACACGTTCTTCCACAGTTCGGCCTGGGCACACGTGCTGTGTCGCTCCTATGGTCATCGGCCGTTTTACCTTGAAGTAACGCAATCCGGAAAGCGCGTAGCCCTCCTTCCACTGATGGAAGTCAGCAGTCGACTTACGGGACGGCGTGCCGTGTGCCTCCCATTTAGCGATATTTGCGGACCGCTCCTGTTCGACGAATCGTTGGCTTCGACGCTGGAAGACCAGCTGGCTGAGTTGGGACGCGCAAGGAAGTGGGATTTCGTTGAAGTGCGTGGAGAAGTTC
>JACDHZ010000148.1 GCA_013820755.1 Chthoniobacterales bacterium
CGCTCGACCTCATGGACGACCACGCGAAGAGCACGCCTGATCTGAAGGTGATCTGGGCGCCGGAGAATCGCGGTCCAGTTGATGCCTACCTGCGTGGGTATCGCGAAGCTCTCGCCCTCCCCTCGGACTGGATTCTGGAAATCGACGCCGGGTTTAGCCACCAACCCGAAGATATTCCGGTTCTGTTCAATAAAATGGCGCAGGGATACGACTGCGTATTCGGCAGCCGTTTTTGCCCCGGCGGCTCCATCAGCGACAGTTCAAAAAAGCGATATTGGATCAGCTGGGGTGGTACGTTCCTCACGAATCTACTGCTCGGTACGAAGCTGCATGATATGACTAGCGGGTTTCAGCTTTTCACCCGCGACGCGCTACAGAACATTGTCGATCGCGGTATCGAATCTCGCGGGCCCTTCTTCCAGACGGAGATGAAAACCTACGCGCGCCGCATGAAGATTGCGGAAGCGCCCATTCGGTATCGCGCCGCGAGTCACAACGTCGGCAACAAGCAACTCAAGGACGCTTTCAAGAATCTCTGGCGTCTTTTCGGCATGCGCCTCGCAGGGCGCGTTTAGCGCCGCGTGAAATCCACTGCGCAGCGACAACGCATCCGGTTGTAACGGAGCGAATAGATCATGAACCAGCCCAGAACCTGCATCGTCCTCACCACTATCAACGCCGGAGGAATCCTCGACGGCTACTGCAAGCAAGCTGAGGAGGAAGGGATCAAGGAGGGGCTCCAGATCATCGTCATCCCGGATCGGAAAACTCCGAAGGAGTTATTTGCGAAATGCGATCAGGTGCGCTCGCAGGGTTTTAACATTCAGTGTCCGACAGTCGAAGAACAGGACGCTTACTTGAAGAAGTTCGGCGCGCTTTCGCAACTCGTTCCCTACAACTCCGACAACCGCAGGAATGTCGGCTATCTGATGTCGCTCGAGACGGATTGCGAAGTCTTGCTTTCGATCGATGACGATAACTACGCGATCAGCGAGACATACAAAGACATGGCATCGGTTTGCAGCGACTCGGTGACTCTACCTGCTGTCCACAGCAGCAACGGGTGGTTCAATTTCTGTGACATGCTCGAGATCGAACCGATTTATCAGGTGTTTCCTCGCGGATACCCGTACCACAAACGGACCGAGAGCCCGACGCTCACGTATCCTGAAGAAACCGGGAAGGTACGGATGAACGTAGGCCTCTGGATACATGAGCCGGACCTCGATGCGATCACCTGGCTCGCGGCGCCAGTCCGCGCGCGATCGTTCAAGCCGTATAACAACGACTCGATCCTGCTAGGACATGACACATGGAGTCCGATCAATACCCAGAACACCGCGCTGCATCGCGATCTCACCGTTACATACTATTTTGTGCGCATGGGCTATCCGCTCGCCGGTCTGCCGATCGACCGCTACGGCGACATATTTAGCGGGTATCTTTCACAAGCGTGCGTGCGGCACATGGGCGACCGCATTCGCGTTGGCACGCCCGTCGCCGACCATAAGCGAAACGCACACAACTATATGCGTGATCTTGCTGGAGAACTGGCGTGTATCATGGTGCTCGAGCCAATTCTGGAGTGGTTACCGGAAGCTAAACTAGAAGGCAGCAATTACTCCGATACTTATCTGTCGTTAGCGGATGCGATCGACCAGCAGGTGGTGCATTTCACCGGCCAAATCTGGAATGATGCGACCCGCGGCTATTTCCATCAGATGACATACTGCATGCGCGAGTGGGTGAAAGCATGCCGGCAGATCAGCTAATTGCCGATGTGCAATTTTCCTGCCAGCTTGTCCTCAACACCTGAATCATGAAGAAGAAGATCGTCGTGACCGGCGCCGGTGGATTCATCGGCGGCCACCTTGTAAATGATCTGCGGCAGCAGGGTAACACCGTTCGCGCCGTGGATATAAAGCCCCTGGAAGAGTGGTACCAGCGCTTCGAAGACGTGGATAACCTTCAACTCGATCTCGATTTGCGCGAATCGTGTCACAAGGCTGTTGCCGGGATGGAGATCGTCTACAACCTCGCAGCGAACATGGGCGGCATGGGATTCATCGAGCACAACAAAGCTCTCTGCATGCTCTCTGTGCTGATCAACACACACATGTGCATTGCGGCGAACGAAGCCGATGTCGACCGTTATTTCTTTGCCTCGTCAGCGTGTGTTTACAATGCCGACAAGCAACGCGATCGGAACGTCGTCGCTTTGAAGGAAGAAGACGCCTATCCTGCACTCGCCGAGGACGGCTACGGGTGGGAGAAGCTTTTCAGCGAGCGGATGTGCCGTCATTTCAGGGAGGATTACGGCCTAACGACACGCGTCGCTCGCTACCACAACGTGTACGGACCCGAAGGCACTTACACAGGCGGACGCGAGAAAGCGCCTGCGGCAATCTGCCGCAAGGTCATCGAAGCCAAGCTTTCCGGCACGCACGAGATCGAGATCTGGGGCGATGGACAGCAAACCCGCAGCTTCATGTATATCGACGATTGCTTAAAAGGGACGCAGATGATCATGGAGAGCGATATCCTGGAGCCGATCAACCTCGGCAGCAGCGAGCTTGTCACGATCAATCACCTTGTCGACATCACGGAAGATGTTGCCGGGATCAAAGTGAAGCGCCGCTACGATCTTGGTGCGCCGAAGGGCGTGAATGGGCGTAACAGCGACAACACGTTGATTCAGAATTATCTCGGCTGGGAGCCTTCGATTCGTTTGCGCGATGGCATGGAGCGGACCTACGCGTGGATCTACGACCAAATGACCAGCAACCAGCCGGCGATCGCGTAGGGCTCAGGCGTTATGTCGAGTGGCGTCGGCTATTCGTCCGCTTTTGAGAGGGTGAGTTCGAAACAGTTAATGCCAAGAACGCGAGAGTCGTCGCTGATGTTAAGAGACTGTGGCGATGCGCCCTTTGGCGTTTTGATTTCGACGGAGAGCTCACCCGTATTCGCTGCGGCCGCAGGAATCGTGGCAGTAAACTCTGCGGGACTTGAAACTTGCCAGTCAGCAACCTTTTGTCCGTTAACAAGTACCTCAACCGGCTGAGAAGGTAACTCCGGTGGATTCACGAAGCCGCTCAGCCGGGTGTGTAACTTTAGTGGGTGGTTAGTCTTCGAAATCTTGAACGACAACTTCGCGGATGTGCCTGTTGTCCAGGTGAATTCCTTTTCCGGATCGCTCCAGCCGGATGTCTTGTACTTTTCGGATCCGCCACCTTCGCCGAACGAAATCACATTTCCGAGTTCATAGTCCGAGCCTGGCTGTGCCGCGTCGGTGGTAGCAGAGCCGTTCGGTTTTTCACAGCTACTCAGGCCTGCCAGACACCCAAGCGCTAGGAGGGTGACGACGAGAATAGTATTTCGCGGAGTTCTCGCAAAGCAATCATGGATCGTGCGCATGAGCCGAACGGAAGCGAATAGCCTGCGGTTGTCAAAAACCACCGTGGACACCGCGCTACCGCGGGAAGCCGCCGTCGAACAGAGCACCAGAGCCTCCTCTTCAATGCGATAGACGCTTTCCGGCTCCGCATTGCACTGACCGGCAAAATACCGTAAGCCGTCGGGATCAATCTATGTCGAGCAACGCCGCGATCGTAGTCACCTCCATTTCCGCGCCAAACGTTTCACTGAAAGCGCTGGCAAACGGCGCGCGCACGAACGGGCTCGACTTTCTCGTGATGGGTGACACGAAGAGTCCAAGCAGTTTCAAGCTGGAAGGCTGCGACTTCTACGACGTCACGCGGCAGGAACGAACAGGGTTCAGCTATGCGAAGCTTTGCCCGACCCGTTCGTATGCGCGCAAAAACATCGGGTATCTCGTCGCTATGCGCGGGGACGCGCCGCTCATCGTCGAAACCGATGACGACAACCTCCCGCGGGACGGTTTTTGGCACGAGCGCCACCTGAAGGTCGAAGCGCACCGGCTTGCGGCAGCCAGCTGGGCTAATATCTACAGCTTCTTCACCGATGTCACCATGTGGCCGCGCGGGTTGCCTCTGGACGCGGTCTTGGCTCCTCTGCCGGATTTTGACTCTCTGCCCGTCTCCACCGCGGAATGCCCGATCCAACAAGGCCTCGCGGATGGTGACCCCGACGTTGATGCTATTTATCGCCTGACGTTGCCGCTCCCGCAGAATTTTCGCGCTGATCGCCGAATCATCCTTGATGCCGGCACGTGGTGCCCGTTCAACAGCCAGAACACCACGTGGTGGCCACAAGTTTATCCGTTGATGTATCTTCCGGCTTACTGCTCATTTCGAATGACTGATATCTGGCGCAGCTTCGTTGCGCAGCGGATCGCATGGGCGAATGGCTGGAGCATTCTGTTTCACGAACCGACTGTCTGGCAGGACCGGAATGACCACGATCTCATGCGTGATTTCAGCGACGAAGTTCCCGGCTATCTCAACAATCGCAAAATGAGCGAAGCTCTCGATCAGCTCGATCTGAAGCGGGGGATAGATCAACTCGGCGCCAACCTGTTACTCTGCTACGAGGAGTTGATCGCGAAAGAATGGGTAGGGGAGAAGGAGCTGGGGCTGGTGACGGCGTGGACTGCCGACATCGCGCAGCTACAAAAACGGGACAGGGTTTGACGGTCCCGATGTCAGAGGGTCAAGCGGCACCTTCGAACAACTCGCAGATCTTCTGCGCGTAAATTGCGCTTCGATCCGAGGCACCTTCTACGGGTGCAACAACTCGTCCGACTGATTTGGCAAGATCACACTTCGTCCGGCGTTGCCGCATCTGCCCCATCAATTTCGCGATGTCACGCAATCCTCGCACGTACGCGACAGGCGAATGCTCGCGTTCCAGCAGGATCTTCGCATTCTCTCCCTGCCGGCGAAACGGCAGTGGATCGGCGAGGAAATTGCGCAGATGCCGTTGAATATCAGCTTCTTCATGGTCGGGGCGCACGAAGCAAACACACTCCCCGGGTAGCTCCGAGTAGCCTTCAGTCTGCGTCACGAGGCTGGGCAAACCCGCGCTCCAGATTCGCAACTGCGTGCCCGAAGCCTCTCCCATCGAAGGGTAGCGCAGGTTAATCGCGAGATCCGCACGCCACAGCAGATCGTCGAGGGTTGCCTGTTGGGCGTAACCGTGAAGCGTCACGCTGCCTTCGAGCTCTAAATTCCTAACGGCCGTCTTCACTTCGTCGAAATTTCCCATCTCTCCGGCTAGATCTAAGACGAAACGGTTGCGCTCGTGCATGCGCGCGAGTGCGTGAAGAAATTCCGTGACTCGACGATTTGGTCCGAGGAATCCGAACAGAACCAGCCGCACCTTCTCATCTGCACTCTTCGTCTGCTGTCGAGTGAGCGGACCTTCAGCGGCGGGGAACGCCAACGGAAGCCGGAACACGGGCGTGGAAGTAAGCCCGCGTACGTAATCAAGGGAATTTTTTGTATGAACAATCACGGCCAAGGCGTTCTCGATCGCTACTTGTGTGAGCGGAAAGTAATCCGCCATGAAATCGATCGGAATTGCAGCTTCCCAGGCTGCCGCAGCCGCTTCGCCGCCGAGCGCACCATAATACTTCCGCATTAAGCCGACATAAGTTTCGCGGTCACCGAGGCGGTGCTTGTAAACCGCGTCGAAGAAATGATGGAGTTTCCGATCGTGCAGCACAACCAGCCCCGGCTTGCGCCGACTTAGAAACAAAGTGTTGAGGTGAAACCGCGGATTATTCCCGATGTGGTAGACCGGCAGATCGACCGAATTCAGTTCGCGGAAAATTTCGGACGGAACCTGACCGGGATCGCAATCGTACCTGTGGCTCTCTGCGAGGTCGAGGAACCCACTTTCGGTTTCCGTGAAGTATCGAACGTCAAACTCCGCGTCCAAATGTGGGCGCAGTCGCTCCGTGTAGTTCGCAATATCCGTTGGCTGCGGCACCACTGGCGAAAACCAGGCGAGTTGCAGCTTCATGACGTCAGTGCCGTGACTACAGTGTCCCAGCTGATCTTCATTGCGTGGTAGCGGTCCCAACCAGCCACTCCCATCGCCGCAGCGGCAAGCTTGTTGCCTCCAAGACGGTCGATTGCCGTCCCAACCGAGTCTGCATCGGGAGCCGCGATGAACCCTGTCACCCCATTCACCACGAACTCAAGCGGCCCGCCTGAATCTGTGCATGTGATAACTGGCTTCCGCGCCAGCATCGCTTCCAGCGTGACGTATCCGTAATCTTCGTCAAACGGCACGTATAGCACGGCTAGTGCGCACGCATAGAGCGATAGCTTTTCTTCTTCGTCGACGCGGCCGCAGAATCGCACCCGATCGCGCAAACCGAGCGCATCAATTTCTCGCTCAATCTCAGCGTCATACACAATCTCTTCGCTTTCGCCGCAAAACACTAGCTTTACCCCGCTGTTCGTCTGCGCCAGCGCCTGGACCGCGAGCAACTGGCGTTTCGCTCGATTGATCCGGCTGGGAACGAGCACGTAATCTTCAGCCGTCTCGCAACGAAACGCGTCAACGTTCAGCGGCGGATGATATAACGGAGTCGAATCGATTCCGCAGAAGCGCCGCAGCCTCGCGCTCACGTTCCGCGAGTTGCTGTAAACGCGCTTAGCCTCCGGGATTAGATTCCGATCCGCAGCCCTGATTGCGTCGCGGACTTCGCGTCCATTCGGGAAATTGATCATGTCCCCAAGCACATGATTCCATTGCTCGTAGGCGGTCCGATGTTGATGCAGGATCCACAGCACCTTGTTCGAATGAGGAATGAGATACGCGGGAAACTTAAGGCCGATTACCAAGTCGATCCGCTTTCCGTTGGACTCCTCCAGATCGAGCAGCCGACAGGCAAGCATTGTGTCGAGAATCCGTTCCGGCGGATACCACTTGAAAGGGATGGCGACGATTTCGGCCAAGTGACCTGCCGCCCTTAGCGCCGCGCACAGGTTTTCTCCGTGCACCTCCGCGCCACCTCGGATAAATGGCACCTGAGTCGTGGCAACGACGACGCGCATCAGAGTTACCTGGTCGCGATGATCGCGTAATCCTGCGGGCCGTAGAGCAGCTTGTTTACCCGCTCCGTCACCTGCAACCCATCGTCGGCCACCTTATCACCCGGTGCACATGGGTTCACGGGAACGATCTGCGCGTCGTGGAACCCGACGTGCAGCGCGAGAAAGCGAGTGGAATCCGGAGGCAGCGGGCGCTGGTGCGTCGGATCGCGATAGAAGAAGTGCGCTCCTACCTGGAGGTTAGCTGGATTTGGTGTTTCGCAGATCAACAGCCCGCCGGGTTGTAGCACGCGCAACGCTTCCCGCAGCAACTCTATTAAATTCGCGAATGGAAGGTGCTCAATGAGGTGGAACGCCGTCACCGCTGAAAAACTCTCAGCGGCGGTTCCCTTCAGGTATTCTAATGCATCGGCTTTTACGACATCAATTCCGCGCTCTCTGCAGGAA
>JACDHZ010000149.1 GCA_013820755.1 Chthoniobacterales bacterium
TGTGGCCGCCATTGCTTGCGTCTCTCCATGTCAACTTCTCCACAGAGCCGAACTACCCCGCATGGATTCGAACCATGAATAACGCCTCCAAAGGGCGCTGTGTTACCGTTACACCACGGGGTAATCACGATTACCTATTTCGAATTGTCGATTTGCGGCTCAAACATCGCAACGTGCAATTTCCAACGCCGTCGCGGACGAGAGTTAGACGCCAATATCCTCGTTCCAGCTCGGGATTGCGGCTGATGAAGTCGCGCATCGCCTGGATGCACTCCGCGTTCTGCATCCCTTCGATACGTGTGCCGTTTGCACGAAGCGTCTCTTCGGCGCCCGCGAAGGTGACGTTCGCAGCACTCGAGAAGATGCTGCGCGAAGCGAGGGCCGCGAGCGAGCAGTTCGCGCACGAAGGGAGCGTCACCGTTGGCTGGGAACGGATTTGCGAATCGAGCCGATTCCATTCAACGATGAGCTGATCGCATTCGCCGATGAAGCGATCGCAGAAGCCGGAGCGTGGCCGCACCGCCTGCCGTCGGGACCGCTGCACGATGCCGCGGAAGTCGCACGCGCCGGCGTGCCGACGATCATGATGTTTGTGCAAAGCCTCCATGGCATCAGCCACAACAAGATCGAGGACACGCGCGAAGAGCACCTCGAAATGGCGGTCACCGCGTTCGATAAGCTCGCCGATAAAGCGCTCGCCTGGATCGCCGGACGGTAATGCGCCGTGAGCGGCGGCGAGCTGCACGCGATTTATCCATCGCCTACCGGTTCCGCACTCGAAGTAGTAGTGACATGAGCACTACGCAGCAAGCGGGAGACGGCGCGTCCCAGGTCGAGCAGGAGAAACCACCGCGCGCCCCGCAGCAATCACGCACCCACGACCTCCGCAACCAACTCCCCGCGCGCGACTACGCGGTCCCTCGTCGCGATTTTTAACGGCGCCCTTGCCACCGCCCTCCTCGCGCGCAAATGCTCGCGCGAGCCGTTGCCGGACCGCATCGACCCAAAGGACCTGATCCTCTTCGCGCTCGCCACGCAAAAGCTCAGCCGCGTTATCACGAAAGACAAAGTCACCACTGCCTTGCGCGCTCCGTTTACGGAAGTGGAGGGCAAAAGCGGCGCCGGCGAGCTGGAGGAACGCCCGCGCGGCCGCGGTCTGCGCCGCGCGATTGGCGAGCTGCTCACCTGTCCGTTTTGCCTGGGCACCTGGATCGCCTCCGGCTTCATCTACGGGTCCATCTTCAGTCCCGGCTTCACCCGCACCATCGGCAGTATTTTTGCCGTGAGCGGCGCCGCCGATTTCCTGCAACAGGCCTACGTCAAAGCGCAGGAAATGAACGACCAGATCTGAGCAGCCGCCGTTCGCCTGCAGGCGAAGCAATCAGCAAGCCTTTCAGAGCTGCAGCATGCCCCGCCGAGCTTCAGCGCGGTGGGAAGAGCTCCAATCGGATGAGATGACAACGCTCGGCGCGTTGTGATCCCGTCTGGGTAGCGCAGGCCTGTGCTTGTTTCCGCGTAGCCGCAGGCTCGACGGGCTCGTGCAACACGCGTCGATGTCTAGCCTATCGGCTTCAAGAGCAAGGCCGACCCGCAGGGCGCGATCGGGCAGCCCGTCAACCCGATGAAAAGCTCGTCGGGAGCGGAGCCACCTTCGTCGCCCGCACCCACGCCAGCCAGGTCAATCACATGATCCAGATGATCGAGCGCGCCATGAATGGAGCGGCTGGGGTGCCGCGCGACATGGACGGGAAGGCCGAATGGCCGAGCGAGCGGGCGCGAGCGAGTCAACCACCAAGGCTTCAGCGTCATCGAGTGCTTGAGTGAATCGAGCCCGCGGGAAGCCGGTGCGAGATGGACGTAGCCCTGAAGGGGTGAGCTGCCGGGCGGCAGCGAATCAATGTGTGGAATTTTTCCCCGAGCGCCTTCGATCCGGCTAATCCGCGCAAAGGCGGCAGCTTCGAAGTCATCCAGGAAAAGAAATGGGATGGAACACCGGAAGACGAGTTGCGTCACGATGTGACGGATGAATTGGCCGCCTACAAACTGGCCCAGCTACCCTTCCCCGGCGTCTTCGGCGTCTTCTATCAAAACGACCGACCAACAAAGAACGCCCTCGAGAAAAAGTGGGTGGATCAAACGCGCGAGAAGCTCGGCCATCCGAGCGACCTCGCGTTGCTGCAGAAAACTTTCGACCGGATGAAGTGATGCTGCCGGCCGACCAAGAATCGAGCCCGCGAGATGGACAAAGCCCGAAGGGGTGAGCTGCGGGCGCAGCTAATCGATGCGCTGGAGAAAAAGTGGATCGATAACTCTCGGGAGAAAGTAGGTAACGCAAGCGACTCAGAGTTACTTCAGAAGACTTTGATCGGATGAAATGAAAGATCGTTTCTACTTTCCGCCTGCCGCGTCGTCGCCTTCGAAGGTGGAACGACATTCGTCGGATGAAGTAAGGCCGTCGCGAGTGCGACTTGCTGTTGATGGTTAAGCTGCGGCCGCTATATGGCCGCAAAGGAAACCGCGGACGTCAGACGGAGTCCACGATCCTCCGAAATCGTAGAGAGTCTCTGCTGCTTGTGCTGCGATCTTGATGAATTCGGCGCGGTGATCGTTCACTGCCGGATCTTCCCATGTGCCGAGTGTGTATGCGATCAACTCTAGCGCAGCGGCCGTCTGGTTTCGTACGAAGCACCCGTCCAAGGCGCTGGATCATCTGCCGCTTCTGCTGATTCGAAGCTATAATGAAGGCGGTGTCTATCGCCGGATATCGATCCCCTGATCCAGTAATCTGCCGGTTGAGATAGCATCTAATCGTCCGGTCCTAAGCTTTTGCAGGCACGCATCCCGGCTGGCCGTAGATTCGTTTGCGGTGAGTGCTTCAACCCGAACACCTCGTTTGCAAAGCGTCGCTGCGATCTCCTCTGCTACAGCAATCCGCTCGCAGAAAATCAAGCCGCTATGATGTTGCTGAAATAGATGGCTGAGGTGCTGCACCACAAGGCGTTTGCCAGTGGCGTTCGCAAGGATGTCCGTCTCAGCGTTGCGAGCGGAGAGATATCGCCGTGCGAAGTAACAGGCTTGACCTGATTCATTCGATAACCGCTGCACCTCCTGCAAAAAGACGCCGATTGACGTGTCATCAACGCCGAACTCTCGGACCAATTTCCGCTTTGCCGAGTCCTTCTGGGCCCGAGCCGTTTGATACGCCTCATCTTCGTCCGGGTTGAAACGGACGCCGAGCAAAGCGATTCGGGCAGGGGCGAGTCGGCCGTCTTTTCGCGCAATCGAAAAATCGCAAGTGTAAACAACGTTGCCGAAATAAGGAATTAACACTTCTTCAACGGCATCGTCAGTGCGCTCTAAAGTCGCAGTCAAACCAAGACGCCACGAGGCGCATTGTAATAAAGCCTTGGAGAACGTCGCAGCGCCGTAGCTGTGAACTTCATCTGCGATGAGTAAGGCCACATCCGAGAACTGAGTCAGGCTTCGGACGAAAGAATTGACCACCGCGATGGTTACTTGTGCTGTTGTCGCTTTGTGGCCGTCGCCCAACATTCCGATACTGACCTGCGGCAGGTGCTGTCGGAATAACGCTCTCCATTGTTGCATCAAAGCCACAGATGGGACGAGCACCACAGCCCGCCCCTTGCCGGCCGCAATGTGCGTTACGGCCTCTAACCCCAAACGAGATTTGCCGGCGCCTGTGACAGCTTGGACGATGCCGCGGCGGCCGCTTGCAACCCACCTCGCATAAGCGTCTTCTTGCCATCGGCACAGATTGCGCGTTGCGGCGGAATCGGCCGGAATATGACATACGGCGGCACTGACATGCTTCGACATTTCAATCGATCCGGCTTCGCGAATGGGCGGATTGAGTACGCTGCGAGCTTCAACCTCGGAACGGCGCCTGCGGGTGGTGCCAGGCCGCTCGGCGTCCCCGCGGCGAGAGCGATTATGCGACTTGGGGAATTCCGAGCTCTGTCAGATACCGAAAGGTCGCGTCGTAGAACTCCGGCAGCCGCGTCGGATCATCCGAGTCACCCGATGGCACGAAAATGATCATGCCCTGTCTGGCGCGTGTGAGCAGAACGCGGTACGCGTTTCGCAGAAAATTGCGGTTGTCAGCGTTGCCGATATTGCACCAGCGATCGCCTCGGAAATCGTGATAGTTCCACGCGGACCCGTTGAACCGAAAGTCGCCGCACCAGGCCACGCACGTCCAGTCGAGCTCGAGTCCCTGCACCTGAAACTCGGTGGCAGCGTCTTCGAGATAATAGCTCGACCGGGTATCGTGGCGTTCGTTGAGAAAGTAGTGCACCGGATCGACCGCTACCCGGATGTCGATGGCGTGCGGCTTGAGTCGCATCGCCTTCGACGAAGCGACGAGCCCGTAGCGCTCCGTCCCTCGTGCCTTCGAACGAACCCACTGTCGGGCGGCCTCGACATCACGCGTGATCGCGATCGGAAATCTTGGCGCGAGTTCCGCGAAGACGCCTTTCGCCTGTCCCTTGTCGCAGTCGAGCAGCGCCTTCACGAACGCCGATACATTCTCGGCGCGGAATGAACGCATCGAGACGGCCAGATGCAGTGAGTCATCAAGGTGCGTCTGCGGCCGCTCCTGCACCACACTGACTGTGTTGTTCGTGGCGTACTCACTGTCGGTGAGGCGCGACGAGATGAACATCTCCCACTGGGGGAAGCTGCGATTCACCGCGTCGAGCCAGGCTTCGATGCCAGCTTCGCCGGTATTGATCTCCTGACCTCCACCGACGAGGCAGACGATAACTGCCCAATCTTCATGGCGGTCCATGTACGAGATCAGAAACTCGGGCTCGGACTGTGAAAAGCCCGGCCGGTTCTTCTTGCGCTGCATGAAGTTCGCCGTCTGCCGCAGGTTCCACGCGCGTGCGCTTCGTCGAAGATGACTACGTGATCGATCGGTGCCGCAGAATCGATCAGACCATCGTCTCGGAAATGGTGCACGTTTTGGATGAACGCCTTCACCTTTGCGGCGATCTCTCCTTTGCGAACCTTCTCGCCTGCGGCTTTTCGCCTTGTGTAATCGTCGCGAGTCAGCGCCTCGCGCAGGACCGCCACGAGGGGACCATTGCCGGAGAGAAACACAGAATGCGTCGGCTGCTCAGGGTCGCTCCGGCGCGTCGCGATGTTCAGGCCGACGAGGGTCTTTCCTGCCCCGGGCACACCAGTGACGAAGCAGATCCGCTTCCGACGTTCGGTGCGTGCCTCGTCGACTAACTCCTCGATCCGCCGTGACGTGACCTGCAGGTTCTTCGCACCCGCGTCGAATCGCGCGATCGCCTCGACGGAATGGTGCGCGTAGAGGGCCCGCGCAGCTTCCACAATCGTCGGTGTCGGATGATACGGCGCATGAGACCAGCTGGTGGGATCCACGCCGCGACCACGAACATGTGCAATTGCAGCATCGAGCGCATTGCGGAACTCGCCGATGGTCGCTTCGATCGGCCGATACACCTGATCCGGTTCGGCGTGCAAGCGGAGCGGCGGGCAATCTGTTGCTTCAGTTGCAACGAGAATCGGCACGATCGCAACATCGTGGCTGGCTTTGTGGAAATTCTTCAGGTCGAGTGCGTAGTCCCAGACTTGATCACGCGCGGCGCGATCAAGCGTCCTTTCGCCAACCTTGAACTCGATCGCGAAGACCACGGGTCCAACGATCACCACCACGTCAATGCGCCGGCCCATTCGAGGAATGCTGAACTCGAAGAAGATCGATCCGGTGAGACCTGTGAGCTGAGCGTTGAGGAACTCTATCTGCGCGAGCCACGCATCGCGCTGCGTCGGCAGCACAGGGAAACTGCAGTTCCGGCTAAGTTGACCTAGGATCTCATCAGAATTCGCGGCCAAGAAGTCGCGTATAGACGCGCCATACCAGTATCGCGCGAGCGGACTAGCAGCGACGGTCAGTTCAATCGCCGGCAGTTCCACCTCTCAATTATGTCAAGGCACTGGCGGGAAGGAAGACAATCCCGCATTGTCATTGTAGCCTGAGGCGTAGAGTCGACTAAAATTGCGGCACGGCCGCTCGCGCTTTCTGCTCTTTCGCGGCTTTCAACTGCTGTTCGTACTGGCGGGCTGCCGGAAGTTCTAAGCGGACGACAAGATTGCTCTGGAGCCAGAGGACCGCACCGTCGCTGCGCTGCCACATCTTCTGCCCGGTTGCGCTCGCGAACATCCCTTCGGCTAGCTTACTAAACCCCTTGCTCGGCGAGTTGGGATTATCGTAGGCAGTGGGTCTCCACGACATTCCTTCCGGCGTGTTTGCATTCGCGATCGCCTGCAGCTCGTATTCCTGAATGACTGGTGAAACTCCGGAAGCAGACAGCTTCTGGTAATCGACTCGCACAGCCGGTCGATCGAGCTGCAGGAACGCGGCCCTGATTTTCCAGCCCTTGTATTCGTACGTGTGATGAACAGCACCTTCGATCAGAGGGAATTGCGAATCCGTGATCTTCGTTAGCTGTGAATCAACCGGTCGACCGTAGCGATCGGCGAATTGGATCGAAGTCTCACCAATGCGAGCCTCCGCAGAGGCGATGATGAGACACGGAAGCCAAGCAATGAGCGCGCGCATACCAGGGGCGGAGCAGGTCGTATTCTCATAGTCGCTACGCGGCCTAGGCATCCTCGGCACCGACGCGACTCGTGATGGCGCAGATCGTCGCAGCTGGCGCGTCGCCGCCGGAGGTTGCCTGAGTCGCGCGCGGCGGTCATGATCGCCCCACAATGCAAAAAATAACGCCGTTTCTTTGGTTCGATACGCAGGCGGAGGAGGCGGTCGCGTTTTATCTCTCGGTCTTCAAGGACGGAAAGATCATTACCACGACGCACTACCCGGAGAATGGGCCCCGGCCCGCGGGGACGGTGATGACGATCGCCTTCGAGCTGCAGGGCGAGCAGTTCGTGGCCCTCAATGGCGGGCCCGGCTTTCCCTTTACCAACGCCGTCTCGCTGGTGGTGAACTGCGAGTCGCAGGAGGAGATCGATCACTACTGGGAGAAGCTGGCCGCGGATGGGGGCGAGCAGATCCAGTGCGATTGGTTGAAGGATAAGTTCGGCCTGCCGTGGCAGATCGTGCCGAGGCAGGTGTGGGATTGGCTGCGGGGCGAAGATCCCGCGCGCGTGCAGCGGGTCACGGCCGCACTCTGGCAGATGGAGAAGCTGGACCTGGCCGAGCTGGAACGCGCGGCGAAGGGCGACTAAGAATCACCGATGTTAATCTGGAAGCTTGGAAGCCAAAACGGAATCGGGAAAAGAGGAACGCAGGAAAGCGGAGGGAGCCGCAAGCGAGGTTGGGCTCGCAGCAGTGGGAAGCCTCGGTAAGCGAATTCGTTTTTTCGCGAAACCGGGACGCTTCTACTCCGC
>JACDHZ010000296.1 GCA_013820755.1 Chthoniobacterales bacterium
GTTCCACGCTTCGCCAGTGGCGATCGGTTGGCTCACCGGAATTTATTCCGGCATGCAGATCATCTTCACGCCGGTGCTCGGGAAGCTTTCGGATCGCTTCGGCCGCCGGCCTGTTCTGATGTTAAGCCTGGCCGGAACCGCAGTGGGGTTCGTCCTCATGGGTCTCGCCCATTCGCTCCTGCTTCTCTTCGTCGCCCGCATCATCTCCGGCATCACGGGGGGCAACATCTCCATCCCGCAAGCTTACATCGCCGATGTGACCGTTCCAAATGGATCGGGATGATCGGCGCCGCGTTCGGCCTTGGATTCACTTTCGGTCCGATGCTTGGCGGTGTGATGAGCCGCGTTTCATACAGCGCGCCGTTCTTCGTCGCAGCCCTACTCGCCGCTGGGAACGTATACTCCTGTACTTCATTCTGCCGGAGAGCTTGCCGAAGGAGCATTGCGCGAGGGCGCACGAAGACGCGTCCCTGTTCGAAGTCTTCCGTCACGGCACCGGCTGGCTCTTCGGCACGGTCGTTGCCACTTACTTCTTTCTGGTGGCGGGATTCACCATCATGACGACGTTCTTCGCTCTTCACGGAGCGTCGCTTCGGCTACGACGCGCACGCCAACGGCTACCTTTTCGGATTTATCGGGATCGTCACCGTCATCGTGCAAGGTGGCCTGATCGGCCGGCTCGTTCGCATTTTCGGTGAGCGAGCACTCGCTCGCGCCGGATTGTTCGTGACCGCGCTTTCGCTCGCGCTGCTGCCTGTCTGCTCGAATCTCACCTGGTTGCTCGTCGCGTGTCTCGGTCTCTCGTTAGGCTCCGGTTTCGCCAGTCCGCCACTCAACGGCCTTGCCTCGCAGTTGGTCGATCAGAGCTGGCAGGGTCGCGCCCTCGGCGTGCTGCAATCGGCCGGCAGCACCGCGCGTCTGCTTGGACCGTTGCTCGGCGGGTGGCTGCTCATGTTTGACCTGCACAAGCCGCTTTCGCAGTACGGACGGACGCCGTTCTTCGCGGCGTCGTTGCTTTGCGGCATTGGCGGCGTGCTTGCCTTTTGTTTGCAAAAACCGGCGGCCGATCGCGCGCCCGAAAACATTCCAGTCGGCTCAGCCATTTAGGAGTGGTTTAACTCTCAGGAGAAACTGGCGCGAGAACCACTTGGTGAGCAATGGTAGCTTCTTTGTCCAGACGGCGCTCTCTCGTGGTTCTGCGCGCTCGTCGTGAGATACGCGTTGCGCCGTCGACGCGGCTACAATGGCGTTGCAAGAGAGCTAAGCGACTTCGAAAGTGACAGGGCTGCTAGCTTGCGCGAAGAGCCCCTCATCCTAACCTTCTCTCAACGGGAGAAGGACACCTCTCCGTTTGGGTGAGGGCTGGCAGCGCCTTGCAGCCGGGCCCTGCCGGCGTCGCAATCGTTTCATAATCATGATGAAGAAAGACCGTTCGCTCCCGCTGGCTCTCGGCGTCGCCGCTTTGATGGGATGGGGAATCGCCCGTGCGCTGACACCGCGCATCTGTTTCGAAGGCAAAGTCGTCGTCATCACTGGCGGCTCGCGCGGTCTTGGGCTCGTGCTTGCGCGTCAGCTTTGCGCGGAAGGGGCCCGCGTGGTCCTGCTCGCGCGCGACCAGGCGGAGCTGCAACGCGCCCATGACGAGCTCGTCGCGGCTGGCGGCGATGTTTCGATCCTGCCGTGCGATCTACTGGAGCGCGGTCAAATCGAAGAGGCGGTGCGCACAATTCTGACGCACTTCGGCAGAGTCGACGTGCTCATTAACAACGCCGGGATCATCGAAGTGGGCCCGCTCGAGCACATGGAACGTCCCGACTTCGAGAAAGCGATGCAGCTGCATCTCTGGGCGCCATTCACAATGATGTGGGAAGTGATTCCGCACATGCGCCGCAGCGGCGGTGGCCGGATCGTGAATGTCACCTCGATCGGCGGCAAAATCGCCGTCCCGCATCTGGCCGCGTATTGCGCGAGCAAGTTCGCGCTGGTCGGCCTTTCCGATTCGCTGCGCGCGGAGTTGGCGCGAGACGGCATCTACGTCACGACCGTTGCGCCGGGAATGATGCGCACCGGTTCGCATGTAAACGCACAGTTCAAAGGACGACATGCCGCGGAATTCGGCTGGTTTGCCACATCGAACGCCATGCCGTTGATCTCCATGGATGCAGAACGGGCGGCCGCAAAGATTCTGGGTGCGTGTCGTCGTGGCAGGCCGGAAATCACGCTCACACTCGCAGCGCGCGCGGCCGTGATCGGCAACGCGATCTTTCCGAGCGTAACCGGTCACATGATGAAAATGGTGAACGCAATCCTGCCTGGGCCCACCGATTCGTCTGGCCACGCGACGCAATCAGGTGGCGCAAGCCGCTCGCACGGCGGAACGCCGGCGTGGCTCACCGGCTTATCCGATAAGGCGATCCAGCGTAACAACGAGTCTGGTGGCAGCAACGGCTCGCACTAACGAGCGATCGCGATGCAGGGGAAGCGGCTCTTTGTCGCGATCAGTTTGCCCGGAGCGATCACGTCGCAGCTCGTC
>JACDHZ010000031.1 GCA_013820755.1 Chthoniobacterales bacterium
CCCCTGCGGCGCAGCCTGGAACTCAGCCGGGACCAGAAAACACTCCCGCCGCTGGGCCGCCACCGGGAACAAATCTCCCGCAGCCGAGCGCCGGCCGCCCAATGGCGACGCCCGTACAATCTGCTCCAGGTACACCGCTGCCAGTCCCGGGAGCAACGCCATGATTTTAGAAAAGCTTCGTGCATTGCTGAAACTACCGGCATCGGGCGCGGAGATGATTTTTGATGCTGACGAGCCAATCGGCCAGCCGACGGATCTGGTGTTGCCCGCGCGTCGATGGTTTGGCCCCGCCAAAGGTTTTCGCAGCGAGACTCGCATTTCGGTTGAACAGGCTTCGCACGCGAAGTCATCTGAAGGCGAACGGAGTTCACCCAAGCGAACTTCATAAACATGACACCTGCCGATATACCGTTGAAACCGCCGACGGCGGGAAGTGTCGCTATCGCCGCCGCGGAAGTGAGCCGCGGTGAAGTCGAACAGGTGGAGCGTGCGCTTATCGACGCCTCAACACGCGTGCCGGTGCTCATGTTTTATACGTCGGCTGTCGTGTGGCTGCTTATCGGGACGCTGCTCGGATCGCTAACTGCGTTCAAGTCGCACATGCCCGACATGTTGGCGGGAATCAGTTTCCTCACGTGGGGTCGTATTCGTCCGGCGCACATGAACACGATGCTGTTCGGCTGGGCATCGATGGTCGGCATCGGGACTTCGATCTGGCTGATGGCGCGGCTTTGCAGGACCACGTTGCGTCATCCACTGCTGCTGGTTGGCGGCGCTGCGTTCTGGAACCTTGGTGTGATCGTCGGGCTGATTGCGATTTTCGCGGGTCAAAGCACCGGCTATCAATGGTTGGAATTTCCGCCGTACGCGGCTGCGATTCTCTTTGTCGCGTATTCGCTCATCGTCTCATGGGCCGTGTTGATGTTCCGCTTCCGCCGGGAAGGCCACGTCTACATCACGCAATGGTATCTGCTCGGCGCGTTTCTTTGGTTCCCATGGCTGTACGGTGCGACGCAGATGATGCTCTTCGTCATACCCGTTCAGGGCGTAGTTCAGGCGGCGGTGAACTGGTGGTTCGCGAATAACTTTATGTTCCTGTGGCTCGGCTCGATCGGGCTCGGCACGGCGTATTACATGATTCCGAAGGTCATCGGGCGCCCGGTTTACAGTTATCACCTCGCGGCAATTGGATTCTGGACTTACGCGCTGTTCGCCAGCTGGACGGGCATGCAACGCCTCGTCGATGGGCCGTTCCCGGCCTGGATGATCACCGCGAGCATCGCAGCGTCGATCTTCATGATGATTCCGGTTGTGACGATGGGGCTCAATCATCACATGACGATGCGCGGAAGCTTTCCGCTCATGCGCTACAGCCCGACGCTGCGGTTCACTGTTTTCGGCGCGATCGCCTTCACTGTGTTCTGCGTCGTCGGAATGGTGATCTCGTTGCGATCGATGGCTCGCGTGGTCAATTTCACAGAAGCAGGAGTCGCTTACACGCATCTCGGCCTCTATGCGTTCTTCACGATGATCATGTTCGGCTCGATGTACTACATCGTGCCGCGGCTTGTCGGGCGTGAATGGCGCTACGGCTCGCTCATAAAGTTGCACTTCTGGGCGTCCGCTTATGGGATTGGATTGATGCTACTGATGCTCTTCGTCGGCGGATGGGTACAGGGGCGCGACGTCGATAACGCTTCGCTCGCGTTCAGCGAGAGCACGCAATCAATTCTGCCGTATCTGCGCGGCCGGAGCTTGTCGGGAATGCTCCTCGCGCTAGCACACCTCATCTTTGCCTTTCACTTCGGCATGATGCTCTTCGGCCTCGGCAGGCATGCGAGCGTGCCCACATTCTTGAACCCGCAGGCCGATGCAAAGGCGCATACCGGCACATGAAAGGCGTAGTACCTCTGTTTGTCGGTATTTTTGGCACGTTTGCGTTCTCCTGGGCCGGATTGGCGTTGATCCCGAGCATGCAAATCGGACACCTCCAGCCGCAAATGGACGAAGAAGGCAACGATGTGTATCCGGCTCCGCAGTCAGGCTTGGCAGAACGAGGTCGCCGCGTCTACACGGCAAATGGTTGCGTCTATTGCCATACGCAGCAGGTTCGGCCGGATTACGCCGCCTCTGATATTAAGCGTAAATGGGGCCAGCGCCGCAGCGCGCCGCGAGACTACCTGTTCGACCGGCCGGTGTTGCTCGGCAGGATGCGGACAGGGCCCGACCTTGCGAACGTAGGCAAGCGCGCCCCCTCCGACGACGTGAACGCGCCGGCGCCCGACAGCACGACCGCTGCAACCGTCGGCGCATCGCCTCCTCCGCCAGGTGCTGCCGCGCCACCTCCAGCCCAGACACCACCAGGGACGCCTGGCAGCCCATCTGCAGAGCCTGATCCCGCTGCGGGAGCAACAGCAGAAGCCGGTGTTCCTCCTGGTCCTGGTGGTGCGCCCTCTCCGGCGCCCGCAGTTGCGGCCCAAACAGCTGAGACGGGCGCAGGCCCGACCGCCACAACGAGTCCTGATAATGAACCGCTCGAATATTCAGCGGCGTGGCATCACCGGCACCTTTACGATCCACGCAGCGTCAACCCGTGGTCGACGATGCCGTCGTTTCGTTTCCTGTACGAGAAGCGTCGGATCACCGGCGAAGCCGCCGCAGATGCGCTCAAGCTTGGGGGTCCTGACGTGGCGCCAGATGGCTGGGAAGTTGTGCCCACTTACGATGCGCGAGCGCTTGTCGCGTATTTGATGTCGCTCGATCAGTCCCACGAGTTGAAGGAAGTGAGGGGAGCGTCGCCTGCTTCGCCACCGGCACCCGGAAAGGCGGTGAAATGAACCCGAACACGCCTGCTCCCGAACACCGCGTTCGTCAGGGGATGGACTACGGCGAGAGCGAGGATGTGCAGAATGTCCACGCTGCGATTCAACGAGAGAAGCGGGAACCCCGCGCCGGCCTGGAGCCGCTCTCGATCTGGCTGATCGGTGTGTACGGCATCGCAATCTTTCTTGGCGGCGCCTATCTGGGACGCTATGGCGGGAATTTCAGTGGTGATGGGCTCGATTACTCAGTAACGCCAGTGGCGGCCAAGACCGGCCCCGGCGGCCCCGGAGGCGGTCAACAGACTGCCGAGCTCGGCCCGGTAGAGCGTGGCAAAAAGGTTTACTCAGCTAATTGTGCCACCTGTCACCAGGGGAGCGGACTCGGCGTTGCTGGCCAATATCCGCCGCTCGCCGGTTCCGAATACGTGCTCGGTAGCACTCGACGCCTTGGGATGATTTTGCTGAAAGGGCTTGAAGGGCCACTGACCGTGAAAGGCGCGCAATATGGCTCTGCCGTGATGCAGCCGTGGGAGAAGACACTTACTGATGCAAAGATCGCGGACGTTCTTACCTATATCCGGCAGGAGTGGGGGAATAGTGCTGGCCCCGTAGCGCCCGAGGGAGTCGCGGCTCTGCGTAAAGAGATAGCGGGGCATGCCGGGTCATTTCACGAATCGGATCTCAAGGCGGTGCCTGAAGACGCAAATCTGCCCGGCAGCGGAGACGCTCCGGCGACGGGCGGTGAGCCGCCGAAGCCATAGCGAACCGCTCGGGACGCCGCTGAAAGGCAGTCCGGCTGGAGTAGATTACGGTAGCCGAAGCGCTTGCCGCGTAGAAAAAGGCACGAACAGCGCAGCCACTGGCGGCGATTGGTCGTAGGTAGCTATATGATTTCACACAAGGATCTCGACGACCCGCAGACGCGCGAAGTCATCATCATCGGCGGAGGGATCGCCGGTTTATCAGCGGCTATTTATCTGGGTCGTGCGCAACGGGACACGCTCGTGATCGATTCAGGTCATTCCATGGCCAAATGGGAGCCGGTTGTCGGGAATTATCTTGGGTTTCCTGAAGGTGTCTCAGGCGATGAACTCCTGGAGTATGGCCGTCGTCAGGCAGAGGCGCATGACGTGCGCTTCGCTGAAGATGAAATCCGATCAATCAGCTCGGAAGATGAAGAGTTTGTCCTGCACGGAAAAGAACGTGATTACCGAGCCAAACGCCTCCTGCTCACGACAGGCATTTTTCACCTGCCGCCCGAGATTCCCGGCGTGAAGGAATGCCTGGGTCACAGCATGTTTTTCTGCAAAGACTGCGACGGCTTTCGAGTCCGCGAAAAGCGGATCGCAATTTGCGGCGCAAACAACGAAGCGGTCGAATACGCGCTGGGGATGCTCCATTACTCAGCCTGCGTGATGATCGCGACCAACGGCGAGGAGCCGCGCTGGAGCCAGCAGCATTCAGAATGGATTCAGGAATATGAAATTCCGGTTCATCTCGAGCGCATCCACGATGTGGAGCATCGGGACCGACAAATCCTCCGCCTGCGGATGGAGGGCGATCGGGAGGTAAAAATCGACAATATTTTCACGACGCGGGGTGATGTTTTCCACACTGAATTGGCTGAGAGCCTGGGAGCTGAGCTCGACGAAGATGGACAGGTCCGGGTTGACGATCAGATGCGGACAACGGTTCCGCGCGTCTATGCCGCGGGTTGCGTGACGCCTGCGAATTGCCAGATGATCATCGCTGCGGGGCAGGGCGCGACAGCGGCGCAGGCAATGAACCGCGATCTGTTCGAGGAAAGTCTGCGTAATCACTCGCTGCGGCAGTTTCGGGACGTTCAACTGCGCGACGAAGAGACAGTACCTGAAGGCGCTGCCGCAGTGTGACGAGCCGTTTATGGGACCTGAAGCGGGACGTTAGCACGTCAACTTTTCACACTTCGAAGATCATCAGCGTGGTGATAATCACCGCATGAATCCAAACGAGTATTACGCGCCACCTTCGCAGGTCGGCAGAAGCGTAGCTGTCTGAGGCATCTCCCGTGTGAGTAAAGAACTTTTTGCGATTTTGGAGAACGAAAAAGCCTACGGCGAGTATGAGAACGAGCAATACGCTAAAGAATACGCGGAGCACTGTGGCATTCGCGGCAGCGGCAAGCATCGGTATGCAACAATCCTTCGACGAGAGCGTGGCAGTCGTAACCCGACCCGCAGGCGTAAAGCAGTTAAACTGCAGCAATGAGAAAGTCCGTCCGCAGACGCTGCTCCATCTCTCACTACGGGAAGAGCAGGCGCAAAATGGTGCGTTGCTCTTCAATCCTTTACTGTGAATATTGACCCGCAGTTTTCCTGAATATGGATGTTTCAACTGATCTCGTTTCGCACCACCACGCCGGTCACCACCCGCATCAGCACGATTCCGGGCATGATCATCATGAACTCGGTTGGTGGCGCAAATATGTCTTTTCGACCGACCACAAGGTGATCGGCATACAGTACCTGATCACAGGGCTCATCTTCCTTCTGCTCGGCTTCACGTTGATGATGTTGATGCGCTGGCAGCTGGCATTTCCCGGCCGTTCGCTGCCGTTAATCGGCAACCTGCTCGAGAGGGCGGTCGGTCCCGGCGCAATGCCGGACGGCAGGATGACGCCGGATTTTTACAATTCGTTAGGTGCGATGCACGGAACGATCATGATCTTCCTCGGGATCGTGCCGGTGGCGTTCGCCGCCTTTGGCAATTTCGTGGTGCCGCTGCAGATCGGCGCGCCGGACATGACATTCCCGAAGATCAACATGGCGAGCTACTGGGCGTTCTTCGTCGGGGGGATCGTGATGCTCGTGAGCTTCTTTGTTCCGGGAGGCGCTGCAAAGGGCGGCTGGACATCCTACACGCCGCTCTCGGTGATCACCGACAAAGGCGGAATCCACCATTGGTTTTTCAATGGGCAAACGCTCTGGTTGGTTGGATTCATTCTCCTGATCACATCTTCACTGCTTGGAGCGGTGAATTTTATCACCACCATCATCCAGCTGCGTGCAAAAGGGCTCACCTGGATGCGTCTGCCGTTCTTCGTCTGGGCGCAGCTTGTTACCGCGTTTCTGCTCCTGCTCGCGTTTCCGCCGCTCGAAGCCGCAATCGTGATGCAGCTGATGGATCGAATCGGGGCGACGAGTTTCTTTATGCCGACGGGACTGGTGGTGAACGGCGCGGCCGTTGCGATCAGCGGCGGTGGCAGCCCGATTCTATGGCAGCATCTCTTCTGGTTCCTAGGTCATCCCGAGGTTTACGTGCTGATTCTGCCGGGTATGGGGATTGTCGCGGAGATCATCGCCAACAACACCCGCAAGCCGCTCTGGGGCTATAAATCGCTCGTCTTCGCCGCGCTCGTGCTGGGGTTCCTTTCCTTCATCGTCTGGGCGCACCACATGTGGCTCACCGGAATGGGCAGTGTGGTCAGCGCTTTCTTCCAGACGACGACGCTGATTATATCCATCCCGTCGGTCATCATTCTGAGCGCGTTTTTTATCTCGCTCTGGGGAGGATCGATTCGCTTCAACACACCAATGCTGTTCGCGACCGCGTTTCTTCCGATGTTCGGCATTGGAGGTCTCACCGGCATTCCGCTCTCGTTTAACTCCGCGGATCTCTACCTGCACGACACTTATTACGTGATCGCGCACTTCCACTACATCGTGGCGCCTGGAACGATCTTCGCCCTGTTTGCCGGCATCTATTACTGGTTCCCAAAAGCAACGGGCCGGCGAATGAATGAATTCTGGGGGAAAGTCCATTTCTGGCCTTCGCTCATTTGCATGAATGTGATTTTCCTGCCGATGTTTTTACAGGGCATGCTCAGCATGCACCGGCGGTGGTACGATGGAGGGCAGGGCTGGAATATCGCGAATGAGAAAGTCTGGGGTTTGAGCGGCTTCCAATGGAACGTTCCGATCTCGGCCGCGGCTTGGGTGATGGGGCTCGCGCAGATCCCTTTCATCATTAATTTCTTCTGGAGCATCAAACGTGGAGAAAAGGTGAACGACAATCCGTGGCAAGCCACCACCCTCGAGTGGGCTGCACCTTCGCCTCCGCCGCATGGCAATTTCGCCGTTACGCCCGTGGCGCACCGCGGCCCGTACGAATACAGCCTGCCCGGGCGTGAGCGGGATTTCACCATGCAGAACGAGCCGATTCGCGACAGCGACCGAGAGGCTTACGCTGCTGCCGCCGCGGCGCATCACTAACGCTGCCGGAGTCGCATGGACATTCCGTACACGACCACTGCGCGGCCTGATACCGGCCTTTGGAACGCAAAGATCGGCATCTGGCTATTCCTAGCTTCCGAAGTGATGCTCTTCGGCGGGCTCTTCTCCGCTTACGTTTTCCTCCGCCTCGATGCGCTGCCTGGCTACTGGCCGCACGGTTTATTGAACGTCCCGGTCGGCACGATGAACACCGCGATCCTGATTGGCTCGTCGGTCACCGTAGTGCTCGCGTGGGCGGCGCTGAAGATGCGGCAGTTTAACCGCTACAAGATCTACATGGGGATCACGATCCTCTGCGGCATCATCTTCCTGGCGGTGAAACTCGCGTACGAGTGGCCCGACAAGTTCCAACATTTCGGCGCTTACATCCGGCAGGACCGGCTGGAGAAATACGAGGAGTATCTCGGTAATCACCACATGCTGGAGCGTGGACTCGAGCCCCGCGTCGAGATCACCGGGCACCTGCACAATCACGACGCCCTGCACGATCCAAACATCCACGAGTATGAAGTGCAGCTCGACCAGGTGAACGCCGCGCCGACCGATCCGGCGAGCGATCGCCCCCATTTCTGGCCGCTGCCGAAATCGCAGAAGATCGCGGTGATCGAGAAAGCTGACGTCGAACATGCGGAGATGTTCGTGCCGAAGCACAACACATTCTTCGCCACCTATTTCACGATCACCGGGTTACACGGCCTGCACGTGCTCGGCGGTGTGATCGTCTTCACCTACTTCTGGCTGCCGATCGGCGCGAACCTCTACAAACGGAATCCCGAGCACCTGGCAAACCGGGTTGAGGTCGCCGGCCTTTTCTGGCACTTTGTTGACTTGGTCTGGATCTTCGTGTTCCCGCTGTTCTACCTGCTCTAGCTAATGAACGAAACACAACAACCCACCGCAACGGAAGTGATAGCCGACGGACACGTGAAGGCAGGGCACGCCCAGGAAGAACCGATGCACGACGATCATTCGCACGTCGCGGCGCACGTGAACAAGTATCTGATGGTTGGTGGTCTGCTGCTCCTCTTTACCGGCCTGACGGTGTTCCTTTCCTACGTCGATTTTGGAACGCACAAGATGAACATGGCGGTTGGCATGGTCGTTGCGACAATCAAAGCTGGCCTCGTCGCGATGATCTTCATGCACTTGAACGCGGAGCGTCAACTCATCTACCGCATTCTCGTTTTCACCGTTTTCTTCGTACTCGCGCTTTTCTTCCTCACCTACCTGCATTGGTACGACCCGATATCCCGTTGAATGTCGCTTAAAGGCTTCCACATCGTTTTCATCACCTTCTCGACACTGCTCGCGTTCGGGTGCGGAATCTGGTGCCTGCAGTTGGTCCAGGCGACCGGCGCGGCCGGCTACACGGTTGGCGCGATCTGCTCGTTTTTCGCGGCGCTTGGGCTCGTGGTTTACGGTTTCTGGTTCTATCGTAAGATGAAGCGGCTGGGCATTTTCACATGAGAGCGAAATCGCTCGTTAGTCTGGCGCTCCTCTTGACGACACAAGCCGGGCAGGCGCTGGCTTGCTCCGTCTGCTTCAGTGCGCCGGCGTCTAAGACTACGCATAGCATGGCGATCGCGATCTGGTTCCTGATGGCCGCCGTCATGTCGGTTCTCGGTGGTATAAGTGCGTTTGGATTTCATCTCTGGCGCCACAGCCGCATGCCGCTGGAGCCACATCAGGAGTTAACTGACGAGGATCTGAACCTGTATGATTAACCAGCCTCTCGCGCTGATTAACGAGCTATTCGGGCAACCGCCGAATGCGTCCGAGCACGGGTTTCAGATCGACCACATCCTCGAGTTCAGCCAGTGGTTCATGGCCGTGCTTTTTGTCGGCTGGTCGGCGTTCTTCATCTATGTCCTGGTGCGGTTTCGCAAAGGGCGCAATCCGGTCGCCGATCATGAAGGTGTAAAATCCGGGATCTCGACGCACCTTGAGTTCGCGGTCGTGCTGATCGAAGCCGTCTTGCTGATTGGCTTCGCCATCCCGCTCTGGGGCAGGTATGTGAACGAGTTTCCGGAGTCGAAGGATGCGATCATCGTTCACGCCGTGGGCCAGCAGTTTAACTGGAACTTTCACATGCCGGGACCCGATGGGCAGTTCGGGAAACGCGACATCAGTCTGGTAAGCAATTCCAATTCGCTCGGCCTTGATCCCGCCAGCGAAGCCGGGAAGGATGACATCGTCGTTCTTGGCGAATTGCACGTCCCGGTAAACCGCCCCATCATTGTGGAGACGTCGTCTAAGGACGTAATCCACAACTTCGCTCTCCCGCACATGCGCGCGGCGCAGGACGCGATCCCGGGGCAAATCATTCCGCTTTGGTTCACGCCGATTAAGACGGGGAGCTATGAAATCGTCTGCGGACAGCTCTGTGGCCTCGGTCATTACGGGATGAAGGGAAACCTGGTGGTGGATACGCCGGAGGAATATCAGGCCTGGCTGAAGGAGCGCGTGGAACTCTCGGGAACGCAGGCTGCGCCCGCCCCGACTGATCGACCGGAGGGCGAACCGCCAGGCGGCGGAAACATCCAAGGCTCCGTAGCACCTCCTGGTGCACCGAAAACGGGCGACCCGAGCAACAATCCTGCGCCTGCGAACAGCCCAGCCCCGGACGCACCGCCGCAGCATCCCTGACGCGCCGTCGCCGGCCGCTTACTCGAGGCGACGGAAGACAGAGTGTCGGTTGATTGACCGTCCGATTCTTTGCGTAGGTCGGAGCTTCGACGACATTGAGCGGATGAGCGCAGCAGCACAATCGAACCCACGGCTGCGGCGCTTCGCATGGCTGCTCGCCGCACTCACGCTGTTCCTCATCTGTAGCGGCGGCATGGTCACGAGCAAAGGGGTTGGCCTTGCTGTGCCGGACTGGCCGACGACTTTCGGCTACAACATGTTTCTGTTTCCTGTTTCGCAGTGGGTCGGGGGAATTTTTTTCGAACACACTCATCGTCTGATTGCGTCGACTGTCGGTTTCCTCACTGTAGCCCTCGCGGTGTGGCTGTGGTGCGCGGAGAGCCGCCGCTGGCTGCGATGGACCGGGGTAGTCGCACTTGGCGCAGTCATACTGCAAGGCGTACTCGGCGGGTTGCGCGTGACAATGCTCAAGGACGAGATCGGAATTTTCCATGCATGTCTGGCGCAGGCGTTCTTCGCCTTGCTAATCCTCATCGCGCTCGCGTTGTCGCAGACCTGGCGCAGCGCGGCGATGTCGAGCGTGCGATCGTCGGCTGCGTGGATCGCCATCGCAGCCACCGCCTTGATTTATCTGCAGCTTGGCCTTGGAGCGACCATGCGGCATCAGCATCGTGACCTCGCGATTCTCGACTTCCCTGCCGCATACGGAAAACCGATCCCTAATGTGAGCGCCGATGCGTTGGCAGCAATCAACCAGTGGCGCGAAGCGCGAGCCTTTTCGGAAGTCGCTGCTGGTGAGATTCGGCTGCAGATGACGCACCGTTTTGTTGCTCTGCTCATCGCAGTCGCGGTGATCACTTACTGGTTTTCGATGCGTCGCCGGATCGAGCCAGCGCCATCATTCGTCAGGACGCTATCCACGTGGTGGGTGCTTTTGCTGGCGCTGCAGATCACGCTGGGCGCATGGACAATCTGGAGCAACAAGGCAGCGGACGTGGCCACGACGCACGTAGCAGTCGGCGCTACGATGCTGGCGTTCGGCGTCGCAATCTCAGCTGTGATGTTGCGGTGCCGCAGAATCCAGGAAGTGATTGAACAGCGCGAAGCAGCGCCGGTCGTGGAGAGGGTTCACGCGTGATGAAGAGTGTGATCGCAGAGCCCGCCGAGAATATCGGCGCGGCCGTTCCAAAGGAAATCCGCAACCGGATCATGCTCGATTTCGCGGAGTTGGTGAAGGCACGCCTGACGTTCCTCGTCCTCATCACCACTGCCGTCGGATTTTATCTTGGTGCATCGGAGCGCCTGGATGCGATGGCGCTTTTTCACGCTGTATTTGGAACCGCGATGGCAGCTGCTGGCGCCGCCGCGCTGAACCAATGGTGGGAACGTCGACTCGATGCGCTGATGCATCGCACGCGTACGCGGCCTATCCCCGCCGGCCGCATGTCGCCGCGCGATGCGCTCATACTTGGTGGGATGCTGTCGATCGCTGGCGTGATCTACCTCGCGGCGACGTGCAATGTGCTTAGCGCCACGCTCGCAGCGGCAACAATCGCGATTTACATTCTCGGCTACACACCGTTGAAACGGATCAGCACGACTAACACGCTTGTCGGCGCGATTCCCGGCGCGCTCCCACCGATGATCGGTTGGGCGGCTGCGCGCGGTTCAGTCGAGGTATCGGCGTGGAGTTTGTTCGCGATCCTGTTTTGCTGGCAGATGCCGCACTTCTTCGCCATCGCGTGGATGTATCGCGACGACTACGCGCGCGCCGGTTTTCGCATGCTCGCGAATCAAGATCTGAACGGTTTGCGCAGTGGGCGTCAAAGCGTTCTGTTCTCTGCATTGCTGCTCGGTGCGAGCAGTTTACCCGCGTTGTTCGGCCTCGTCTCCCGTACCCTTCTGCCGACAGAGCTGTTGGTTGGAGCAGCATTCCTCGGCCTTGCGATCACGTTTTATTTCAAGCGAGATGTTGCCGCCGCGCGACGGCTTTTCTTCGCTTCGATTATTTATCTGCCGGTTCTGCTCGCGCTGCTCGTCGCGACCAAGCAATGAACAACCCGACAGCGGTACAGAAGCGCCGCCCCGCGATCGCTTCACGTGCGTGGTACGCAACACTAATACTGATCCCGCTGCTCACTGCCGCCGGCCTTCTATGGCTGCGCCAGCTTCAGGTGCACGCGCATGCATCGCGCGCGATCTCGCGTTATGGCAGCGTCCCTCCATTTCAGTTAACGAATCAAAGGAGCAAGCCCTTCGGCTCCGAACAGTTAATCGAAAAGATATGGATCGCTGATTTCGTCTTTACCAGCTGCCCCGGCCCATGCCCGATGATCAGCAGCAGAATGAGCGAGCTACAAAAGCCGCTCGAGGAAACGGACGTTCACCTGGTAACATTCACCGTCGATCCGGAGACAGACACGCCGGAAGTTTTACGCGCTTACGCTGAGCGCCTCCACGCACGCGACAGCCGTTGGGATTTCCTGACCGGCGACAAGACGGCGATCTACAATCTTACGCGCGAGGGGTTCAAACTGGCGATAGCCGAGGGAGCCGGCGATGAAGGCCAACTGGTGCACAGCACTCGTGCCGTGTTGGTGGACCGGCGTGGAACCATCCGCGGCTACTACGATATCACGGCGCCTGACGGTGTGACGACGTTGCTCGCTGACACGAGCCGATTAGTGCGCGAGCAGCCGAAGTCCGGAGATTGAGCAGCCTTGCGGACTGCTTTTTTATCCGCAAAAGCCAGCAGCGGCCTGACTCTGCACGAAAGTTCTTCGAAGCGAACTGCCGCTGACCGAATGGGAGCGCTCTTGCACTTCTACTAGGGCGAGCGCAAGGCGCCTGCGCGTTCGGCGACGATCTAGGTAACGGCGCGAGCCGAGTAATATTGTGACTAACGAGTATCTTCTACGTAGCTGGCGACGCGAAAATCGAGCAGCGCCCCCTCGTCATTGAGTGCGCGATCATAATGCCAGGTTATGTTTCCGTTCGCGTAGAAGGTCTTGCAGACCATCGTTCCGATGAAGTCGGGGTTTCCATTTTCGTGGACATCCGCGCTCGGGGCGTAGAAGGTCGCGGCAAGAGTACCGGGGGTGCCAGAGTTGAGGTTGATGCTTTGCGTCCTGACCGGGTTCCCACTCGCGTCGCGTGGCGGACTAATACCGTAGAATTGCAGATTCCCAGCTATCGGGTTTGTGGCAGTCGGGCTTTGATTCGCAAGATCGCTGTTTTTTGTATTGATATTGTAATCGAAATATACTTTGAGGTGAACTCGCCCGTTCACCGTGATTCCTCCGGTGATATCGCCTCCATTGACGCGTATAGCCACATAAGTGTCCGCGCCAGTGACGACCGGGTTCACAGTTAATTTACCGCTCAGCGAAGAGATAATGTAATACTGCGGAGCATCGGCGGTCCCGGGCTGCAGCGGCACAAGAGTCTGAGTACCTGTCACGGCGTTCGGAAGCTGGGACGGTAGAACGCCGGGGGCTTGATACGCCCAAGTCGATGTGCTCGGCATTTGGTAGTCCTCCATCGTGAAAGGAACGTTATTATCTATTGTGCCAGTAATTTGGGATGAGCCGACGATCGTTCCTCCGTTAGTCGCCACGTCCCCATAAAGCATCCCCTTGACCGTTGCCGTAGCGCTGCCGATCTGGAGCGAGCCGTGGCGGGAATCGGGGTAGCGCGGATTGCTCGGATCATTCGCGCAGAAAACATATGGGCCTTTGCGCGAATCGTAGCTGTCCAGTTGCCCGGCGGAGCCGAGTCCGTAGAAACTGCCGGATGTTTTAATCGCCGCGTCGAAAAAAGGTGTCACTGGCGTGACGATCTGCTCGATTCGTCGCGAGATTGATGGGGCATAGGATGCGGCAACCTGCGCCTTGCCGACGCCGTCGCCGTTTGGGCCGTAGGTCGCGATGAAATGATCGGATTGAAAATCGATCTTGCGCAAAAGGCTATCACCGTTGCCTCGAGCCGTGATGTCCTTCATTTCCGTCGAACCGACAGGAGCAAAGTGCTTGCGGCCATCCTGGGTAAGCGCGTCATCCATTCCGGTTCGCTTAAGATTTGGCAGGGGGGCCGTGCCTTTGCTCCGAATACGATACCAGCTATTTGCGTTTGGATCTGGATTCAACCCGAGGTGAAAAACTCCGGAGCCGTCGAAATAGCAAGTTTCTACGACGGTTCGGGCCTTGAGGTTACTGCTGCCGAGCGTTGTTTCTTGGCTGGCATAAGTCGTTCCGGATTTGGTCCACCCAACCCATTGACTCGACTTAACCGATGAAATGGTGGAGAATTGCTTCCTTATCTCGGCAAACGCGATGTCACCGCCCGTTTCTGCGGCCGAAAGGGCTTCCTTCCACGCTCGGACGTGATTGGATGACGCGTTTAAACGTGTGGTGGAGTTGCGCAACACGTTCGCGCCGATGAGGGACACGATCAAAATCGCGCCCAACACACAGATTAAAACATTACCGGTTTGCTTTGTGTTTCTTTTGGTTTGCATGGCTTATCCTAAAGCGTCGGGCGCCGACGGTTTCTGAGGTAAGCAGTCGAGTAAACAATTGTTCCGCTTCGGTCGGCCACGGAGATTGGCTTGAACGTGATGGCCGTGGTGGTGTATTCGGTGTTGGCTAATTCAATGTCGATCGTCTCCGGAATGAGATTGTCGGTGCTTGAGGCAATCGTTGTTACGATTCCGTCTTCGGTCCGCAGGATGGAAGAGCCGCTCACTTTATACTCCACCGTGCTGGTCGTGGTGCCGTAGTTTACGTTTGGATCGCCGCTCCCAGCCACATACAGTCGGGTTGGGTTGCGCGGAGTTCCGATATTCGCCGCAGTGGCGTCCGCATCTCCTGCTTGAATGATATATCTTGGAATCTTCACCACGACCGTTTGCTTATCGGCTGAGGATGTGACGCTTAATCCGCGTTTCACATCTCGAGCGAGATAATCCACGATGCGGATCTGCTGCATGTGTGTCGCAAAATAATTGTCAACCTGGCTAAAACTTTTTTGTAAAGCGATTGATGACGTCAATGTGATGGCAAGGATTACCGAGGCGATCGCGGCTGCGATCATCATTTCCGTGAGAGTGAAGGCGTGAGTTTTTGCCGGGATTCCGAGTCTCATTTCTTCGTTCCATTCGCAACAATGCTACTTGTCTGTTCAGTTCGAGCGCGACCACCCAAGGCCATGGTCCAGGTAACCTTGACGTCCACCTTCACCAAATCCGTTACGGGATTCGTCCTCAAAGAGTTCGTGGCGACGCTGCCGTTCGGCGAGCGCGTGAACTGGGTCACTCCGTTGAGCGTTGGTGGGTAATTGCTGATCGTGACTACCTCGGCGGCCTTCTGTGAAAAAGGCGCCGGGTTGGCGGGCGTAGCCATGAGATCATGGACACACGGGGTTGTTACACACGTTGTGGCTGGGGCCACAGGGACACATGGGCCGCACGTGGTGCGTGTCAGATCAGAGAAAACGCGATTGCGCAACGTCTCGCTGCGATCCTGAATGCTTTGCAGGGCCGCCAGTGACTCCTTGCTGGCGTCAATGTATCGAAGGCACATCGCATTGAGCTCGAGGATCGAGACGAAAAAAATAGTGACGAGCACCGCCGCGACCATCACTTCAACGAGGCTGAAACCCTCCGCGTTACCGTTGCGTCGATTCGCGCGTGTATTCATGTCTCGATGTGAAAATCTTGCGGTATTTGTGCCACTTCACAGGAATCGATGAGCAGGAAAGATGCCCGAAACCTATAATTACCATATCCATCCCGGCTTACTGCTGCGGTTTGAGCGCAGGCGATTGCCGCTGCTCTAACGCGGCGGCGGTTCGACCTGAGTCTCGTCCGCCCCTTCCTCGCAAACCACCTGGAGGTAATCGCGATACTCGCCTTTCGGCAGCCGATCGATGATGGCCGCCAGCGCCTTTTCGTCAATGAAGCCGACACGGAACGCGACTTCCTCCAGACAAGCGATTTTGAGGCCCTGGCGGTGTTCGATCGTGGCGATGTAATTGCTCGCTTCGAGCAGGGTAATCTGCGTGCCCGTGTCGAGCCACGCCATCCCGCGCGTCAACAACTTGACGCGCAATTCGTTCCGCTGCAGGTACATCGAGTTCAGATCGGTGATCTCCAGCTCCCCACGGGCGGACGGTCGCAATGCGCGGCAGAATTCGACGACGCGATCGTCGTAGACGTATAGGCCGGGAACGGCGTAGGGACTCCTCGGTTTTTTAGGTTTTTCTTCAAGGCTGATGGCTCGTCCGGCCGTGTCGAACTCCACCACGCCGTAACGCTCAGGATCGCGCACCTGATAGCCAAAAATGCAGGCGCCTCGATCGCGCGCGAGCGCTTCGCGATAGAAGTCGAGCTTTCCGTAGAAAATATTGTCGCCTAGGATCAGCGATGCACCGGAGTCGCCGATGAATTCCGCGCCAATCAGGAATGCTTGGGCGATCCCTTCGGGCTTCGGCTGCGCTGCGTATTCGATACGAATCCCAAGATGGGTTCCGTCGCCGAGAAAGTCTTTGAGCATCGGCAGATCCTTCGGTGTGGATATGATCAGGACCTCGCGAAGCCCACCGAGCATGAGCGTCGCAAGCGGATAACAGATCATCGGCTTGTCGTAGATCGGCAGCAGCTGCTTGCAGACAATCTTCGTGAGCGGATACAGCCGTGTGCCCGCGCCGCCGGCCAGGAGGATGGCTTTTTTGTTCATCAACGGTCAGCCGCAGTGTTATTGCCGAAGGGGAGGAGTTGCAACAACGGCTCGATCGTCTGCTCGATTCTAAACTGGCTCGCAATCCGGGCACGGCCCGCACGCCCGAATTCCTCACGCAGGATATTGTTCTCGATCAACTGCTCGAGGGCAGCTGCGAGCAGATGTGGTGCACCCGGTGGAACGAGCAACCCGGTTTCGTCCTGCTGGACAAGTTCTGGGATTCCGGCGACCGTCGTAGAGACGACGGGTTTACTGCCGGTCATTGCCTCAGCGATCACTGTGGGGAAGACGTCACTCGCCCCCCGGCTGTCGATGATCGCCGCGAGGACAAAAATGTCGCAGGTCGTCACCGCGTCCAGAACGTAACTCTGCGGTTGTTCGCCGGAGAGATGGACCGCGCTCGAGAGAGCGTGTGACGCGATCCGCTTTTCGAGTTCTCCGCGAAGCGCCCCTTCGCCGATGATCTCGCAGGTGAAAACAATTCCCGTCCGGCGCAGTTCGGCGCACGCGTCGATCAGCACATCGAATCCTTTGAATTCCACCAAGCGCCCCACGCTCAGCAGCCGGATGGGTCCAGGAGCACGTCCAGCAGGTGGCAAGGAGTCGAGTTTGTTCAGGTCGATGCCATTATAAACGCGAAAGATCCTCTCCGCAGAGCCGGGGCAACGCGCTCTCAGCAAATCGCGGCTGTAGTCGGTCTCTGCTGCGACGAAATCGGCCGCCGCGCAAAGTTCCTGCAGCAACTCCGGGTTGCCGAGGTCAGTCATGAAGTCCTGTCCGTGTGCTGTCATGCTAAACGGGATTCCGCTTATTTCCTTCACAAACAGCCCGGTATGCGCCGCACGATTCGCGAAGTGGACGTGGAAATGACGTATCCCTTTGCGCTCGAACAGGTCGACAAAGAAGAGTGCGTTACGCGCCCGGAGAGCGGCTTTGTAGTCGGGGCCGTAAGTTTGTTCGTGCTGCGCGATCAACGCCCCGGGCCAGCGCCCTCCGCGCTTCGCCTGCTTCACCAGTTTCTCCAAGGCAGGCTTTTCAGGCGCGTAATGCACGGGCGCTCGAAAGCGGGCGAGGTATTCGTGCCTCACTGGCGTCTTCGGCGGGTACATCGACGCGATGACCAATTCGTAGCCGCGGCGTTCCAGCTCGAGCATTTCCGTATCGCAAAACGTCTGCGAAAGCACCGGATAGCGCGAGTAGAGATAAGCTAAACGCATGGCACCCGATGCGGGACGATCACTGCCACACCGAAAAGATCACCGTGCTGGATGTTCCCGCTACTGAGGAACGGGGCCGGAACACTGGCTAAGAGAACTGCACGTCTTTGCCAGGATCCGTTTCGAAATCCAGCGTGAGCGCCTCAGACGTATTTGGTTTCACGACGTCCTCGACGTATTTAACGTAGATCGGATCGTCGCAAAAGATCTCGAATTTGTCCATCGATTCGAAATCGATCGCGACGAAAAATGGCCATTCCGTTTCCGGATTGATCCGCTTGCCGCACTTAATACTGAGGACTTCCTGGATTTTCAGGAGCTGCATGCGCGTGTGCATCATCATCTCCTCGACGCGCGCAGGTGTGACCTCCGGCTTTAGCTTAAATAGAACCACGTGGTGCACCATGGAGGCATAGGTTTAGGCGAGACCCTTTGGCGCCGCAAGCCCTTAAGCCGGGCATTCGCTCGCATGGTTGCGGACACGCCTTCCGCGAGCGTATTAGCCCGCGCGTGATGCCACGCCAGAGCTATTTTTTCCAGTCGAATGCGCCTTTTTTCAGCGCGTAAACGTAGCCGACCATGAGGACTGAGACGAAGCTGAGCATGCTCCAAAGAATGCCTTTGCTCTGCACGATTGATTCCTTGTAAACGACCGCCCATGGATACATGAACACGATCTCCAGATCGAACAGAATAAACAGCATTGCGACGAGATAGAACTTCACGCTGAAGCGCGGCTGCGCCTCGCCCTGCGGCAACATACCGCACTCGTAAGCGCTATCCTTTATAGCAGTACGCTTTCCGGCTTTCCCGAGCACCACGCTCGTCACCAAAGCGCCGACAGCGAAACCAATCGCCACGAGGATGTGCAGCAGGACGGGAAGGTATTCGCCGATCATCCGGAAAGCTTAGCGTCGTGTAGGTGGGAGCTGATTACTTCGCGCCGGCAACAGCTGGTTTGCCGTTGCCTTTACCCGCAGGGGCAGGATTATGGCCGTTCTGCGGCGCGATCGCTGCCGCGAGAGCCGCGGGAAAACCTTTATATTTCTTGCCACTCTTCTTCACAGCGCCCCGAGCAACGAGGTTCTGCAGCTTCTCGTACGCACGGAGGCGCAGCATTTCCTCGCCACCACTGGCGGCGTTGCGGGCGCGCAGGTTCTCGTGGACCACGTCGAAGAGCTGCTTAAACTCGAACGACGCTCGGCGCGAGAGAACGGCAACCAATTCCTCGGTCACAAGGTCCGGAACTCTGCGGGAAAATGCGTTTTTCTTGAGAATGGCCATATACGGCGCGGAAAATAGCATGATCAGCGTTCTTTGGGGAGCAGTTTTCCTTTGGGAGAGATTAGTAATCTCCAGGAATGGCCCGCGACACTTTGCAACGGCTCCGGCTGCAAATGTCTGGGTTCCTTATGAATCCGGCGGAGCCTCGGCCCGTTGTTGCTCGTCAGAAACCGGAGAAGTTGAAGGGCTCGACGGGCTGGAAAGACCGGGGACTGTTGACGGACTTCCCTGCACACGCTTACTGGCGTCCTGTTGATACCAGCGTGCTGCTCCACCCGACGCCGCCGCAATGCCAAGCAGTGCATGGTAGACTGAGACAGGACCCACTGATTCTGTCACATACCCGTCATTCTCGTAATGCTGCGAGATGACGACCGGGCTGAGATGCCTCGTGATTACGTCAGGCGGTGGCAATTTGCTCAAGTCGACCTTGTTAGCGATCCCCGGCATGAAAGCGGCCGCCATCACCAGCATCGGCCTCACCGCCGCGTCGAGACGGGAGTAAAGCAGCTCCATGTCGACGTATGAGAACAACTGCGCCGGTGCTGGCAGCTGCCTCTCGGCTGCGGTGAATCGGTTCGAGCTGCCGAGTTCGGAGCTGGCAGCGCTGCTGCGCGTGATTGCTGCTTCCACAGACGCGGCATCGAAGCCCGCAACCAGCAGTTCCTTGCCGACAGCGATGCTAGGCGAGATCGGGAGCATCGGGTTGGCTGGGGGCAACGTGTAATACTGCACGCCTTCCTTTGACGATCGGGTCCATGGCCGGTCTTCGTCGGCGACCGCGGTCCATTCTGCGACCATCCGGTTCGCCAGCTCGAAGTTGCGCACCGGAAGGCTGGCGAGGAGCGTGGGGAGACGCGCGTTCTCCGGCCAATCACCGATTACGCTCCCTTCGGATAGAAACGCGCTGTTGAATTGTTCGCTTGAGAAGCCGGTGGCGCCGAGCGCCGCCATTTTTTGCTGAAACTTCGCCAGCCAGCTCGTGGCGTTCGCGCTGGCGGGGTCTGGCACGGGAAGTTCCTTCGGCAGGTGCAACAACGCCGCGAAGTAGAGAAATGA
>JACDHZ010000150.1 GCA_013820755.1 Chthoniobacterales bacterium
GAACCGGACGTGCGGAAGCACGTCCCTCCGCGGCTTCTGCATCGCCGCTCACGGCGCGAAACCCATTGTGACGCGCTTCGTAATCTCGACCGCGAGCTCCAGCGCGGCCGTAGCCTCCAGTCCTGAAACCTTCGGAGCGCGACCTGTAGCAGCGCATTCGATAAAAGATGCGAGCTGTCGTTTCAGCGGCTCACCCGGTTCGATCGCGACCTCTTCACGGTCGATGCCGGTCGAAGAGCGGCGATAAATCTCCCCAGTCTGCGTTTGGTAATCGAGCGAAAGGTATGCGTCCTCCTGAAACACTCGAATCTTGCGCATGCGTTCGGGACTGATGCGGCTCGACGTCACATTCGCAATGCAACCATTGTCGAAACGAAGGCGCGCATTCGCGATATCTTCCCCGCGACTCAGGACCGGAACTCCGACTGCGTCGATCGCTTCGACAGAGGAGCGGACCAAATGCAGGATTATCTCGAGATCGTGAATCATCAGGTCCAGGACAACGCCTATGTCGGTGCTGCGATTTGGATAAGGCGAGAGTCGATGCGCCTCGATGAAACGCGGACGCGTCAGCCGCTCTTCCAGCGCGCCGAGCACCGGGTTGAATCGCTCAACGTGGCCTACCTGCAGGATCAGCTGCCGCTTCGCAGCGAGCTCAGCAAGTGCGCTCGCATCCGCCGTGTTCTCAGCTATCGGCTTTTCGACGAGCAAGTGCTTACCGGCAGCCAGAAGTTGCCGCGCTATCTTGAAATGACTGCTCGTCGGCGTGGCAATCGACGCCGCATCCACTCGTGTGGCAAAGTCTTCGAGCGATGAGGCTGCGGTCGTGCCGAACTCGCGCGCCAGCCGTTCGGCTTTCCCAGCATCGACGTCGTAGATTGCTGTAAACTCCCCATTTTCCAGGGACGAGTAGAGTCGTGCGTGATTCGTCCCGATGTGTCCGATGCCAACAACTCCCACGCGGAGTTTTGTCATCGCGCGGACAAGGCCGACCCGAGCTCGTGCTCGATAAACCAGTCGTATGTGGCAGCGATTCCGTTGCGCAGCGAGATTTGAGGCTTCCAGCCGAGCGCAGAAACGCGTGAGGTATCCAGCAGCTTGCGTGGCGTGCCGTCAGGCTTCGAAGGATCAAACCTGATCTCACCACGAAAGCCAACAACGTCGCAGATCAGTCGGGCCAAATCGCGGACAGTTATGTCCTCGCCGCATCCTACGTTCACGATTTCCGCTGAGTCATAGTTCGCAAGCAAAAAGAGACAAGCGTCGGCCATGTCATCGACATGCAGGAACTCGCGGCGCGGCTCGCCGGTTCCCCATACAACGATTTCGGTGGCGCCGTTCGTCTTTGCTTCATGTGCCTTGCGCAGCAGGGCCGGTAACACATGCGAGGACCCGAGATCGAAGTTATCGTGCGGGCCGTAGAGATTTGTCGGCATCGCAGAAATGTGGTTTTCGCCGTACTCGCTCGCGTAAGCCTGGCACAGTTTGATGCCGGCGATCTTGGCTATTGCATACGCGTCATTTGTCGGTTCAAGCGGACCGGTGAGCAGCGCCTCTTCGCGGATGGGCTGCGGCGCGTGTTTGGGATAAATGCAGGAACTGCCGAGGAATAACAGCTTCCGTACGTTGTTCGCGTGGGCTGCGCTGATCACGTTGCTCTGGAGCCTCAGGTTCTCAAGCAGGAACTCGACCGGGTAGTCGTTGTTCGCCTTGATGCCCCCCACTTTTGCGGCGGCGAGCACAACGATTTCCGGTTTCTCGTTTGCGAAGAAGTCGGTGACGGCTCTCTCATCCAGGAGATCAAGCTCACGCCGCTCACGCGTCACAACATTAGTGAACCGCTCGCTTTCCAGTCGCCGGATGATCGCGCTGCCTACCAACCCGCGGTGGCCTGCAACGAAGATCTTCTCGGATTTGTTCATAGTCTGGGAAGCGGGCTTTACCGTTTCCTTTTTTCGAACGATGCGCAATCCTCTCTTCGTGACGAAGGCAGGAGCGAGGCTTCAGGTTCGAAAGACGTCGCTCACATCGCCGGGCTGGTGAAGGCAATCGACGCCGAAGCTGTTGGTCGCGCGTCAGTATTTCTCGGCGGCGGCCGCCGTCAGGCACATCACGACGTCGATTACGCAGTTGACGTGTCGCAAAAAGAAAGTCGGTGAGCGCGTCGATACAAACGAGCCGCTGCTCTTCGTTCACGCACGCGAAGATCACGCCCTTGCATCGGTATTGCCGCTGCTGGAGCAAGCTGTGATCATCAGCTGAGATGCGCGCACGACTTCTTGTTGGCACCATCGCGGCCAGCGTTGCCCTTGCCGTTTCGAGCGGAGCGAAAGAGCCAGCACGTGAATCGGCCGCGGCAACATTCATTCCCTGGCTGCTGCAAAGCGAAGACGAGCTCAAACGACTGCCGTTGGGCGAAGTCATCTACTATGCCACGGGCAAGAAGGTGCTCGCGATCGATCCGGCTGACGAAACAGACGCTCGTGTCATAAGGCAGATCGGCACAGTGATGGATGAAGTGCTGCAACGAATGAACCGGCCCGATGCAGCCGTCCAGAGCGTCGCGCGGATCAATGAGGTGAGCAGCTCCTTCGAGAACGCGCTGCGGGAGCTGATGAATGCACAAACCGGCGTAAGCTGCGACTTTCCACAAACCAGTGAGGGGCGCTTGCAACGCTCCGGTTATCCAGATTTACGGCTCGTCGACACCGCAACGAAGCGCGTCTATTACATGGACCCGAAGCTCTACGCAGTGGGCAGTCGCGACAGCAGCTTCCGCACGTTCTACTTCGAACCGAAAGTGGCGACTAGCAAGGTGCGAGAGGACGCAGTGCACCTGATCCTGGGGATCGAACATGCAGCGCGCAAATCGGGACACTGGGAGTTCACGCGCTGGGATATTGTCGACCTTTCGCACTTCGAGGTGAAGCTGAAAGCCGAATTCCAAGGGAGCAATCGCGACATGTACCGGCGGGATGCCATCGCAGGAAGCAGTGCGCAGTGATCCACACGAGCTCGCCGTTGATGAAACCGTCAGCGTGGGCGCGAGTTCCGACGTTGTTATCCGGTTACCTTCGCGACCATGCCCCGGATCGTTCCGGTTACGCCACTGCTCTTCTTGCCGTCCTGCTGCTGCTTGGCGCGTTCTTGCGGCGCCTTTTTCGCGCGAAGATTGATGACCGCTTTCGCGAGCTTCGTTAGCTTCAGGTCAGTCGCTTCCTCTTCGCGCAGAGTGGTATCCAGCAGACGCGCGCCTTTCTTGTCGCCTAGTAACTCGGCGTAGGTTCGCGCGCAGCCATAGCCCGCCATTTCGTAATGCTCCACCCGCTGCGCCGCAGCAATCAGCCCGGCGTCGCGCACCTCATCTTCAGCGTCTTCGCCGATCATTTCATCGCCTTCTTTGAGAACGCCTTCCATGCCCTGGCACTTCGGCCCACGGGTTGATTCATCATGGCTTGCGAGGATATCCTCGAGCCGCTTCCCCTGCCGCTTCGTCTGCTCGAGGTGCTGGTTGAAGGCCGAGGATAGCTGCCGACTTTTCGCCGCTTTTACCATCTTGGGTAGCGCTTTGATGATCTGCCTTTCAGCGCTGTAGAGATCTTTCAGTTCGTGCACGTAGAGGTCGCGTAGGGTTTCGAGTTCCATGAAATTAGGAATCGGAAATCCGCTGCGTGCCGGTCCTTTTCTGTAGCGATTCGATCGAAAACAGCCGCACCCGCCAGCCGGCAAGTTGTCAGGGGGTCAGGAAAACCTTGCCGGTGTAGGGATCCTTGACTTCTGCGCCGCTGGTAAAACCCCGCACGTCCACGTAGCCGCTGGTGGGGGCATACGGGCTGGTAACAAACCCGGGACGGCCCGGCACCGGAACAGCATACGGGAGATCGCGGCGAGTGCCCGATGGTGGCGCGGCGAGCGCACGTTCGATCACCTGCACCGGAGTGGGCGACGCTGATTGCGCGGGCGGCTCAGCCGCGGCGCTTTCGACAGCGGGACTGACGGTCAGCGGGGGCGAAGTCCCCATTGAAGGGCTAGGACGGGGTGTAGGTTTCCGGCCGGCGCGCCGTGGCGGCTGCTTCGGAGGCTGCTTAGGAGGCTGCGGATGCGCAATCGAACGGCCGAGCCGTTTGAAGAAATCGCCGATCGGATCCGCTTGCGTCGGTATCGCGCTGATCCCGAACAACAGAAAGGCCGCGAGCGTCAGCACTCTGTGCCTGATGCAGTTCAAATAGAATGACATTGTGCAATTCTTCGGCTTCTTCAAAGCGTCGACTGTAAGAACCGTGGAAGGCGACTGCGTCAGTTCTGCATTTGGCTTGCCCGCGCGTCGCGTGAAAGCGTGACCGCGGCAAGCTTCAGGCGATTTTTCATGCTGCGAATGCAAGGCGATGCCACGACTGAGAACAAGATCAAATTCCGTTGGCGCTTGTTTTTTTGCGCCGAGACTCGGCGACGGCTGCGCCAACAAACGGCTTCGGCTATCTCGTTCCGCCGCAGCTGGCTGTCATCAGGCAAGCAGTTGCTGCATCTCGCTTGCAAACTTCGGACCCACGCCGCTCTCCTCATGTTTGAAGAAAATGAACGCCTTTTGCCACTGCGTTTGTTTCTCCGCGATCGTCGCGGCCCAAGTTGCCAGGTTTGACGACTGATAATCCTCTCGCCGCAGGCGCAAGTAGCCGAAATCCGCAGTCGCCACCAGAGGCGTAGCCAGGCTCTCGCTGTCGGCGATGCAGAGGGCAGCGTTCCACTGCCGTAACAGCGCAAAAACTTCATCGTCGAACCACGACGTATGCCGGAACTCGAATGCTGCGCGCATACCGGTCGGGACCTCGTCGAGGAAAGCCGCCAGCTGCGGTGCATCTTTCGTGAATGCTGGCGGTAACTGGAACAGCACAGGGCCAAGTTTCGACCCGAGCTGAGACGTGACCTGGTGGAAGTAACGCAACGTATCCGCGCAATCGCGGAGCTTGGCAAAATGAGTGACTTTCTGCGGCGCCTTCAGGCTGAACCGGAACCCTTCCGGAGTCAGGCTCGACCACCGTTCCATTGTCTTGGTGCTCGGGATCTGGCGGAAGGTGTAGTTGATCTCAGTGGCCGGGAAGCGCTCCGCGTAATACGGCAGCATCTTCGCCGTCGACAGCGTCTCCGGGTAAAATGTGCCCTTCCATTCTGCGTATTGGAAACCCGAGGTGCCGATCCAGAGATGCATTGGTGTTGAGAGCTAAATTTTAGCGGTTGGCATCCCCGACAACTGCAATCACGCTCGTCCGCATGAAAGTCGCCACCATCATCGCTCGCATTCTGCTTGGACTCATGTTCGTCGTTTTCGGCTCGAACGCGTTCTTGCACTTCCTGCCGATGCCCGAGATGTCCGGCCCTGCCGGTGACTTCATCGGCTCGATGGCTATCACGGGATATCTGAAAGTGATCGCTGCATTTCAAATCGCCGGTGGAGCGCTCCTGTTGATCGGTCGTTACGTTCCGCTCGGTCTTACGCTTCTTGGGCCAGTGATCGTGAACATTATTCTGTATCACGTGTTCATGGATCAATCTGGTTTGATGATGGCGGCAATTGTCTCAGCGGTGTCCCTGTTTCTACTCTGGCGGTATCGCACCGCATTCCTCCCGCTCGTGCGGCCGCGGCGCTACGTTTCGGTCAACGAGCTGTGATGGTTCGTCTGCCTAATCGCCGGTTCATTTCTGGTCTGTTTTCACTCCAGCGGTAATGCGGATCGCCGGCCACTGAGGCCCACGCGAGCTGCCCCCCGTAGCGCCAGTTATCGAGCAGGATACCTTTTTCGAACGGCTGGCCTTTGGCGGTAATGACGATCACGTTGTGCTCACTCGCGGTTGTTGCGAACGACTCAGCCCAGTGAAGCTCGAGCGTTTCCAACTTCAGAGCATCAAGGCGAATCAGCAGCTCAGTTGCCCATTGGAAGCAAAGGCCGCCTTTTCGTCTGCCGATGTTGACGAGGAAGTTTTGCACCCCCGGCGGCCAGACGACGCGCCACTCGCGTTTGAGTTCCCGCCCAGTCGTGTATGCGACGGCCGCAACTTTCCGGGCCTCCTCTGCACTCACACCGGGAGCGAGGCCAAACAAACGTCGAGTCAGGACAGGATCCTCAGTCGATCTCGCGAGCACCAATTCCTCCCGTTTGCGAGCTGTCGCGGAGAACGGGCAAACCAGAGCTGCAAGAACAAGAACAGCGACGGCCGTCGGGGCGTTGAAGCAGCAGGCACGGCGGAACGACATCGTGACGCCCACTCTTCAACGCCCTAAGTGTGGTGCAATCGCTTTTTCCGCGCCCCGACGGCAAACATGCCGAACTGGACGTTGCGCGTTGAATTTAGCCAAACGACGCAACCGACCTCAACGCAAATCAGTGCCGCGGCGGCTCTGATTCTTTGTGCGGCTGATTGGCGCGTTGCTTTTCTTCCGTGGTCGGATCTTGATGCGACGGGATGTTCTCAGGACTGATGAATTCCTCCTGCGGCGCGTCAGTCGTCGCGGCAGTGACTTTCTTCTCGGGATGTGGCTGCTCGTTGTCGCTCATGTTAGCTGAATCGTTCGCGCGCCTGGCTTTGGCCGACAAAACCCCCGCGTGCTCCAGTCACCGCGCCTACCGTCTTCCATTGCGGCCGTTTCCGCCGGCGTTCGCGCGACGCCCGAAACTTCGTTGTGCCGCCGGTTTGCCGGAGCCGCCGGGAACTGCCCCTGGAGGACGGTCCCGTCGCTCGCGCACGTCTCGGCGCGGTTGTCCCCTGCCCCGGTCGTCGCGCACTGGCGCAGCGACGTTGTAGTCGAAGCCGTCGGAGCGCTTTCGCACAATTCCGCGGCCAATGAATCGCTCGAGCGCTCGGAGTGCGTCCTGGTCTTCCGACGTGACGAAGCTGATCGCGTCCCCGACAGCATGTGCGCGACCGGTGCGGCCGATGCGGTGCACGTAATCCTCCGGGTGCATCGGGAAGTCGTAGTTCACCACGTGCGAGATGCCGTCGACATCAATCCCGCGTGCTGCGATATCGGTGGCCACGAGCACGCGGACTGTGCCCGCCTTGAAATCCTTCAGCGCGCGCAGGCGTTGATTTTGCGAGCGATTTGAATGGATGGTGCCGGTTTTGATTCCGCCCGCTTCCAGCCGCTTCGCGATGCGATCTGCGCCGTGCTTGGTGCGCGTAAAGACGAGCACCGTATCGAAT
>JACDHZ010000297.1 GCA_013820755.1 Chthoniobacterales bacterium
TTCATGGTTGCGCGCATTCGATTTGAACCAGAAGGAAAATGCGTCCCCTACAATCGGAACGATCCCGATGAGTTCATTCAGCAGAATGTTCACCGACATGCGTGCGAGGACTATTTTCGGCAGTCCGTAACGGGCAGCTTGAATCAGCGCCATCGCCGAAACCATCGCTGACCCGGTATCCCCGAGCCCGGGAATCAGCCCGATCAAAGGATCAATGCCGAACCGGACTTTGGTTCCGGGCACGCGAATCAGGTTGTCCATCAGCAGCGCGATCCAGCGAAACAGCGGTTCGACCGCCTGCTTGCCGTCGCCACCGCGCTCCGGCGGGAGCACCTCGAACTCGGGCTCCTCAACCGCTGGCTTACTACCGCTGAATTCGTTGCGTGGCACGTTGCGATACGGCGCTCCCAAACGCGCCGCGGCATGCTTCAGCCTGGAATCTCTTTCAGCATCTGCGCATTGGTCGGGAATTTCTTCACGAACATGAGCAAACGCTCGATCGCCTCTCCCGGTTTGTGCCCGGCCAATCCGCGACGAATCAAATTGATCTTCTCGAGCTGCCACGGCTCCAGCAACAGTTCTTCGCGGCGCGTGCCCGATAGGAAAATATCGACCGCCGGATAGATGCGCTGATCACTGATCTTCCGGTCGAGCACCAGCTCCATGTTGCCGGTTCCCTTGAACTCCTGGAAGATCAGCTCGTCCATCCGGCTGCCGGTTTCGATCAACGCCGTCGCGACGATCGTTAGCGAACCCGCTTCCTCGGTGTTGCGCGCCGCGGCAAAAATCTTCCGCGGGATTTCCATCGCTCGCGAATCAATACCGCCGCTCATTGTGCGGCCACCGCCGCCCGTCGCATTGTTGAACGCACGCGCAGTGCGCGTAATTGAATCCAGCAAAATAAAGACGTGCTTGCCGGCTTCCACCATTCGCTTTGCACGTTCGGCCGCGAGTTGCGCGATACGCGTATGGCTCTTGATGTCGCTGTCGTTGGAGCTCGCCATGATCTCTGCGCCGGGGCAGGAGCGACGAAAATCGGTGACTTCCTCAGGCCGCTCATCGACCAGCAGGATGATGAGTTTGATGTCGGGATGGTTCTTCGTAACCGCATCCGCAATGTGATGGAGCAATGTGGTCTTGCCGGTCCGCGGCGGAGCAACGATGAGGCCGCGCTGCCCCATGCCGAGCGGCGTCATCAGATCCATCACGCGCGTGGTGTACCGATCCGGAACCGTCTCGAGTTTGATCCGCTTGTTTGGATTGATGGTCGTCAGTTCTTCGAACGGACGCAGCCCTTGATATTTCGTCGGCTCGTCATCGTTGATCTTGTTGAGCCGCATCAACTGCGGACCGCGATTGCCGCGCCGCGTCTCACCCTGGACCCACATTCCGTCGCGCAAATTGAAGCGGCGAACGATTTCCGGCGTTACGAAGATATCGTGCGGTGTCTGGACGAAATTGCGCTTGGGATCGCGCAGGAACCCGAACCCCTTTCCGGAAATCTCGATGATCCCTTCACCGAATTCGAGGTCCCGATATTGATCGTTGCTCTGCTGCGAACCTGGCTCAGCCTGCGAGCGATCGCCTCGTTCACCTCGGTCTCTGTCCGCGTGCTCGCGGCCCCTGTGCTGATGCCGGTCGCGGTCACGGAAGTTCCGTTCCGTTTCTGGACGACGCGACTCACCTTCGTCCGCGTCGGATGTTCGTAGCTTCGTCTCCGAATTGCCGAGTGCCATGTCGCCAACGACCGCTGACGAAACGACCTTTGCAGCATCTCCCTCGGAATCATCAGACGCCGCGGCTCTCCGGACGTCGTTCTCAACTTCAGAGGTTCCAGCTGAGTCAACCGAGACCCGCGTCTCATTGCCGGTGGGCTTGCCGTTCGTTTGCTCCTCCACGGGCGGATGCGCATCGCCCAGTTCAGCCGTGCCGTTTTCGACGTGTTCCGCCCTCGAATTCGGCCGAGCTGCACCTCGCCGCTGCGGAGCGCGCCGCGCAGGTCGCCGACGACGGGCAGCCGCTGGCTTTGGCTCAACCGACTGCTGATTATCTGATTCTTCGCTCATAATGAAACGGGCCGGCAGTGGGCGCCCAACATGCGTCGAGCGGCTCCGTAGCTCAGCTTTTAAGCCGGCAACTTCGCCAGCAACTCCTCTGCGATTTCTACATTCGAATAGACGTTCTGGACGTCATCGTCGTCTTCGAGGCTCTCGCACAACCGCAACACCTGGAGCGCGGTCGCCTCGTCGACGACAGGAACTGTCGTGTCAGGAATGAAAGTAAACTTCTGCCCACTCGTCGTCACACCCCCGTGTTTGAGCGCTTCAGCTACTGCGTAGAGCTGATCGTGAGCAGTGAGAATAAGATACTGTTCCTCATCACTTGTCAACTCCTCAGCCCCGGCTTCAAGCGCCAGCTCAAACAGGCGTTCCTCAGCAATCGCACCTCGCGGCACGCTGATCTGTCCTTT
>JACDHZ010000298.1 GCA_013820755.1 Chthoniobacterales bacterium
GTAAACTTCGTAGCCGGTAAAGACTTCCACCCGCGGTCGCAACTCGCTGCGATCGACGATCAACTGCTCGTCCTCAATCGCGACATCGATCTGTCGCGCTTTAATCTCTGGCCGCAGGGTCGCGGCGCGGGCCAGGCATTCAGCGAGATCAGGCCGGCGCGGGTGATATTGTAAGCTGCCGACCGGCTGAAATGTCTGCGCGCTGGAGCGGGTGCTGCTCAGAATTCCACAGAGCTCGTTGATGCGCAGATAGGAATTCTGCATGCGCGTTTGCGCCTCGAACAACTCCGGTTCCTCATTCGCGAGCGAAACCTCCGCACGGCGCACATTCAGTTCACCCACTGTCCCGGCCGCGAAGCGTTCCTGCTCGGCTTTCAGTTCGTCGCGCATCACACCCACGGCTTGCTCTTGCACCTCGATCCTGGCCCTGTGGAGGAGCAGATCGTAATAAGCGATGCGCACGTCCATCGCCACGCCCCGCTCAACCGCGGACACTTGCAGGGCGCGCTTTTCCTCCGTCAGCCGGGCGATCGCGAGGCGTCCCTTGTTCGCCCCGGCCGTATAGACATTCTGCACGACGCGCAGCGATGCGTTGTAATCGTCGTCCCGCAGACGCGACGATTCCTGGCGCTCGCGTTTCCGCAACAAACCGGAGGAAACAACCGAGGGCAGGTACGCCGAACGCGCCTCGACCACTCCGCCCCGCGCGGCTTCGACCTGCTTGCGTGCGATCAGGATTTCGGGGTTCTGCTTTTTGGCGAGTGCAAGCGCTTCCGTCAGGCTCAACGTCTTCTGCGCATCCGCTTCAGCGACGAGCAGCGCGCCCAGCAAAAAGGTGAGAAGCACGACCGGCCGACGCATGGGCCTATTCTGCATCACGAGTGCTCGCCCGGCGAACGAGTAGGTGCGGCTTGTAGCGACACCGCTCTGTCAGCGTAGCACGCGCTCCACCGCGACAGAGCGCCGTCACTACAACAAGCCTGGTTTCGCCCAACGCAACCAGGCGCGGTCTCGATACAAAGTCACAGATCGCTTTCTGGTGCGACTTCCCTGTGCATCTGCTCGCCGGGCTATCGCGCGAGCCGTGTCCATTCTGCTTCCAGTTCGGCGGGCTCATACATGAGCAGCTTGCCCGTCGCGGTGGAGTAAAGCCCTGCCTCCACTTCGAATCGCGTGATCTCGTGCACTGCCTTCCAATAGGCCGCGAGCTGCGGCCGGTAATGCTCGCTCAGTATCTCCGCCTCCGCCTTCTTCACGCGATTCGTCTTCCAATCGAGCAGCAAACAGCGGCCTGCCTCCTGGTCGATCAGGACCAGATCAATGACTCCTTCGAGCGCGGCGCTGCGGTGGATCGACCAGGCGAAGGGAAATTCAGCGTGCGCATGCGTCGCCGGTTTCGCTGTGAACGCCGCCAGCACTGGATCGTCGAACAAGCTGCGGGCCAGCTTCCACTCGGCGGCTGACCGTTGGGGATCCGGCGATTGTGTTTGTCGCGCAATGAAAAGACGCTCCGCCTCACGCAAATCGCCGCGCCATGGCATTTCTTGGAAAAGCGAATGCCACCACCGCCCGTAAAGAGTCGCCGCAGTGTCCGGACTCGAGCGCGCCCGAGCCGCTCCGCGACTCACCATTAGCGTATCCGCAACGACTCCCTCTTCGGCAGCCTGCGTGATCTCCGCATCGTACGCGCTCGGATTAAACTTCCGCACAAAATCATTCACGCGCGCCGCGGCCTTCGTGAAAACTCCGCGATCGAACTTCGGCAACGCGGGCACCACCGCGGAAGAACTCGCCGTGGATTGGGCGGCAGCGGCGGCGGTTTCGCGACATTCCAATACGGCGTCGGGCAGCAGATGGAAATGCTTTTCATTATCTCCTTCCGGGCGGAATAGCCGCTTCAATTGCGCGCCGCCAGGGAGGCTGCCGTTTGTCTTAGCAAATATCTCTCCATCCAGCGCGAGCACGAGGGTGTGGCGCGCGCGCGTCGCCGCGACGTAAAGCAGGCGCTCCACCTCCTGTTCTTGCGCGCGTTCCAGCGCCTGCTTCACCTCCTCGGTCTTATCTTCCTTGCCCAGGGCGACGAGCAACTCGCCGGTGCCGGGCGTCTGCAATAAGCAGGGATAACGCGGTGGCGGCGTGCGCAGATTGCGGCCCAAAAATGGCAAAATCACGGCCTGCCACTCCGAGCCTTTTGCTTTCTGCGAAGTGATGAGCTGAATCGCGTCGTCGGACGAAAGCCGGACGTTGCGCGGCGTTGGGAAGTCGTCGCGCAGCTTGTCGACAAACTCTGCGAAAACGGCGCCATTCGCTTCGGCCTCAGCCGCCGAGGTAAGCAGCGCATCAAGCTCCTCCATCAACCCGCTGAAATCTTCCGCTGGCAGTGAGGCGAGACGGGCGCGCAACTGCGTTTCGTTCACCAGCGTCTGCACGGCTTCGAAGAGCGGTCTGCCAGTCATCTTCCGG
>JACDHZ010000299.1 GCA_013820755.1 Chthoniobacterales bacterium
TCCATGTTTTCCGAAACACCTACAAACCGCTCCTCGCGGAAAGCGTGGTCGAGTTTTGGAATCGCTATTACTACTACTTCAAAGAGCTGCTCGTGAATTTCTTCTTCTATCCCACGTTCGCCAGGCTCCGCATTTTCGCCGCCGTTTTCGCCGCCGCCTTCTTCGGTAACATGTATTATCACTGGCTCCGGCTGGACGTGCCGCTCGTGACCGCGGACTTCGCCGCGATGTGGGCGGCGCTGCAATCGCGCCTCTTCTATTGCCTTCTTCTCACTCTTGGCATTTACATCTCGATGCAGCGCGAGCAACGAAGAGCGAAGACGAGGCGTAGATTCCCCCATCGCGTTCTGGCTACCGCCGGCGTCTGGACTTTTTTTAGCATCATTCACATTTGGGCCGAAAAGGATTCGGCATCCTTCTTCGCCCGTGTGCATTTCTTTCTCGGGCTGCTCGGGTTCCGATGAAGAAGACCTTTGGCCAAAGATGAACACAGATTTTCACAGATGGGAAAAGGCACTTCTGAATCTGTGGTCATCTGTGGCCAATTAGTCCCTCCCGAACCGGATGTTCTTAGAATTACAAGTCGGAAACCTGGTCGAGCCCTTGAGCGGTCGACGATGGGATCGCGCTGAAATTCAACGCCAGGTCGCGTGTCGCGTCGGGCGCTTCCAGGCGCACGGACTCACACCCGGCGATCGCGTTTTTCTGCCTTTCGGCAACCGCCTCGAGTTCTTTGCGGAACTCCTGGCCATCTGGCAGTTGGGTGGTTGCGCGATTCCAGTCGATGCGCGTTTGACCGCTTTTGAAGTCGAGAATCTCACCCGCACGGCCCAGCCACGGCTGGCGGTTGTCGATGAAGCAACTCCCGCAGCGCTCATTCAAGCGCTCAGCGGTGCAAACGTCCGCGTCATAGAAACAAGCGCGATCAGCGCGGAAGAATCTTCAGCGTCACAAATCCATCTCGACGGCGACGCGCTCATCCTTTTCACCTCCGGTTCCACCGGCGATCCAAAAGGCGTCGTGCACACGCATCGCTCGCTGCGCGCTCGCTGGATCGGATTGCGCGATCACCTGCCGGCGAACGCCTTCGCGCGCTCCCTGTGCATGTTGCCGACGCATTTCGGCCATGGACTTGTTTGTAACAGTCTCTTCCCCTGGCTCTCCGGACACGACCTCTACATCACGCCGCCCTTCCGCCCCGATCTCGTCACGCGCCTCGGGAGCTTGCTCGATGAACATGAGATCACATTCATGTCTTCGGTCCCACCGATTTGGAAGCTCGCGCTGAAACTCGCGAAACCACCGCAGCGCGGCACGTTGCGGCGCGTCCACTGTGGTTCCGCTCCGTTATCGGCTGCCTCGTGGGGAGACATTCGGAAATGGACCGGCACCCGCCAGGTCTGCAACGCTTACGGAATTACCGAAACCGGAAGCTGGGTCGCTGGACTGGATGATGCCGATGTCACCGCGGAAGACGGACTGATCGGCAAGGGCTGGGGTGCGGTGATTCAGATCCTGCGCACTGGCGACACTACGCAGCCACTGCTTGATGAACATCGCTGTGCGACCGGCGAGTCCGGCTATGTCTGGCTCAATACCCCTGCCCTCATGAAAGGCTATTTCGGCCGCGATGATCTCACCGCGAAAGCAGTGCGCGATGGCTGGTTCATGACGGGCGATATCGGTTCGCTCGATCAAGGCGAGCGCCTCTCCCTCCGCGGCCGGGAACGGGACGAGATCAACAAAGGCGGGATGAAAATTTACCCCTCGGATATTGATGCCGTGGTGGAGCGCTTCGACCGCGCAACCGACGTTTGCACTTTTGCCCTGGATGATCCGCTCTACGGGCAAAGCGTCGGCCTGGCGGTGGTGCTCGCAGATCAGCAAGACGACACCATCCGCGCCTTACACGCGCTGATGACTTCGCAGATTGCAGAGCACAAAATGCCGTCGCGTTGGTGGGTACTGGATGACATACCGCGCACTTCGCGCGGCAAGATGAACCGCGCTGCCGTGAAAGCAGCTTGCGAAGAACGAACCCCGCTCGACTTACCCCTGATCGTGAGTAAGTGAACCCGCGCATGAGCGCAGCGCGTGAAGAACGAAAGGAACACCTCCTCGGTTTTCTGCGCACGATTCAAAAAGCCGGTCGTCCCATCGGCAGTCTCAGCGAGAGCGAACGCCTCGTGACCTCGGGGCTGATCGACTCGCTGGCGATTTTGCAAATCGTGACCTATCTCGAGACCAGCTACGACATCGATTTCGCGCTGCGTGGCGTCGATCCTGAGCAGCTCGGTTCGATCGGCGGCATTCTCGATCTGATCGAACAGGAAAACAGATGAACACTTCACTCTCTCCTGGCCAGCGCATGAGTGAAGGCGGTGCGCGAGGGTGAGATCACGCCGTTCATCGGGGTTTACGACCGTCTTCTCGACCGGCCTCGCCGGCCGGCATTACGA
>JACDHZ010000032.1 GCA_013820755.1 Chthoniobacterales bacterium
TGCCTCGTTCGAGCTGTTTGACGCGATCCGCAGATTCTGGATGTGGCCCTTTGCGTCGACCTCTGCGACCAGCCGCGCGGTGCCGAGACTCGCGAGATCGCTTTTCGCCTTCACGAAGTAATACCAGCGCGCCCCGATTGCGTCGGAGATCTGTTTTCGGTAGCGACCTAGCGGCGTTGCCACTGCGTCCACTGCCGACGGGCCACGATTGCTGATGCTGCCCGTAATCTTGGTCTCTTCTTTCTGCGGCCGATAATTGGAGGCGGGGCGTTCCGGCAAGGGACGAGGCACGGGCGGCGGCGCAGAATCCGCAGTCTCGGCGGGCGGTGTTTCTTCGGCTTCCTGGGGATCACGAATTGGCGGCGGCGGAGTGCCCGTTAGCATCGCCATTTGCTCCGGCGCAGCGCTCGGTTCGGGAAGCGGCGTCGCCTTTGGTGTAGCGCTCGGTTGCGGCTTCGGCGGTTCGCTGGCAGGGGGCGCCAACGGCTGAATCGGCGGAGGCGTAGCTGCAGGCTCGGACGTCGAGCCTTCGATCGCGAGCGACGAATCGTGGGTCTCCATGTCGAGAAACGGCCGCTCCATTCCTTCCTGGCTAGGCAACGGAGCATCACCGGAGGCAGGCACTTTGCTGGCAGCGATAGAGTTCGCGTTAGACTCGAACGTCTTCTCCTTGGGTGGCTCGGCTGTTTCCTTCGATGAATCGGTTTCGAGATAGCGCGGACGCGCCGGCGGCGTGGGAGTCGCCGATAAATCTACCATCGTTAACTGCACCGGACTGTCGTCTGCCGGCTGCAGCACCGGAATGAATGCCGTGTTGAATGCAACCAGGCAATACGCGACGAGGAGGTGTAGAAATAGCGATGCGAGTATCGCCCACCAGAGCTTCTTGCGTTGTCGATTCGGTTCCATCGTCGTTCGCGCTTGTCAGCGCCTGCTCAACCGGCACGAAACGGCCGATCGTCGTCGCCATTCTGAAACCGCGACGCAACCGGCGGAGCGCGCTACGTGCTACTTAACGGCGGCTCGGCGTATGGTATCGCGAGCAGCGCCACCTGACAACTTCCGGCGCGATGGCCTCTTTACCGTCAAGCGGCGACGCGGTGTGGTCTTGCGGGCGTGGTGAAAAAGATATTGCTGAGCGTATCCCCCGTGCTCGCCGAAGTACTCTTCGCAGAAACGACGCAACCGTTCGGCGGTGAGTTTCCGGGCGCGCGGGAAGTACTTCTCTTTCAGCACGCGCTCGATCCAGACGTCGATCGGGAATGCCCGCAGCCGTTCGTAGGCGAAGAGCATCACACAATTTGCGACCTTCGCGCCGACGCCTGGCAGCTCACAAAGCCGCGCGCGCAGCTCAGCATCGGGCAAAGTCCGCCACGACCGCATATCCGCTTCGCCCGACGCGACGCGGCGGGCAGTAGCAAGGAGATTCCTCGCACGATAGCCAAGGGCGCACATGCGCAGCTCCTGCTCAGTCGCGTCTGCGAGTCGCCGCGCAATTGGAAAAGCAAACAACTGGACGCCTTTCAGCTTTCGCACTTCGCCAAATCGCGCGCGGAGCGCGCGAGACATCTGCCGGATATGTGCGACCTGCTTCATCGATGAGGTGATAAAGGATGCGAGGCACTCCCACTCCGGCTGGCGAATGATGCGAAGACCGCGGCAAAAATCGCGGGCGGCACACATTGCAGAGTCAGTTGGGAATGCTCCGCAGATTTCGCGTAGTGGATGATCCAGCGCAAAGTAACGACGAACGGCGGCTTCCATGCCGGGCGTGATCAGGAGTGAATCACCGCGCTGCTGCACGTAAACCGCTCGCTCGCCGATGATGCCAGCGTAACCCGCGTCCAGCGGCTCCCAATGAAACACCTGTCCCGAGTCGAGCGTCTTCGTCAGATCAAACTCCGGCGCAGCGATCATTGTCAGTTTCATGGCTCTGAAGACTAACACGGACGCGAAAATCCGTGTTCATTCGCGCGCATCCGTGGCTAAATGCTGCACCCGCCATGCAAGAAAACGTCTTCAACACGCGCTTGCTGATCGATGCGGTCGTCCTGCTCGCCTACTTCTTCGGAATCGTCGCCCTCGGACTTTGGGCCGGCCGCCGAAACAAGAACCTGCAGGAGTTCTCGCTCGGGGGCCGTTCGATCCCCTGGTGGGCCGTGCTGGCCTCGATCGTCGCCGCCGAAACGAGCGCAGCGACCTTCCTCGGCACACCTGCCGAAGGATTTAAGACGCGCGCATATTTCTATGGCCAGCTCGTCATCGGCACGATTCTCGCTCGCATTATCATCGCGGCGACGTTCATCAAGCCGTACTATGATTACCGTGTCCAGAGCGTCTACGAGTTCCTAACCGTGCGGTTCGGAACCAAGACGAAGAACATGGCGAGCGGGATTTTTCTGTTCACCCGCGTGCTTGGGATCGGCGTTCGCTTGTATCTCGGCGGAGCGATCATGGTTGTGATCTGGCGTTATCTGTTCCCGAATTTGCCAGTAGACCTAAACACCTACGTCTGGGGCATCATCTTCGTCACCGTAGTGACGACGGTTTACACGGCTGTTGGCGGAATCAAAGCTGTCGTCTGGACGGACTTGATCCAGGCCATACTGATGCTGACGTCTGTTGCGTTAGCGATTTTCCTTCTTCTTCGGAGTATCCCAGGTGGACTTGCGACGGTGCAGCAAAACCTCGGCGGAGTCGACAAGATCAAGTTCCTCCAAACGGGCTGGAACTCCGAATTACCGTTCGGCGCAGCGCTGAAAGCAATGTTCGAAGAGCCTTACACGCTGTTCGCTGCGTTCATCGGCTCGACATTGCTGACGATGGCAACCCACGGCACCGACCAAGACATGGTGCAGCGGATGTTAACTGCGCCGAACTACCGCAAGTCGCAGCTCTCGCTGGTGCTCAGCGGCCTCATGGATCTACCGATTGTGATCGCTTTTCTCAGCGTTGGCATCCTGTTATCCGTGCACTACGCCGTCCTGCCCGGCTTGAGCTTGCCGGCTGCAGATAATGAAATCTTCGGCCACTACATCGTGAACGAGATGCCGGTGGTATTCCGCGGTCTCATCATCGCCGGGGTGTTCGCCACGATGATGGGTTCCACGTCGGCTGCGCTCAACGCGCTCGCCACCAGCTTCACGAAAGACTTTTACATTCCGTACATCAGCCCTGCCGCGACGGATCGGCAGGCAATCCGCGCCGCGAGGATCGCTACTTCGGTTTTTGGTTTCCTGATGATCATCGTCGCGGCCGCCGCTGCGAATGCCGTTCTGAAAGACGCGAAGCTGACGATTATCCCAATCGCAATTGGCATCCTTGGCTACACTTATGGCGCGTTGCTCGGCGTGTTCCTCTTGGGGATGCTCACCCGCAGTCGAGGTGCGGACGGGCCGAACGTCGTCGCGATGATTCTGGGGATTTCGTCAGTCCTGATCCTGTGCAAGGTGTCGATCCCCGCGTTCGATATTCATGCGCTGTTCACCGGCAGGCTTGTCGCGGTCCAGTGGGTATTTGGTTATTTCATGCCGGAATGGTGGCCGAAAATCTCGTGGCCCTGGTTCGTCTTTGTGGGATGCGCGGTGACGCTCGCCCTCAGCGTGCTTTTCCGCACGCCAGCGACTCAGATTGCAGCTGCCGAGGAGCACGTCCGGGCCGTTACGCCGCCAACCGTAGCACTATAACCCGATGCATTTATCGCGACACACCGACTGGGATGACGGCGATATTCAGGCGGAGATGGCGGCCCGCCGGTGCGGTCATTCGTTCCTTGCCGCGTCGCGGCTAACGGTAGAATTTTCCGATCGAAGATCGCGCTGATGAAATCCATCGAACCCAAGCGACGTCTGGGCTGGCTTTTGCGACGTCGTGATCCAGATCGCTTCGAGCGCTTCAATATCGTCATTGCTATCCTGCTCGCCGGCTGGGTGCCCTCGGTCCTCATGCTGGTGGTGTCGTATACCATCCTCACAAACACCCTCGAATCGAAAATCCTGCGGGATCGCCAGACGTTCGTCCAGCTGATGGCACACCTTGTCGGGGATGACTTCAGCCGCACAGGCGGGATCATCGAGTACTATCAGGCACAGCCGGAGATCGCGAACATTCTAACCGGGCCGAACCCCGAAACTGCGGCGCAGGAGTGGCTCAGCCAGACTTATTATTCGCACCCGCGTATCGATGGAATGTTCATTGCAAGCGATGATGGACGACTAATCGCTTCGTTGCCGCCGATAACGCCCGAGGAGGCAAATCAGTTCGACTCAGCCGTCTGGCGTGAACCCGCCACCGCGGCTCCCGGCGCGTACGTCTCGTCCGTCCATCCGCGGATTTCCGACAAACGATTGATAACCGACATTGTAGGCTCGGTGCGTGTTCCCGATGGGACTGTGGTTGGCTATCTAGGGGTGGCGGTGCTGGTCGAGCGGATGGGCCGGCGACTTTCTTCCATCGAGTTCGCCGATCAATCGGTCTGCCAGGTCATCGATCAAAACGGCAGGCCGCTGTTTTCACAGAATTTTCAGCCGAACTCCGAGGCGCCATCAGAGCAGACGCAGTCGTTACTGCGCGAGATCCAGCACACAAAGAAAGGGCATCTCGATAGGTTCGGAAACCTTTACTCGTTCTGTCCTGTTGATGTGACCGGATGGACCGCGGTGGTCGAGCAGCCGAAATCTGCGGCTTACAAGCCGGTTCGAGACTTGCTCGCCAAAATAACGTTTCCGGCCGTGTGGCTGATCCTGCTGACCGCGGTTGGCGCATGGCTCGCCGGGAAGTTCACGCGCCGCCAGGCAGAGGCTGCGCGCCGGATCGAGCGCGAAGTCATCTTCAACGAGAAAATCCTGGCGAACATGCCCAGCGGCATCGCCCTCATAGATCCCGATTCACGCAACTTCCTTCAAGCGAACGAGGCATTCGTGCGGATGGCCCGGCAGTTCGGGATGCTCGACGAAGAAAAAGACATTTACGACGCGACTTACGATGAAGTGCAGATCGCGCCTCACGAGGCAATCGAGAAGGTCCTCGCGTTTGGCGCACCCTTTCAGTTGGTAGAGCAACCATTCACCGATCGCGCTGGCACGACGCACTTCGTGAACGTGAACCTGCTGCGGCTGCAGAGCTCCGAGCAGCGGATCCAGGGCGTGCTGTATCTTGTTGAAGATAAGACGCGGGATGTGACGCTCCGGCAGGATCTGATCGGCGCAAACGCTGCCAAGGATCAGTTTCTCGCGCTCCTTTCGCATGAGTTGCGGAACCCACTCTCCCCTGTTCTGGCGATGGTGGGTGAACTCGAAGCCGGTGCGTCGGGCCCGCCCGAAATGCGGCGCGCTTTGGAAGTGATCCGCCGCAACGTCGAACTCGAGGCACGGCTGATCGACGACCTCCTGGACGTTACCCGCATCGCGAAAGGCAAGCTCCAGCTGACGTTGGAGACGGTGAGCGTGCATGAGATTTTACAGCGCTCTTACGAAATTTGCAGGGAGGAAATTTTCGCGAAGAACCTGAAAGTAGAGTTCCGGCTGCGCGCGGAACACGTGTACGTCGAAGCCGATCCGGCTCGGCTGCAGCAGGTATTTTGGAACCTGATGAAGAATAGCGTCAAGTTCACGCCCGAGCAGGGCCGCATCATCATCGAGACGTTTAACCCATTCGCAGACGAGATCGAAATCAGGACAACGGATACCGGGATTGGAGTCGAACCCGACAAGATCGACAAAATCTTTAACGCGTTTGAGCAAGGCCAAAGCTCCATCACTCGCCGCTTCGGCGGTCTCGGCCTCGGGCTTGCAATTTCTAAAGCAATGGTCGCAGCCCACCACGGCAAAATCACCGTGTCGAGTGAAGGTAAAGACCGCGGCACGACGTTTACCGTCACGTTGCGGACCGTGGCAACGCCAGATCCCGCCGCTGTGCACCATCTGCGACCGAGTGATACCGGGCGGGCGATATTCACGAAGCAGCAGACTGCGCGATTACTTGTCGTCGACGATCATTACGACACTTGCATCGGATTGAAGATGATCCTCGAGCGCCGAGGCTATCGAGTAACAGTTGCCAACTCTGCAGACCAGGCCGTGGAACGCGCCGATGCCGAGGATTTTGACCTTCTGATCAGCGACATCGGCCTGCCGGATCGCTCCGGTTACGAGCTGATGCAAGAGCTGCATACCCGCAAAGGGCTGCGTGGTATCGCGCTGAGCGGCTTCGGCATGGAAAACGACGTCAGCCGCGCACGGGAAGCCGGTTTTTCAGAGCATTTGACGAAGCCGATAAATTTTGACCGGCTCGAGCGGGCAATCCAGGATCTTCTCCAGCTGCAGCCGGCGAACGACTCGCGCAGCAACTAAAAGCGGGTCACTCAGGTGCCGGAACAGGGCGGTTAAGCCTTACTGGGACGCGACGCTCTTCTGCTCCGAAGCATCTTTAAGTTCGCGCGAGAGCTTTTCTACCCGCTGGCGCATTATCTTGCCGGCCTTGAACTTGACCGTTGCACGCGGTGGAATCACGAAGCTGCTGCCGGGCTCATTCGGATTCCGGCCGACTCGCGGCTTCGTCAGCCGCGGCTGGAACACCCCGAAATTACGCAGCTCGACGGCGACATTCTTCGCCAGACTGTCGGTTATGTGATCGAGCGTCTTCTGCACGACCTCGAAGACTTCGTGTTGCACCATCCCGGTCTGGTTGCTGATGGCGACGACTATGTCTCGCTTGGTGAGCTTTGCCATATCCTTACTTACATCGCCTACCGTGGCCTGTTTAGGTGGGATAATCGCAAACTTTTTTGCGGGGAACACGTGTCCAGTATGAATGGCGCACGCCGTCTAAGTGCCCCGCTGCCCAGTGGTTAACTCAAAACCCTGCGGCGAAGTAGCCGGGAAAGTAGATACGACAGCGTCGTCTGACCCTCGAGAACTTTACGCCGGGATTTCAGCTGGCCCTGTAACACGCCCAGTTTCGTGAAAACACCATTCCAGTCCGCCTCAAGCCGGCGGACGTCATCGGTCGAAAGCTCGCGCACGCCGCGGATGGACGCGCCTCGCTGGAGGACATTCATCGCCCGCCCCGAGAGTTCTCCCAGCAGCCCCAGTTCGCGAAAAGAATGTTCCGTTTCCTGCAAAAGGTTCCCGCGGATATCAGTGAATTGCCGCTCCTGCTCCGCGGAGATGATCGGCCGCGTTTTGTCGAGCCCGTAGGTAATCAGGTCGTGAAGCTTTTTCCAGCTGTCGAGCTGCAGCGTCAGCAGCCGTAGCTGCCGGTCCAGATTCTTGTCTCTCATCGCTGAGTGCAAACGGAGAGCTCGATCGTCTCATCGAACTTCTGCAGGTTATCGATCAACAAATGCGCCCATGGCCGATTAACGGTCTGCACCTGGCTGATGATTCCTTCCTCGAAATAGAAGCGCCCCTGCCTCCATCGGAATACTTCAGCGACAGCAGGTTCGCCTTCGAGCTGACCAAAGATCGCGTGCCGCACGTTCCCGTGGTGGAGGTAAATCTCGCTGTTGCCGCGGCCGGATTTGAAAGTCAAACGGCCGCTCCGCTGGCTGAGGCAGCTCATTTGCAAAATTTCAGCGGCGGAAAACTGATTCAAATTGCCAATAAGCGAGTGGCAAGGGTCGACCCCTTCGGAAGGCGTGCCGGCGCCCTGGTCGAGCGGCCGCACAAACTTCCCCAGCTCACGGCGCAGGCGCCGCTCAGTCACATCACGCGAGACGTAGAGTATCTTCTGGCGCGCAGCTCTTACCGCGGAGTCGGTCTTGTCCGCCCCGGAAGTGACGCAGAGGATCTGAAGGGATGGGAAATGCTGGCGCGCATTTGTAGCCTGCTCGAGAGCGGTCGCCGGCTCCCCTTCCACGACGAAGCCGTCGAAATTTTCTGACATTAACACGAGCACTGCCTCGGCCATTGAGCGCACAATACATGTCTCAAGGTTGTCCATTTCATCGAGCAAGCCGATCGCGCGGTCTTGAAAGACCGGATCCGCATTCAAGATGAGCAGGCGCGTTTCCACAGTGCAGCTTGTGAGAGAAAACTAGAAGCAAGAAGCTTGCCTCGTCGGTGCGGTTGCGCGAGAGCGCACCTTCCGCTTCCGTTCGGAGGGGGCGAACTATTTCCGCCGAGAGAGCTGCCGTGACAACGCGTCAGCGTCGCCACTCAGTGCGTGGAGCTGGAGCGGCGAAGCTCTCCGGCGCAATCTCATGGGCGGTGCGGAAATGCACTTTTGCGACTTGTCGCAGGATCGCAGGGCCGTGTTTCGCGACAAGATCTCGCGCCGTTTGCTTGACACTCCCGGAGACGCCTCTCCCCAGCTTCACGCAGAGGGCCTTCCCCCGCGCGTTCAGCCAGTTGATGAAGGCTTCACGCGCGATGATGGATGCCGCCGCCACTGCAAGATCTGATTCAGCCTTCGTGCGCTGATCCAGCTTGATCTCGCGGCCGCGCTGCAGCAGCGACCGCTGAATTACACGCGCATCAGCGAACTTATCCGATAACGCTCGCGGACAGCCCGGTCGCCTGGCGAGCAGGTTCTCGATGACTCGCGCGTGCCCCCACCCCAGGAGGCTGTTGAGATTGCCAAACTTCTCGTACAAATCGTTGTAGCGCTCTGGACCGATCACGACTGAATCTGCGATCGCGCCGTGGGTTTTCCGGATCACGTCCGCCAGCGAATGTATCCGCGCATCGGAGCCGATCCGTTTGCTGTCCTGGATTCCAGCATCCATGAAGTTCCGCGCGATGCCGCGGTCTACATAAACGCCGGCGATGACGAGCGGCCCAAAGAAGTCACCCTTCCCGCTTTCGTCGACGCCGAAATGCGGCTCAAACATCTCGGGAGAATGCACTTCCTCATACCCGAGCTTCGCCTCGCCGAGGATTTTCGGCTCAAGCTCGAACTGCACGAACTCCTCGATTCCTTTCCCCTGCAACAGCAGCTTGGGGCCTTTCCCGTATACTGCAGCGCTCAGCTTTTCCTTCTGCGCGAAGTAGAGCGTGTAAGGCCGCGAAGCGAATTGAAAGCCGAGCTCATCGAGCAGCAACCGAAGCTCGGCCGCCTGTTTCGAGCTAAGTGGATGCGTGTATGAATTCACCGGATTCGAGCCGGAACGTCCAACGCTCAACGATGAACGTCCAACGTTGATATGCCTCTGAGTCAGCGTTGGACGTGGCGCATTGAACGTTGGACGCTTTCCCATCAAAGCGTCCGCTGCTCTCGAACCTCGCGCGTTCCGGCGTGCGCTTCTCTCCTGGTTTCGCGAAAACCGCCGTGATCTGCCGTGGCGTCGCACACGGAATCCGTATGCGATCCTCGTCTCCGAGTTGATGCTTCAGCAGACCCAAGTCGCCGCAGTAATTCCATACTTCGATCGCTGGCTCCGTCGTTTCCCTGATCTGGAATCGCTCGCCCGAGCGTCTGAATCCGACATCCTTCATGCTTGGCAGGGTCTCGGGTACTACTCCCGCGCAAGGAATCTTCACGGCACAGCCAGGATCATCCTGGAAAGACATAGCGGCGTCGTTCCACGGAGGCGTCATGCGTTGGAAATGCTGCCAGGAATTGGCCGTTACACGGCAAATGCCGTGGTGACGTTCGCGTTTGATGCGTCGGTTCCGATTGTAGAGGCGAACACCGCCCGGCTCTTCGCACGGCTGCTGAATCTCCGAACGAGTATCGACTCCAACGTCGGACGAAAACACCTTTGGGAGTTCGCGTCTTCGCTCCTCCCGCAGCGTGGTGCTGGCCGGCACAACTCCGCGCTCATGGATCTCGGCGCGCTGGTTTGTATCGCAGGTCAACCAAGATGCTCAATTTGCCCGATTCGCATTTATTGCCAGGCTGAAGCTCCGGCGACTCTGCCAAGGAAAGCGGCACGAGCACCCGTTAAGCTGCTAACGGAAGACCACTATTTCGCACCGAAAGCGAACACTGTATTGCTCGAGCAAGCGCGAGATCGTTGGCGGGGCATGTGGATTCTCCCGCGACTGCTCACCCCGCCGCCCGCTCGTCGTTTGCTGTATTCGTGCGAGTTTCCATTCACGCATCACCGCATAACGTTGCGCGTCTGCGAAGCGCCCGCCGCGTCAGCGCTCGGCCCGGGACAGCGCGCATTTCCGCTGCACGAGCTGGGCACGATTCCCATGCCGTCGCCGCACCGGCGCGCGCTCAACGCACTGATTCGAAAAACGATTGTTCGAGGGCGTGCTCTGATTCCTGAAGTCGAGGTCCCCAAATACTAATTGGAATGCGTGGATAATTCATCTCTCGCATGCTGGGTTGGGGAAAGAATCCGATGTCGTTCAGCAGCTTTCCGAGTTTGTCTGCGTAGATTGCGGCGCCGGACGACATAAGTTCTTTGAAGTTCAACTCGATCTTGCCGTCAGACTGATAGGCCCAAAAGATCGGCTTCGACGAAACAGCTTCTCGCAGCAAGCCGAAGATGCTTTGTAGAAAACGATGCCGTGCTTTGAGGTCCAATCGAGCAGTCCTTCGAGTTGTTGCGCGGCGGGACCGAGCTTCCGCGCGCCTTCGACGAACGACTCTTTAGTCAGGACGCTGCTCGATACGGCGGAGGTTTTTAGATTAACCGCTGCTTCTTTCGCGATCTCCGCGCCGTAGAGATTTGGAATCAGAATTTCAAAGTCGTCGTGTTGGTAGAAATTCAGCTCTACGCCGAGAACTTTGAAACGGCTGTTCGCATGGCTTTGCGCGGGATGTGAGCCGAGTCTAATCTCGCCGCATGCCCGTTATCGAGACAATGCCTGACGCTCGCGGCCATTTCGGCCCGTACGGCGGAATGTTCGTGCCCGAGACTCTGATGTCGGCGCTGGAGGATCTGACGGCTGAATACGAAAGAGCGAAAGGCGATGCGGCATTCCAGAAGGAGCTTGCGGAACTGTTGCGCGACTTTGCAGGTCGCCCGACGCCTCTCTACTTCGCGGAGCGCCTAACGAATGAGCTCGGAGGCGCGAGAGTTTATCTGAAACGGGAAGATCTGCTCCACACCGGCGCGCACAAAATAAACAACGCCCTCGGCCAAATCCTGCTCGCGCGACGCATGGGCAAGAAGCGAATCATCGCCGAAACGGGTGCTGGCCAGCATGGTGTGGCGACTGCGACGGTGGCGGCGCGGTTCGGTTGCGAGTGCATCATCTATATGGGGGCGGTCGATATGGAACGGCAGGCGTTGAACGTCGCCCGCATGCGTTTCCTTGGAGCCAAAGTCGTCACTGTCACCGCTGGCCAAGCGACGCTGAAGGAAGCGATCAACGAAGCGATGCGCGATTGGGTTACGAACGTGCGCACCACACACTACATCCTGGGCTCCGCGCTCGGATCGCACCCATACCCCATGATGGTACGCGACTTCCATCGCGTGATCGGCGTCGAAGCGCGACGGCAAATTCTCGAGCGGGAAGAACGCCTGCCCGATGTATTAATCGCGTGCGTCGGCGGCGGCAGTAACGCGATCGGCTTGTTCCATCCATTCCTCAAAGACGATGACGTGCGCATGATCGGCGTCGAAGCCGGCGGCGAAGGAATTCGAAGTGGAAGACATGCCGCCCGTTTTCAGGGCGGCAAGCTTGGCGTCCTGCAGGGCACCAGGACGTTTGTGCTGACAAACGACGACGGGCAGATCGAGCTCACGCACTCGGTCTCCGCTGGTCTCGACTACGCGGCGATCGGCCCGGAGCACAGTTATTTACGTGACTCAGGCCGCGTCGAATACGACTACGCAACCGACAACGAGGCGCTGTCGGCGTTCCGCAGGCTCGCGGAAATCGAAGGAATCATTCCCGCGCTCGAGACCGCCCACGCGATCGCGCAGGTAATGAAGACAGCGCCGACACTTGCGCACGACGATATCATCATCGCGAACTGCTCCGGTCGCGGCGACAAGGACGTCTCGCAAGCCGCGACTCATTTCGGGTTCTGAGATGAGAAGCATGACCGGTTACGGCCGCGGTGAAGCGGATCACAACGGCGCAAAGTTTACGGTTGAGCTCAACTCCGTGAATCGGAAACAAAGCGAATTCGTCATCAACCTGCCACACGAGTTTTCCGGGCTGGAAGGTCGGGTTCGGCAGACGTTGAATGAACGTCTTTCGCGCGGCCGGACGAGCGTCTCAATTTCGTACGAACAGGGTAGCAACGGCAGGCGCGACCTTGCGCTCGATATTGCATTAGCCCGTTCCTACCATGACGCGATGCGCGCACTACAGAAGGAACTCGGCGCACCGGGCGAAATCACCATTGGGACGATTCTGCAGGCACCGGGCGTGGTGCGCTTTTCTGAAAACGACGTGGACGCGGAGTGCGTCTGGCCTGCGATCCACGCCGCGCTAGCTGCGGCTCTCGGCGCACTTATTAGGATGCGCGAACGCGAGGGTAAGCATCTGTCGACAGATTTGCGGCAGCGACTGAAGCTCATGCGCGACCGGATCAAAGAAGTGAGCAAGCGCTTTCCGGGAGTCGTAAAGAGATATCGCGACTCGCTGCGCGAACGCATCAACAAAGCTGGCCTTGAACTCGCGTCCGACGATGAGCGCTTGCTGAAGGAGATCGCGATTTTCGCCGATCGCTCCGACGTCTCCGAAGAGCTGACACGACTCGATAGTCACTTCACGCAGTTCGCCGAGCAGCTGCGCAAAGAAGAGCCTGTTGGCCGGACGCTCGAGTTCATTACACAGGAGATTTTCCGTGAACTGAATACGCTCGGCGCCAAAGCGAACGACGCCGCGATCTCACAGCACGTCGTAGTGTGCAAGGCGGAGCTGGAGAAGATCCGCGAGCAAATCCAAAACGTTGAGTAAGCAATTCACACGCAGTGGGATTTTGTTCGTTGTCTCCGCGCCGTCGGGAGCCGGCAAAACGACACTGTGCGATGCGCTGCGGCAGACACCCGATTTCGTCTATTCCGTCTCCTGCACCACACGCGATCCGCGCGCGGGCGAAATCGAAGGCGAGGATTACCGGTTCCTTGTTGAATCGGATTTCCTCGAACGCGCCGCCGCGGGCGATTTTCTTGAATACGCGAAGGTCCACGAGCATTACTACGGAACGCTGCGTAATCCGATTCGCTCGAACCTCGAAAAAGGCGTCGATGTGTTGATCGACGTGGACACGCAAGGCGCCGCGTCGATTCGCGAATACGACGAGGCGTTCGTTCGCAACGCGCTTTGTGACGTCTTCATCATGCCGCCCGATCTCGATGAGCTTCGGCGGCGCCTCACGAAACGCGGCACCGAAACTGAAGCGCAAATTAATTTGCGCTTGATGAACGCAGCGCGCGAGATGGAGCTCTGGCGCGACTACCGCTACACGATCATCAGCAAGTCAATGGAGGAAGATTTGCTGAAGTTTCGCGATATCATGGGCGCGGAGCGTTATCTTAGCAGGCGCTTGATGCTAAGTGATTCAGTCGAATGAACGAAACTGCGGATGTGATGCGGACCCAAAAGGCGGTAGTACTCGGGATCACCGGCTCGATCGCCGCGTACAAATCAGCCGAACTTGCCAGTCTGCTGCACAAACAGGGACACAACGTATTCGTCGTGATGACGCGCGACGCTGCTGAATTCATCACGCCGTTGACGCTGCAGACGCTGTCGAAAAACCCGGTGATGACGAGCTTCTACGACGAAAAGGAAAACTGGCGGCCCGGTCACATCCAGCTCGCCGACCGCGCGAATCTGCTTCTCATCGCGCCTGCAACTGCGCACGTGATTGCCGAGCTCGCGAACGGCCTCGCTGGTCATCCTCTTGCTGCGATTGCGCTGGCGACACGAGCGCCAATTCTTATCGCACCAGCGATGAACGGCAAAATGTGGGAGCACGCGGCCACACAGGAAAATGTGGCGAAGCTCCAGGCGCGCGGTGTCGAATTCATCGGACCTGAAGAAGGTACGCTGGCGTGCGGCTACGAAGGCGCGGGCCGCTTGTGGAAGGTGGACGACATCGCCTTTCGCGCTGAGTTCCTCCTGGCGCGGCAGGACAACTTGATCGCGTGAGGATTGTCGTCACCGCGGGGCCTACGCGCGAGCCGATTGATCCAGTTCGCTTCATCAGTAATCGCTCATCGGGTAAAATGGGCTATGCGCTCGCAGCAGCTGCGCTCGAAGCCGGTCACGACGTCACGTTGATCTCTGGACCAACCGCGCTCGCAGCTCCGCGGTTCGGAATGTTCGTTCGCGTTAGCACGAGCGATGAAATGTATGACGCAGTGCACCGACACGTCCGCGATTGTGATGTGCTGCTGATGTGCGCCGCAGTCTCGGACTATAAGCCAAAGGTTTTCGCGTCGCAGAAGATCGAGAAACACGATGGCGAGTTTTCACTGTGGTTAAGACCGACCCGCGACATCCTTGCTTCACTTCCCAACGACGATCGCGCCTATTTCGTGGTTGGATTTGCAGCACAGACGCACGATGTCGAAACGCACGCGCGACGGAAGCTGCTGGCGAAAAATTGCGACGTGATTGTCGCAAACGATGTGAGTGGAAGCGATTCGGGAATGGAAACTGACGACAACGAAGTCACGATTTTCTCGCGAGATCTGGAGCCGCACCCGATTTCACGCGCACCGAAAATGGTGATCGCGCGCGACATTTTGAAAATAGTTTTCGATATGCGGCAAAAAAGTTTGACAAAAAAAACGTGATGCTTACTCACATGTTGTTGTGAACTTATTCACAAAGTTGTTCACACCCACCGCATCTGCGGATTGAAAGGGGGGATACACGATGCCAGCAAAGAAATCGTCTTCGAAAAAGTCCGGCGGCTCCAAGGCTCCTGCTAAGAAAAAAGCAGCAAGCAAAAAGAGCGGCTCGAAAAAAGGCGGACGTAAATAGTTAGCAAGTCGCCTAACCAGACCGGACTTTCGTTCGGTTCTAAAACGAAAAATCAACCCGGGGGGAGATTCTTTTCTCCTCCCGGTTTTTTGTCTTTGTGCTCTGCGCGTGTCTCGACCGGAGCTAACCAAAAAGTGCGACGGTGCGCGCAACAAGAAGCTGCGCCGCTAAAGCTGATTTGGTCGCTTCTGACTATCGCGTGATTACACTATCCCGTGCGCTCCGAAATCGTAACGGTCGTCACTTTGCTGCTTGCAGTTGCGGTGCTCCCCGCACCCGCGGCCGAGGAAAATCAGGTCAAGGAGCTGTACCGTCGCGGATTGGCTGGAGATAAAGCCGCGGTTGTTCAGTGCATCGACGCGCTCGAGACGGTCCTCCGAAGTGACAGCCGCAACCAACTCGCGCGCGTATACCTCGGTAGCGCGTACACTTTACGCAGCCGTGATCTCGGTTTTGGGCCAAAAAAAATGCAAACACTAAATCACGGAATCGCATTGATGGACGAAGCAGTCTCTGCCGTGCCGGATGATGGAAAGGTGCGGCTCGCACGAGCGTTGACGACGCAGTCCCTGCCGTTCTTCACTGGCCGTGCGTCTTCCACTCGAAAAGAGTTTCAGCTGCTGGCCGAGATCGCACAGCGATCACCTTCGACTTTCGCGGAAGGCGACCTTCAGATCATCTTTTACAACGCAGGATTGGCGGCGAAAGCGAACGGAAATCAAGACGGAGCGGCCATCATGTTTCAAGAGGCACTCCGTCATCAAGCAGATCCAGCGCTCAAGAAAAAAACAGACGCCGCACTCGTGAAATGATGCCTGTGCCAGGAACGCGCGAAGGCAACCCAGACGTATTCCGCCGGCATCGACATCGCCGCACAACCTGTTTTAACTGTTGCCGATGCAGGGGCGATCTCGAACGCGTGCTCTTTGATCAACCAACCATTCTCCGGCGCGTTGATGAGATCGCTGCGCAAATTTCCGCTGATTACCACGATCTTGAGCTGACGGTCATCGCAGTACTAAACGGCAGCCTCATCTTCATGCCGGACCTGCTTCGCCGAATGCCGCTCCCTCTGAAGCTTGATCGCCTGAGAGCTGGGAGCTGTCACGGCGGCACGAGATCGAGAGGAGAAATTCTGTTCAAAACAGATCATGCTGCCGGACGTCGCCGGACGGCACATTCTCATCTCGACGACATTCTGGACAGCGGGCTCACCCTGACAGCGATCCGGCGCAAACTTGGAGAGGCAGAGAGCCGTTGAGCGTGCGCCGATCGAGGCTCACTACGTCGGCTTTGAAATCGGGAACGAGTTCGTCGTGGGGCTACGGGCCTTGATTATATGGAGCGCTACCGAAACCTGCCATGCATCGGCGTGCTGCGAAAAGAGCTGATCGGCTCATGACGGTGCACGTGCAGCTCTTCTCGCATCTCCGCGATGCAGCGGGGATTTCAGAACTCGATCTCGAGCTGCCCGCGGGCGGAACCGTCTCAGAGTTGCTGACTCAACTCTATGCACGCGTCCCCGCGGTGCGGGCATGGCACAGCAGCATCATCATCGGTGCCGGCGTAGAGTTTGTCGGGCGCGACCATGTTCTCCGTGCGGGCGAGCAGATCGCAATCATGCCGCCGGTCCAAGGCGGCTGAGCCCGCTCCGCACTCTCTCAGCGAGCATCCCGTTAATCCCTAAAGTTCTTAAAAGTTGTCGCGACGCCAAAGTCTTTCGCGCGGACGAACGCAATCACTTCCTGGAGATCGTCGCGCTTCTTGCCTGTCACCCGGATCTGCCGCTCCTGCAGTGTGCTTTGCACTTTGAAATTCTGCGCCTTGATCGCGTGGATGATCTCCTTCGCCTTCTCGCCCTCAAGACCCTGCTGAATCTTCAGCTCCTGTCTCGCATGACCGATTGACGAGATCGACGGCTCCTGCTGGTCGATGTTCCGCAGATCGACGTTCCGCTTTGACAGCTTGTTGATCACAATCTCGCGCAACCCGTACAGTCGTGAGGCGTCCTCTGCTGTCAGTGTGATCTTGTCTTTCTCGTGCTCGATATGGGCGGCGACGCCTTTGAAATCAAAGCGCGTAGCCAGCTCTTTGCGCGCCTGGTTCAACGCGTTATCGATCTCCTGCTTATCGACTTCCGAGACGATGTCGAACGAAGGCATTGAGGAAGATTGCGATTGCTAATTTTCGAATGTCGATTGTTTTCTTCCCGCTACACGAGTTTTCGCTGCCGTTGCAACCTGCGTGCGCTGTTGCTTCTGCTCGCATCTGCGGAGACAAGCTGCCGTCACAGCATTTCCGCAGAGGAGAAACAAACCGGTGCGAACTTGCGGCAGGCGTTGCGGGAGCACTCTTTCGAAAACGCCGGGGATTTGGCACGGCGCGTGGTTATCGCGCACCCTCGTGAAAACGGCGCGTCGGAACGCCTCGTGCGAGCGCAACCCGGACGTCGAGCTTTAGCCGCGACAAAGCAGAGCGTCGCCCAGTGGCGCAGCGAGGTGCGAAAACTGTCGGCAAAGCTCGAGGAGTTCACCGGAGATATTGCGGCGAAAGAGCAGGACTTTGTCGGCGCGCTCAAACACCTGGCGCCGCGGACTCATCGCCGATCCGAAGCAGGCGCTTGCTGCGGAAGAGTGCTCCCGTGCGGCACGCGGAACATCGCTGGTCGGACAAGGCTGCAACGGTAATCGCGTTGCTGGTGTTGGACGAGACTGGCGAGGACCGCACCACCCGCGCACTCGAGCGAGTTTCTGCAGAGCATTGCGCGCCTCGATTCCGAAATCTCAGTTGAGCGTTCGAACGCGGAATTGCATGTTGCGCGTGCGTGGCAGCTGAACGACGCAGGCCAGCCGACGCTCGCGTTGGAAGATACCGCGATCGCGCTCCAGTTGGACCCGACGTCCGCCGGCGCGTGTGCGGAGAGCGCTTACGCGCTCGATAAGCTCGGGCGCGGAGACTTCGTTGCGGCGGTCGACTCGCTTACAGGGGCGATCGCTATTAACGAGGCTCCCGCCGCGCTCGAAACCGTGAGGTCTGTTACCGGCAGATCGGGTTCCTGGCGAAAGCCGAGAGGATCATCGACACCGCAGACGCTAAACGGTCAGGCTCCTGCCGCGCATTAGCACTCCCAAAGAAACGGGAGACCGGCAGCTTCCGCCGCCAGGTCTCCCGTCATAGTGAAAAGATCCGCCGCGCGTTAGTTCGCGGAGTGGTGCTCGCTTGATTTCGCGCCGCTGACCACCAGTTTGCGGCCAAGGAAGTCCTTGTCGTGCAGCTCTGTCACCGCGCGCTGCGCTTCCTCGACAGTGAGCATTTGCACAAACGCAAAGCCTTTCGACCGCTGGTTGTGCTTGTAGGTTACGACCTCGGCGTTCTGCACCTGGCCAACGCCGTTGAAGAGCTCGAACAGGTCGCTCTCCGTAGCCTCGAACGACAGATTGCCGACGTACAAACGCGGCGTGGTAACCTCGATCGACTCAGGCTTGCGCGAACCGCGGGCAGGTTCTCCCGCAGGTCTCGCGGAGCCATTGCGCTGCCGTTCTGCCGGGCGAGTGCTGACTGCCGGCGGTGGCGGGTTCCCGTCGGGCGAGAAGAAGGCCGTGATTTTCTGCCAGAACGTTTGTTTGGCCGGCGCCTTTGCTGGCGTGTTCTGCCGGTAGGGGCGATCGCCGCCCCTTCTGCGGGAGCCATCGCCACGTGGACGACGCGAATTTCTCCCAGATGATTGAGATGCCATAATGATCCTCAGTGTTCACCGAATTGTAGTTCGGGCGGAGCGCATCGTATGATGCCCGGGCCGCAGCACGCGGACCTCCGAAGGTCCATTCAAGTCGCTCGTGAGCAGGTTGCGTAGCTGCAGTCAACTCCACCGCGTCAGGCCGGGGCCGGCTCCGAAACAGTCGGCGCACCGCATCAGGGAATCGGCGAGACAGCAGAGACGCGACGCTTCGCGTAATTACCTCTGACAACCAGAATCGCCGAGAAAAGCGGACGCACGGGTATTCGAAAAGCATTCCCGACATCGGCCGGAACATGGCTGCAAAGGGGGGTGTTTGCAAGGGTCGCAGCTCTGGCGCTGGGAACAGCAGCAAAACGGCAGGGCGGGAGCCGAATCCGTACAGCTAAGCTTCAGCGATCTGCTGAATTGCTGCGGAACCACTCCACAAACTTCGGCAATCCAACGGAAAGCGGAGTAACAGGGTGATATCCGAGAAGCCTCCGCGCCTTCGAAATGTCTGCACATGTGATCGGCACATCCCCCGGCTGTTCGGGGAGGCGATTTATCTGTGCCTCTCGGCCGAGAGCTTTTTCAATAGCGGAAATCAGGTCCCGCAGCTGAATGGTTTCGTTTTCGCCGAGATTGAAAATGTCGAACGACGGCCCCTCGTAATGCAGTGCGGCCGCCACGCCCTGGATAATGTCGTCTATGTAAGTGTAGTCCCGTCGCGTAGAGCCATCGCCGAACTGATCAATCGGCCGGCCCGCATTGATCCGGCTAGTGAACTGGTGAATCGCGAGATCCGGTCGCTGTCGCGCACCGTACACGGTAAAGAACCGCAATGCGATGACCCGCATCTTGTAGAGATGTGAATAGGTGGAACACAGAAACTCGCCCGCTATCTTCGTCGCCGC
>JACDHZ010000151.1 GCA_013820755.1 Chthoniobacterales bacterium
TCATTCGCTCGCCCGGCATACAGGCCCCATACCGGCAGCGTGAAGACATTCGTCGTGCTGTTGAAGAAGCCGCGATTGTTTAGATATGTTGGCAGGTACGTGGCCGAGACAGGGCGCGTCACTGAGCGATCCTTTGGCGCGATGGTGAACTGGATGCTCCGCAATGCCGCCGGGTCGCTCACGCGCAGCTTGACCTTTTTGATGAAGGCCGAAGCGCCCGGGGCTTGTCCAGTGACGGCTACAGCTGTGTCATCAGCTTGCGTCGCATAAGCGGCGGAAGTCAGTGAGATGGCGAGAGTGATGATGAGTGGGATCAGTTTTTTCATTGTTTAAAGGAGGCTTGGCTTGGCACCGGGTAGTTAAGCCAGTTGACCAATGCATTTGTCAATCGATTTTCTCCGCAGGGCCGCGTGTTAGTTTTCCGGTCGGACGGACGATTCGGATGCATTGACTCGGGCAACCTAAACATTCGAGCGCCAGGTGAGATTGCGACGGCTCTTGTCCTGAATCCCTGCCGTCGCTACATTCCGCGTATCTTGAGAACCCGAGTCCTGGCCGTTGCCTTCATTGTTGCCGTCTTCGGAGGCGGCTTTGCTTCGGCACAGCAGGAGGATCTACATGCCGGCGACAGCAACTCCCTCGACTTCAAGCAATTCGGCCTGCTCGCGATCCAGGAAGGTGGACGGCGCAAGCCCCTCGATACCTTCGCGCGCGAGACATTGATCAAGCTCAGCGGCCGTTCCACTTACGCGGCGGCGGGAAAGAGATGGCAGGCGAACGATTTCATCCTCTCGATGCTGCTCGATACTCATAAATGGCAGGAGGAACCGATGATTCTCGTCTCGCTAGGGCAGTTGATCGAGCAGCTCGGGCTGGATAAGACCCAACGGCGATTTTCGTTCGCACAGTTGTCATCCTTGCCGGAGTTGAATCGCCTCGTGAGTGAGGCGCACGACCTGAAACGCGCCGAGAAGCCGCTCTCACGCATGCAAAACGAGGCGATGGCAGTTGGCGAGCGGCTCACGCTTTTTTCGCGTGTGATGGACGGGAGCGCGTTTTTGCTGGTACCGGCGCGGCAGAAGGAGACGGATGCCTGGGTTGTACCGCCGGCGTATACCGAGTATTATAATGAGACGCAGTTCGGGCCTCTTCAAACGCAGTTGCAAACGATGGCTAACGCGTATGTCCATGGCGACGGATTCGATTTCGCAACGGCTGCCCGCCAGTTGCGCCAGGGACTGCGGGACTTGAGCCCGGCGATCTATCCGAAGGAATCGAAGCTCGGCCTCGAGTATTTCTATAACCACTTCGACGGTTTTTATCGCGCGGCGTGGTGCTACGGCCTCGCCCTCGTGCTGCTGGCGGTAGCGTATCAGCGACGTAAGGGTGGATGGTTGAAGCACGTTGGACTCGCGTTTTCGGTCGCCGCGCTGCTTTTTCACGCCACCGGTATCACCTTGCGCTGCATGATCGCCGGTCGTCCCCCAGTGACGAATATGTATGAGTCGATCATCTGGGTCTCTTTTGCGGTTACGTTCTTCGGGATGATTTTTTTCCTGCGGTACCGGACACTGGTTTACCTGCTTGCCGCGCTTCCCGTCTCGCTGATCGCTTTGCTGCTCGTGCACCAGATGCCGATCGCGATGCCATCGAGCATCGACCCGCTCGTGCCTGTGCTGCGCGATAACTTCTGGCTCACGATTCACGTGCTGACGATCACGTTAAGCTACGCTGCGTTCGCGCTCGCGATGGGGTTCGGTCACATCCTGCTATGGCGGTATGCGCGGAACCCAGCCGTCGCTCGAGCGGACCAACCGATGCACTTCTGGCTTTATCGGGTGCTGCAGCTCGGCGTTCTCCTGCTCGCGGCGGGAACAATACTGGGCGGCGTGTGGGCGAACTATTCGTGGGGCCGCTTCTGGGGGTGGGACCCGAAGGAAACGTGGGCATTAATTGCGCTGCTTTGTTACATCCTCACCTTGCACGGCCGCCTCGCGGGGTGGTGGACGCAGTTCGGCTTGGTCGTTGCAAGCGTCGTCTGTTTTCTGGCTGTGTTGATGGCGTGGTATGGCGTGAATTTCGTTCTCGGTAAGGGGTTGCACTCTTACGGCTTCGGCATTGGAGGCGAGACGTACGTCGCGAGCTTCGTTGTCGCTGATCTCGCATTTGTGGCGTTCGCTGTCTGGCGCCACCGGGCGAGCCAGCGAGAGGCAGCTTCGGCCCGGCGCGTGGTGAGCAACGAGACGTTGGTCGCGTAGCTGCGCGATTCCTGCCTAATCGCAGATCTGTTGGGCCGCTTTGGCGGCTTCGGCTTCAAGAGGGCCGAACGGATAGCCCTCTACCAGGCACTCACTGAGATAATCGCGCAGGAAAGCCTTGATCCCGCCGAGACGCTCGTACTGCGCCGTATGCGCGAGCTCATGTGCGACTAATGAACGGCTATTCCAGAAATCTTGGCGAATGAAAATGCCGTAGCGGGCAGTGAGTCCGGCGGTGTGCGGCGACAACAGCCGTAACTTGAGCGCGAGTGCATTCACCGCCCGGGGCCGCACCGATGGAATTGTCTGGACGCGCAGGAGTCGCACGCGTTCGACGTGCTTCACACCTGCGGCTACCGCGTCGCGGAGCTGCTCCCGATTCAACGGAACGCCCGCCGAAAGGATTCGTCGTTCCTGCTTTTTCACCCATCCCACTGCCACAGGCAAAATCAGCGGTATCAGCAGGTGTCGCATCCTGGAAGGAAGATGCCATGCACCCCGTTTGAATCGACTGACATTTCCCCGGTCGTGCTAAGTTGCCGTCGTGGCAACCAACGCCTCAACGCGCAGTGAACGAACCGGAAAGGCAGCCCGGCAGAGCACAAACGCGGTTCTGATGATCCGACCGGCGCGGTTTTTCCCGAACCCTGAAACCGCCGCGGATAATGCTTTTCAAAAGGCGATCGCTGATGGGGAAATGCCAGCTGTTTCAGCGGCAGCACGCGCCGAATTTGATCGGGCAGTGGAGACCTTGCGCGCCGCCGGCGTGACTGTTCACGTGATAGAAGACACCGCCACTCCGGAAAAGCCCGACGCCGTTTTCCCTAACAACTGGATGTCGACACATCACAGCGGACGCGTGGCGCTCTATCCAATGTATTCCGCGGCGCGACGGCTCGAGCGTCGGTCGGACGTGATCGATGAGCTGCGGAAATTCTATCGCATCACTGACCTAATCGATTACTCGAGCTGCGAAACCGAGGGCCGTTGTCTTGAAGGAACAGGCAGCCTGGTACTCGATCACGTCAACAAGATCGCCTACGCGTCGATCTCGCATCGCACCCACCCGGAAGTGCTGAAACAATTCTGTCATGACCACGGCTATGAGCCAGTGACTTTCCGGAGTGTCAGCGAAGATGGACGTCCGATCTATCACACCAATGTGATGATGTGCGTGGGTTCGGAGTTCGCGCTCGTCGGACTTCAAACGATCCCAGATGAAGCCGAACGCACAGGCGTGCAGAACCTGCTCGAGGCGAACGGTCAGGACGTAATCGAGCTGAGTCCCGCGCAAATCGGGGAGTTCGCCGGCAATGCGATCGAGTTACACAACAACGACGGCAAATTGCTCGTGCTCTCCGCGCGTGCGGCGGCAGCGTTACGCGATCGGCAGCGGGAGAAAATCGAACGGTACGCGCGGTTATTGCCGCTGACGCTCCCGACGATCGAGCTCGCCGGCGGCAGCGCGCGTTGCATGATTGCGACGATTCATCTGCCAGACCTGAGCGCCCGGTTCAAGTAGCCTTGGCCGGTCCGGTCGGCGCGGACTGACGGCTTAGTAGCCGGACATCCGCTCCTTTGCTCCCTTGTCTGCTATCTTGGATTCGGCTTCGCGATCGTTGGCGTCGCGGGCTTCGACGACGAGGCGGTTGGCGTGCTCCGCAGGCTCGAATCGGTTGCCAAGGGTCTTCGCGCGGACCTGCGCCCATTCCGCGCCGAAGAACAAAATCACGGTCGAATAGTAAAGCCACAGAATGAGCACCATGAAAGAACCCGCCGCGCCATAGGCGGCGGCCGTGCTGCTGTTACCCAGGTAAACTCCGAGACCAATCTGGCCGAGATTGAAGAGAATCGCAGTCACGAGCGCGCCGATCCAAACGTCCCGCCAGCGGATCACCACATCGGGCAAATATTTAAAAATCGCCGCGAAGAGGACGGTCGTGATTCCAACGGCGACGATGAAATTCACGATATGGAGCAGAAATTCCATCTGCGGCGCGAGCGTTTGGAAATAGCTCCCCAGTGCGGCAAGGACCGTGCTGACTCCAAGCGAAACCATGAGCAGAAAGCCAAGGCTCGCGACGACTGCCATGGAGAAGAGGCGCGTCTTGATCATGTAGAGAATTCCCAGGCCGGGCTTCTGCACCACGTTCCAGATGCGATTGAGTGACGACTGCAGTTGCGCGAATACGGCTGAGGCACTGATCAATACAATGATGAATCCAATGATCGCCTGGAACGCTCCGGTGCTCGGTTTGTTGGCGTTCTCGACGATTCCCCGAATCGCCTCGGCGCCGGATTTTCCGATCAATCCCTCAGCTTGCTGCACAAAGCCTTGCGAGGCCTGGTCGCCAAAGATCAAGCCTGCGACCGTCAGCATCACGGTGACGAGCGGCGCTAAAGCGATCACCATATAGAGCGCGAGTGCGGCCGCGAGCGACATCGCATCGTCGGCGAAGAAATCTGAGGCGGCTTCTTTGGTGATCTGGAAGAACTTCTTCATGGGACTGCTGGAGAAACGTTCCGAAGGCAGCAATAGGATGTTTGCCGCGCGTGCTTAGCGAGTTTGAGAGAACTGCAGAGGCGCTATTGCGAACCCAGCCGTTCTTCAACCGCTTCGCAAAGAACGTGCAGCAAAAGCATATGCGCTTCCTGAATTCGGGCGGTCGATTCACTGCGGACGATCAACTCGATGTCAGCGGTTCCGCCGACGGCGCCGCCGTCGCGCCCAAGAAATGCAACAGTCGTTAGGCCGCGCGTTCGTCCTTCTTCGAGCGCCCGTTGCACGTTGCGTGAATTGCCACTGGTACTCAGGCAAATCAGAACGTCGCCCGGGCGGCCGAAAGCGGCGACCTGACGCGCAAAGACCTCGTCAAACCCGTAGTCGTTGCCGGCAGCAGTCAGTGTCCCGGCGTCATTCGAGAGGCAAATCGCCGGATAAGGCGGCCGGTTCCGCACGAATCGGACTACGAACTCGGTGGCCAAGTGAGCGGCATCAGCCGCGCTGCCGCCGTTGCCGCAGATGAGCAGCTTCTGCCCGGCAGCGAGTGCCGCCGCTACCGAATCCACTGTGCGCCCGACACGATCTGCTACGGCATCCAGCGATTTCGTCAGCTCGACAGAGCCGCGGATGGCGTCGGATAGAATTCCTGCGATTTCGCGCATGCGCGGGAGAAGATGGTGCGCGATACAGGGTTCGAACCTGTGACGCGCTTTCGGTTGTGTTCGCTACTGTTCGCAACTGTTCGGTTATAAACGCTTTCTTCGTAGCTCGATTCGCATGATACCGAACAGAAGCGCACAACACGAAGAAATTCTGTCATCCATTGTCATGCAGCTTGGCAGCTCCGCGCTTCTCGCCAGCGTTTCGTCCGTGCTCTGCGCATCGGCTACGATGATCTCGCACGGCACCGTCTGCGCGCGCACCGAGGCCAGTGTTGCGCCAAGAGTCTCGGCTTCGTTAACGGCCGGGATAATGACGGAGATGAGCGCGCTCTCTTCCATGGTCTCCCTCTGATTGACGCTGCTCATCTGGATGTGAGCAAACGCCGAGGCCCTTATTCCGCCGTCGCGCGGCAGTGGCTCGTTAGGCCGCCATCTTGCGGCAGGTCTCGGCGCATCGCCGGCAAGCTTCCGCGCACTTCCGCATCTGCTCGTCCTCGCCCATGCGTTCGCAATCCTCCGCGCATTTCGTGCAGACTTCCGCGCACGCCCGGCAGGTATGCTTGTGCAACGGCGAGCCGCGCAACATGAAGTCCGTGCTCGTGTGGCAAATACTCACGCAATCGAGCAGTAAACGAATATGATCGGCGGCGGCGTGTTGCCCGCCTTTGGTCAGGCAATGCGTAATGGTTTGCAGGCAGATGTCATGGCACTCCTCGCAGTTGTGCAGGCACTCGTGCATCTCACCGTACCACGGAAACGCCGCGCGGCGCCTGATCGGCTCTATGCAATCGCGCGCGTGCGGCTGCGGACGGACCATGCCGCGCTGCGGGTGATACGACCGCTCAATGCTCCGGGTTCGAAGCCAATCGCCGTCCGCGTCCCAGATCCGAATCGATCAGCCGCTCTGAAGCCCGGGGATGCGATGGGGGGAATTTCCAGATGCCGGACAGCTGGCCAGCCTGGTCTGTGCCGTCCTGCTCACACGAGGTTATCGGGCGACCCCGAGCGCCGCTCCTTTTCTGGAGCGCTCTTTGCTTCTTCATCCTGGTCGCGACCAATTCGCTTCTCTTTCTCGACCTGATCATTTTTCCCCAGATCGACCTCGCGCTTCTTCGCTCCGGCTTCACCCTCGCAGCGTTCGGTCTTTTCCTCTACGGCCTGATCTTCGAATCCCAACCCTGACCTAACGAGCGATGCTTAAACACTTCCTCTCGGGCGCGATCTGCATGGCCTCTTTCACGATCGCGCTCTTCTTCTTCCGTTTCTGACGCCGCACGAGCGACCGTCTTTTCCTCATCTTCAGCGCCGCTTTTCTCCTCCTCATGGCGGAGCGCATCATTCTCGTCATGGTCGGTTCGTCGCACGAATTTGTGGCTTACGTTTACCTCGTGCGTCTGTTTGCGTTCGCCTTCGTCATCTTCGTCATCATCGACAAAAATCGAAAGGGCCAGACCTGAAGCCAAAGCCGGTGCGTCGGCTCTGGAAATCCCCGTCCTCAGCGGCGGCTTTGCTTGCGCCGAATCAACGTCTTCAGCACCACGGCAGCGATGGCGCCGGCGAGAAGTGAACCGCCGAGGATCGCCACTTTTGCCGTGTCGACGAATTCCGGATTTTGAAAGGCCAGCATCGCGATAAACAGCGACATGGTGAATCCAATTCCCGCCAGCCACGCGGCCCCGTGCAGCTCGCCCC
>JACDHZ010000033.1 GCA_013820755.1 Chthoniobacterales bacterium
AACAAGGCTCTCGCACTGATTCCCGACAGCAAGTCGCTGGCCGAGAAAATCGAACGCTCAAAGACGACCTTAAGCAAAGGCGAGCCGATCAAGGGAAATCCATTCCAATGAAAACGCGAGCTGCGAAATATCAATTTGGATGCCTGACCGATGGCTAACCCGCAACTCACGAAATATCCGACGCCTTGGCAACGCAAGACCATGTGGGCGTCGCTTTCCGCGGTTTTCGTCGTAACGCTGGTTGGAATCGTCGGTTCAGTTGTATGGTTGGCAGGAAAACTCATCGGCTTCCTCCAGCCGATTCTGATTCCGGTGGCGATAGCGTTGATCCTTGCGTATCTGCTCGATCCACTCATCACCTACCTCGGCGAGCGAGGATACGGCCGCACAAAGGCTATCGCCGCACTCTTCGCGGTCGCGTTCCTCGCCTTTGCGGCTGTGCTGACATGGGTGGTGCCGTTGATTTCGATGCAGAGCGCGAATGTCGCGAAGGAGCTGCCTGCATACACCAGCAGCGCACGCGACAAGCTTGTCGATTTAATCTACCGTTACAATCACACCTTCGGTGCTCCAGCCACGGGCAGATCTAAACCCGCATCGACCGCAACTAACCTTGTAAACTGGTTGCTTGCCTCCCCCACTCCGGTCCCCTCTGCTACGACACCGGTCATCGTTTCGCCTCCGGAGAACGCGCCCCTGTCGCCGGAGTCTCCCAACCTGGTACCGCCGAGCACAGCCACGCCCGCTCCAAAGCTCACTTCTGCTGAGCGACAACGTATTCAGGACTGGGTAGAACAACAGCTCCCGAATCTCCAGGCACAGCTGCCGGCTCTCACCGCGAAGTTCTGGGACCTGCTAAAAACGAGCATCGGCGGTTTCCTAGGTATCACAGGATTCCTCCTGAGCCTTGTGATGGTGCCGATCTATCTGTTTTTTTTGTTAAAGGAGCGACCGGCTATTGAGCATCGCTGGAAGGAATATCTCCCGCTTCGTAATTCGCCGCTTAAAGACGAGGTCGCTGCGGTCCTGATGCAGATCAATAGCTATGTGATCGCGTATTTCCGCGGCCAACTTTTGGTGTGCCTCATCGACGGCACGTTAATTGGCACAGCGCTGTTGATGCTTGGGTTGAACTTCGCGCCCCTGATTGGCCTGCTTGTCGTGTTTCTCACCATGATCCCGTATGTCGGAATCGTGCTTTGCTGGGTTCCGGCGGTGCTGATCGCTGCCGCGCAATGGGGCGATTGGATGCACCCGCTGATCGTCACGGCTATCTTCTTTGGGCTTCAAAACCTCGAGGCGATCTTCATCGCACCGCGCATTGTCGGGAACTCCGTCGGCTTGCACCCGATGACGGTGATTGTCTCGATCTTTGTCTGGGGTTTACTGATTGGAGGCTTGCTCGGGCCGATCCTCGCGGTGCCGCTAACGGCCACGCTTAAGGTTCTGCTCGCCCGCTATGTCTGGGGCCGCCGCTTACGCGAACGGATCAGCGAGCAGATCGAAGAAGTGCCAGTGGTGCGCAAGGCTGACGAACACGCGATCGCGTGATCGGTTGCGCGTTTCGTCGCGCCGTCAGAGTTCATCTGAATTTGATGCGTTGTTAGGTCTCGTTGCAAACCCCTCCTGCACGACGATATGAAACCGGCAATGGCGACCGTAGTGAAACGTGTTCGGCGTAAGCGGCGCGTGCGTTCCGCAGAGCCCGCGTGGAACCAGATCTTCACCGTCCGCGGCGCCATTTATCTCGCAAGTGTGGCAGTTGGATTCGCGCTCGGCTTTCTGCTTCTCACCTCCGCGCCTCGCGTCTACGGCACATGGCGCGAATCTCGCCTCCAAAAAGAAGCGACGGCGCTCCTCGATGAACAAGATTTCGATGGCGCCGTCCGCGCAGGCGAGAAGATGCTGCACCTCAGGAGGGACTCCCTCGCCGCCTTTCACATCCTCGCCGACGCAACCGAGAGACAGAACCGGCCCGACACCGTCGCGTGGCGCGCACAGATCGCACGCGTGTTGCCCCAGAATGTGGATGCACAGTTAAATTTGGCGTCGGCCGCATTGCGCTTCGGCGAGCTGGACGTCGCGCGTAAAGCTCTTGAAAAAGTTGCGGCACCCGATCGCGACGCAGCCGCGTATCATGTAGTCGCCGGCTGGCTTGGGCGAGCGCAAGGCAACGACGCCGCGGTCGAGGAACATTTCGCCGCCGCGGCACAAAAAGAGCCGGGAAACGACCTCTACCAATTCAACCTCGCCGTCCTACGGATTCGCTCCTCGGATGAAGACACCTACTTCGCTGCGCGGGACACGCTCGAACGGCTGAGCAAGGTCCACGAATTCCGCAACGGTTCGCTGCGCGCTCTGCTAAATGATGCTGTTGCACGACAAGATCTCGAGCGCGCGGACGGCCTCGCCCAGCAGCTGCAGATGTCTCAGAAAGTGACGTTCGCAGACTTGCTGCTCTGCCTGAATCTATATCAAAAACTGGACCAGAAGAAGTTCGCTCCATTGCTCGAGAAGGTGAAGCCGGTTGCCGCACGGAGTGCGGATGACATTGCAGCACTGATGAACTGGATGAACACGAACGGCCGTGCCGCTGACGTGCTCAAATGGAACGAAAAACTGCCGCCAGAGCTCACGACTGCTCCGCCTCCGGCTACCGCGATCGCAGAGGCATTCACCGAGACGAAGAACTGGTCTCGTTTGAAACGGTGGACGCGCGGTGGATCCTGGGGCGATTCAGATTACCGGCGACTTGCCTATCAGGCGTATGCTGCCCGCCAATCGCGTCAGGCAGCTGCGGACGCGGAGTATGATTCGCTCTGGCGCTCGGCCGAGCGCGCCGCTGCTGAAGAACCGCAGCGCGAAGCGAATCTCGCGCGGCTCGCAACCAAGTGGAAGCTGCCGGCTGAGGCGAAACAACTTTGGAAGCGAGTCGCGAAGCATGCGCCGATGCGACGGGAAGCTCTGGACGCGTTGTTCAGGACGTATCGAGCGGAAAACGATCTGCCAGAGCTACTGCAAGTAGCGCGGGAGCTGCATGAAACCTCACCAGGTGAACCGGCCCTGAGCGCGAACTACGCTCGTCTGGCCCTGCTGCTTTCACCGAATACCGACGGAGCGCGCCACCTGGCAAAAGCAGCATTCGACGCAGCGCCGAAAGACGTGAACTGCGCGATCACATATTCCCTATCGCTGTATGCAGCAGGACGTACGGCTGAAGGTCTTGAAATTCTGCGCCGCCTGCCGCCCGAGGAACTCGATAATCCACACGTTGCTGTCTACGCCGCCACGCTATATCTCGATGAGAACGAGCTGGACCTGGCGAAGCCTTATATTGTTGCAGCCCAAAAGGCGCCGCCCGCCTTTGCCGAAGAGAAGAAACTTCTCGATGAAGCCGTGGCGAAAGCATCGCTGATGTCCGCGCCGCCGCCGACCTCTCCGACGCCTGAGATTGCTCCGCCAGCGCCCAGCGAGTCGCCTCCGCAATCGGACGGCCCTTCGGACGGAGGGTAAGCAGCCCGTTAAGGGAGTTTTGGATTACTGCGAGGTTTCTGCCGTGAGCGCCTCCTGCAACAGCATCGCCGCGATTGGTTCAGTCGCTTTGTCCAAAGCGGCATTCGCGTTTTTAAGCCGCTGCAATTCGCCTGATTCCAGAGCTCCCCGAAGCTCCACGACCAGCATATCCACGCGAGTTTTGTCCGCAGGCGGGATGCGGCCGCCCAGAACGCGGAAAGCGGTCTCCACTGCGCCGATCATCTCCCTGGCTTTGATTTTCGCTTCGGTCCAAACGCGTTCATTCATATCGTCGAACGCGTGATTCAGCGACTCGGAAATCATCGCTTCAACTGTTTCGTCAGAAACGTCGACCGCGCTGTTGATGTCGACGGTTCTTTCTGCACCGCTCCGCGTGTCGCGTGCGAGAACATGGAGAATGCCGTTCGCGTCGATCTCAAACTGCACGCCGACTCGTGCGACGCCTTTCGGCGCGGCTTCGAACGCGAGCTCGAATTCGCCGAGTGACCAATTGTCGCGCGCCATCTCGCGTTCGCCTTGCAGCACCTTGATACGCATTACCGTCTGATTATTCACGGCCGTCGTGAACATCTCGCCAGCCTTGATCGGGATGGTCGAATTTCGTGGAATGATGACATTCATCAGCCCCCCGAACGTTTCGATTCCTAGTGAAAGAGGCGTGACATCGAGGAGAACCACTTCGCGAATCGCACCTGAAAGGATGCCGGCCTGGATCACTGCGCCGATGGCAACCGCCTCGTCAGGATTCTGCGAAATGTTCGGCGACCGTCGAAAAATCTCGGCCACAAACTTTTGCACGAACGGCATGCGAGTCACTCCACCGACGAGGATCACCTCGTCCAGTTCTCCTGGAGTTAGTTTCGCGTCCGCCAAGGCGCGCAAACAATGCGCCCGAGTCCTTTCGATGATAAGCCGGCTCAACTCCTCCAGCTCGCTGCGCGTGAGCTCCAGTGAAACGTTTTGTTTCGCTGAAAAGAACGGCATCTCAATCGTAGTTTTCTTTTCGCTGGAAAGCCGATGCTTTGCCGCTATCACTGCTTCACGCAAAACGGCCCGCTGCTGAGAGGACAGATCGTTCACGCCGATGCGTGCTGCACAGTAGTCGATGAGACCTGCATCGATGTGGTCACCGCCGAGGCGAGTGTTGCCATTGGTCGAGAGAACCTCGAACACGCCGTTGTTCAGCTCGAGAATGCTGATGTCGAACGTGCCGCCGCCGAGATCGAACACCGCGACTTTGGAGTTGCCCTCCAGCTTGTCGAGACCATACGCGAGTGCCGCGGCCGTCGGTTCATTGACAATCCGTTCGACGGCAAAGCCGGCTAGCTCACCCGCGCGCTTCGTAGCAGTGCGTTGTGCGTCGTTGAAGTACGCCGGGACTGTGATCACGGCGCGCGATACTTCGCGACCCAGCGCGGCTTCCGCGTCTGCTTTCAGCTTCCGCAACACCATCGCCGAAACCTGCTCAGGCAGGTAATCGCGGTTTCCGACGCGTAATCTCACCGGCTGTGAGGGAATTCGCGAAACTGCAAAGCCAAGCTCAGCATCTTCCGCACGAAGCTCATCGCCGCGCAAGCCGATGAAGCGCTTTACAGAGTAAACCGTTTCCGCAGGCGAGATCACGCGCATCCGTGACGCGGCACGTCCAACGAGCGGTTCACCGTCACGACGAAAATTCACGACTGACGGAGTGAGGCGATCGCCGTTCTGGTCTGCGATCAGGATCGGAAAACCTGCCTCGATGATACCGATCAACGAGTTCGTAGTGCCGAGATCGATGCCAACAATGTCGCTCATTTTCTGCGCGACTCTCCGGCTTCCGGAGCGCGGGCTCAACTCACCGTGCAGTTTATTCCGCGCGACCGATTGCCGCCGTCCAGTGCGCGATATCGGCGGCGTTTATGTGGGAGCGCGCGTGCAGGCGTGCGTCCCGGTAGCCTCGTTCTTGCACATCGCTGAGATACTGTGCGCGCGAGAGCAATGTGCCGCGGCAAACGCGGTCGTCTGGCGTGCTGCTCAATTCCTCTTGTGCGCGCTGCAGCAGATCGCTCATCACGGAGCTCGGAATGCGGTTCCGCTCGGAAGGATAGACGAACCCGAAAAGCACCAGATGCGCGAGCAAGACGCGCCAGTAGCTCTCAAAACGCCGCACAAGGTGCAACCAATCGAGCCGCTCCGCACAACTCTGGATCAGGTGCGCAACATCCGCGCCGTCGAACCGCTCGCGCTCCATGATGTAAGCCTTCATCCAGATGATCTCTTCCGGCGCGCACAGAGCACAGGACAGTCCGAGCACTTCCTCCAGCCGCGCACGCTCGACCATGCATCGTCCACTTCGCACATGCCGTTGCCGGCTCTGTAGATGAGGTCGATGCAATCGTCATCGCACTTCACCTTCGCCAGCCAATGCGGAAACGTTTGCTGTGCCTCGAAACCGTCTTCACGGAAGTGTGCGAGTGCTCGGTTGACATCACGGGGCGCCAAGAAAAGATCGAAGTCTTTAGTGTGTCTCGAAATCCCGGTGTAGACAGAGAAAGCGTACGCGCCACCGACGAGAAACGGAACGCCCGCTTCCTGCAGAGAACGAATCGAGCTGCGATAAAAGGTCTCTGTTGCCGTGTCCAGTTCCGGGGCCGCCTTTCCGCTGCTCACGCTATTCTAACGTAAGAATAACCTGCGGCGCGCGCATCGAAGTTGACGCGGCGCAAACGACCGGACGGAGCGACATAGCCGTTTCTAACCTTGTGAGCACTGACCGGAAATTGCGAGTCGCCGCGACTGCGGATGTTCATTACGGAAAGCAGTCGAAAGGCAAGCTGCACGAGGTGTTCGACGCAATCTCGGGTGATGCCGACGTGCTCCTGATTTGCGGAGACCTGACCGACTATGGATTGCCTGAAGAAGCGGAACTGCTCGCCGCTGATATTCGCGCACACGTGCGAATTCCAGTTCTCGCGGTGCTCGGAAATCATGATCTCGAATCCGGCCAATCCGAAGCCGTATCGAAAGTCATGGAAGACGCTGGTGTGCGGATGCTGAACGGCGAGGCTGCGGTGATCGGAGGCGTCGGCTTCGCGGGAGTGTGCGGTTTCGGCGGCGGTTTCGGCCGCCAAATGCTGAACGCCTGGGGCGAGCCGTTGATCAAGTCGTTCGTGCAGGAAGCACTCGATCAGGCGTTACGACTCGAGCAGGCTCTAACCCAGCTCACGACCGATCGACGCGTTGTGCTGCTCCATTACGCGCCAATCCGCGCGACCGTCGAAGGTGAGTCGCCGGAGATTTTTCCCTTCCTCGGCTCGACGCGCCTGGAAGAACCGATCAACCGCTTCCGAGTGGATGCCGTTTTCCACGGCCATGCGCATAACGGCGCTGCGGAAGGAGCGACCGCAGCACAAATCCCCGTTTTCAACGTGTCGCTGCCGCTAATGCAGCGGCGCTCCGAAGGTGGGCTGCCCTTGCGCCTGTTCGAGATCTGACGGACCCTCCGGCGTTTGTTATCGCGCGAGCGCCTCGCGTTGAGTAATCGTGACGCCGCTGATGACGAACGAATCTGCGATTTACGTGCACCGGCTGCGCAAATCATACGGTCACGTCGAAGCGGTTAAGGGTGTCGATTTCGAAGTGCGACCTGGAGAAGTGTTTGGGTTGCTCGGCCCGAACGGTGCCGGGAAGACGACCACGGTCGAAATTCTTGAAGGCCTGCGGCCCCGGAGCAGCGGCGATGTCAGGGTACTTGGCTTCGATCCGGACTTGCAGAAGCAAAAGCTGAAGGACCGGATCGGTGTCTGCCTTCAGGCAACGAATCTCCCAGACAAAATTACGGTGCGCGAATCGCTGAATCTGTTTGCCGCGTTCTACTCGCAAACGGTGGATGGCGATGCGCTGCTGAAACGCCTGCAGTTGTGGGAAAAGAAGGACGCCGCGTACGCGACGCTTTCCGGCGGGCAGAAGCAACGCCTCGCGATCGCAATGGCGCTCATCAACAATCCGCGGCTGCTATTCCTCGACGAGCCGACGACCGGTCTCGATCCGCAAGTGCGCCTTGAGATTCGGGACCTGTTGGAAGAGCTCCGCGCGGAGAAGCGCACGATTCTCTTCACGACGCACTACATCGAAGAGGCCGAGCGGTTATGTGACCGGGTTGCCATTATCGACGCCGGACTGATCATCGCGATCGGCACGCCGCGTGAACTGCAGGAGAACAGTGCGAGTCAAAGTGCGATCGAAGTGACTATGACCACCGCGTGGCGCGGCGGAGAATTGCCGGCGTGGCCACTCGCAACAGGTGTAGCTCTCCGCGCAGACGGCCGGCACATCAAAGTAACATCGACGCAGCCGGCGAAAACTCTCGTCGAGATGGTGAAATGGATCGATGCGCAAGGCATCGAGCTCGACGACGTAAGGCTGAACCGGCCGACGCTCGAAGACGTCTTCATTGAGCTGACGGGAAAACGCCTGCGCGAGTAAGTGGATGAAAGCTTTTCTCGCCCTCGTCGGTATCGATCTGAAGCTCGCGCTGAGGAATCGCTCCGTCCTGTTCTTCAACTACTTTTTTCCGCTCATCTTTTTCTTTGTTTTCGGCTTTTCGATGCATGCGGAGCAAGGCACGCGAATTCTGCAGGTGGTCACGATGGTGTTCGCCATCGGCGTGCTTGGGAATGGTCTCTTCGGCGCCGGGATGCGCGCAGTGCAGGATCGTGAAACTGATGTGCTCCGCCGTTACAAGGTGACGCCGATCACACCGGTCCCATTGCTCGGCGCCTCGATGGTCACCGGCGTTATTCTGTATCTGCCTGGATTGATCCTGATGCTGGTGCTGGCAAACCGCATGTCCCGCATGCCGGTGCCCGCGAATCTCCTGTCGCTGTTGTTGTTCGCGACGATTGCGTGCGTCGCATTTCGCGCGATCGGCCTCATCATCGCGGCCGTCGTGAATTCGTCGCAGGAGAGCCTGATTCTCATTCAACCGCTCTACATGGCGATGTTATTTCTCAGCGGCGCCACATTCCCGCTGTCGTTTTTTCCAAACTGGCTTCAGGTCGTGACGCAGTTCATCCCGGCGACATACCTGATGACGGGAGCGGCTGGCATTCTGCAACGCGGCGAAACACTGGCGCACAACTGGTCTTCCGTGCTCGCGCTCGTGATCACCGCGTTCGTCGGGATTTTCGTCGCGACGAAACTGTTCCGCTGGGAGAAAGAGGAGAAGCTGCCGAACTCGGCCAAACTCTGGGTGCTCGTCGTGCTGTTGCCGTTCGTATTCCTCGGGACGTATCAAGCGTGGAGCCGTGAGGAATTAACCAAAGCCAAGATCCTCGCGCGCGACCTGAACCGCGGCCGCTCGTGGCTGATACAAAACGCGCGGATATTTGTCGGAAATGGCGAGGTGATCGAGTCCGGGTCGGTATTGATCCGCAAGGGCAAGATCGATCACATCTACCGCGGTGCTTCACCGGAACCGAAGAGTGTCGCTGCGGAAGGGATCGACGCCGCCGGCAAAACCATCCTGCCAGGGTTAATTGATGTGCATGTGCACCTTGGTGCGAGCGGCGGTTTTTATGAAAATCCCGCGGGAGAGGACGCGAAGAAGACGATGGAACGCGCGTTACAAGCGTATCTCTACAGTGGCGTAACCGCTGTGCGCAGCGCCGGCGACAGCACCGATGAGGTGCTGCGGATGCGGGAACGCTTCGGCAGCGGGCTGCGCTTGGGTGCGGAGCTGTTTGTCTGCGGGCCGCTTTTCACCGCGGAAGGCGGTCACGGCACGGAATACGGAAAGTACCTGCCGGAGATGATGCGCTCTTCGTTCAACGAGCAGTTTGTGCGTACGCCGACATCCGCTAGCGAGGCGCAGGAGCAAGTGGACGCACTCGCGAAGCAGGGCGTAAACGCGATCAAAGGCGTCCTGGAAGCAGGCGTGCCGGGCTACGCATTCAACCGCATGGATGTCGGGATCCTAAGAGCTGTTGTGGAACAGGCACACGCGCACGACCTGCCGGTGGCGGTGCACACGGGGAATGCGGCGGATGCGAACGACGCGCTTTCCATCGGATCGGACTCGGTCGAGCATGGTTCGTTCGTTGACAGCATTCCTGACGCTCTTTTCGCCGAGATGAAGACGAAAGGCACTGCTTATGATCCCACCCTCAGTGTCGTCGAAGGAGTGACGAGTTTTGCGCGAAGCGATACCTCGCTGCTGAAACGTTCGCTGGTACAACAGGTCATGCCGAAAGAGTTGCTCGAGGGAACAGAACGAGCCGCAAACAGTGACGAGACGCGTGGAATGCGCGAAGGGATCACTCATTACCCCGTGAAACTAGAAATCGGCGCCGCGAATCTCCTGAAGGCCTGGCAGACCGGCGTGATGCTTGTCACAGGCTCAGACGCCGGAAACTTTCTCGTGATGCATGGCCCGACCGTCCAGCACGAGATCGAGCTTTGGGTTGCTGCTGGGGTGCCGACAGACGTGGCGTTGAAAGCGGCGACTGAGAACGCGGCAAAGTTACTTCGCGCGGATTCGCGCATTGGGACGGTCGAAGAAGGCAAGGAAGCGACACTAGTCATTGTCGACGGAAATCCGCTTCAGGATGTGCATGCGCTTTCCGCAGTTTCGATCGTGCTGATGAAGGGCGAACGCGTGGTGCGTTCCGAGCTATTCAAACAGGACTGATCTGCGGGCCACGCTGCCGATTGCGGGAAGCGCAAATACCGGCACTCCGCGTACAGCCCAGACGCTCACGTCACAGCGGAAAGCAGTTTCGCTTCACCGGAGACACAGTAGTGTGAACGCATGAAGTTGTTTAATACATTGATGTCGAAAATTTTCGGACACGCCTCCTCTCCTGTCGCCACTGCTACTACACCAGGTTCTGGTACCGCATCGGCTCCCGCCACAGGTACGCAGAGCACTTCAACGAGCTCCACTCCTGCTTCCAGCGGCGCGCCAGCATCGGCAGGCGCGGCGGCTACTTCACCAACGCCCGCAAACGTAGATGTAAATGCAGTGCTGAACGAAATCGCGTCGAAAAACCCTGAACACCTCGATTGGAAAAAATCGATCGTCGACCTGATGAAACTGGTGGGAATGGACAGCAGTCTCTCCAATCGCAAAGAGCTCGCGACGGAGCTCGGCTACACGGGCGACAAGAACGACTCCTCAACAATGAATGTCTGGTTGCACAAAGCAGTGCTGAAGAAGCTCTCAGAGAACGGCGGCAAAGTTCCGCGGAATCTTCTGGATTAAAAAGCCGCTTTCCGCGCGGCAACCAAGCGCCACGACAGCTTTATGTGCCTCCGCGTGCGCGATTATATTCCTCCATCGCCTTCGGCATAAGAGTTCCAGCTGCTGGATACGTGTGCCGTGCGAAGGGTGCGTTGAGAGGAACTCCGGTGGCCCGGAGCGGCTCGCCTCGTCCATCCGCTTCCAAAACCCGATACTCTCCCGCGGATCGTAGCCGGCTCGCGCCATGTACATGAGCCCGATTTCGTCCGCTTCGCTTTCGTGCTGTCGTCCGAACGGCATCAGAATCCCGAACTGCGCGCCGGCGCCAAGAGCGCCCATGACCGCGCGCTGTTTGTTGTAATCCATGTCTGAAAGCGAGACTGCGATGCCTGTCATCGCGGTTTGAGCTAGATTTTGCTGAAGCACACGTTGCGCGCCATGACGCGATGTGGCGTGTGCCATCTCGTGACCCATTACAGTCGCCAGCGCTGCCTCGTTCTGGGCCACCGAAATGATACCGGTGTATACAACAATTTTGCCCCCCGGAAGGCAGAATGCGTTCACCTGATTGTCATCGATCAGTGAAAACTGCCAGTCATATCCGGCCGCGGCTGTTCCTGTGGCCGAGGCTAAGTTCCCTGCGACGCGCCTAACCATTTCGAACTGCGGGCCAGCGTCGATGGATCGAGCTTGGGTCAGCACCTGCCGATAAGTCTGAAAGCCGAGCGCGGCCTCCTGCTGCGTTGACATTCCAACGTGACTCTTCCGGCCCGTCTCTGGGTTGACGAATTTTTCGGAGCCGAAGTATTGCCAGGCGAATATCAGCGCGGCAATAACGATCGGGAGCCAGCGAATGTGTCGGCGGTTCATCGTGGGGAGAGTAGCGGCGGCAGGTCTGATATGCACTCTCGATTTCGGCCGCCGAGGTTGGGCTGCGCGTCACCGCAGAGTGTTTGATTGCTCGTTAGGCGCTTGTTGCACGCTTGCATCAGGTGCACGCATGGCGAGGCTTGAGGACAGAATGACCGCGGGATTACTTAGAAAGGACGCCGTCGATCCCGAGACGCGGATTGGGCACGTTCATCTAAAGGTTTCAGATCTCTCGCGTGCACTCGATTTCTACTGCGATGTGCTCGGATTCTCCTGATGCAGCGCTTCGGCGAGCAGGCAGCATTCATATCGGCCGGCGGTTACCATCATCACATCGGGCTGAACACCTGGGAAAGTGCGGGTGGCAAGCCACCCCCGCTCCGAAGCACTGGGTTGTTTCACCTCGCGATTCTTTATCCCGCGCGCCTCGCTTTGGGAGATGCTTTGCAACGCCTGATCGGCGCCGGAATTCCGCTCGACGGCGCAAGCGACCATGGAGTGAGCGAGGCGCTTTATTTGAGGGACCCTGACGAAAATGGCGTAGAACTTTACTGGGATCGGCCGCGCGAACACTGGCCCAGGGCAGTCCATGGCAGCCTCGCCATGTATACCCGTGCGCTCGACGTCAGCAGCTTGCTCGCCGCGGCGAAGGTCGAATGATTGAGCTTGTATATGGAAACGTCCCCGGCAGACCACTACGGTGCACTGGGCTTGGACCCGCGTTGCTCATCGGCGCAAATTCGGACCGCTTACCGGCTCCTGGTTAAGCAGCATCACCCCGATATACACGGGGGTTCTGCCGCCGCTATCGCGCGAGCTCAGGAGCTGAATATTGCACACGAGATTTTAAGTGACCCGGCGCTCCGGCGCGCGTACGACGACGAACTAAACAGGGCTGCTGAAACTGCACGCGCTCCGCACCGCGGCCGAATCCAGAGGAACATCGACAAGGACGTGCGCCTGCGTATCGAAGACTTTTTTCGCGGTGCACATTACGAGATCCACGTGACAGATCCCGCCAGCGCGGACCAAGTGGAGACATACGAATTGCACGTCCCAGCTGGTTCCGCCCCAGGTACGCGATGGCGGCTGCCGAGAACCGCGCCGTTCGAGAATGGCTTCGTGATAGTACGGCTTTGCGTCCTCTCAGGTGCGCGGTTCAAGGTCCGCGGCTCGGACGTTCGAACCGACCTAAGGATTAGTAGCCGGCGCGCAACAGATGGTGGTGTCGAGAGCATCCACGGTCCGAACAATACGATGTTGCGGCTTCCCATTCCGCCGCGTGTCAAAAGAGGTGAGGTGCTGCGAATCGTGGGTGAAGGCCTGCCCCATCGGCGCGGTGGACGGGGAGACCTGCTGGTGCGTGTCACCTACAAGCCGGAAGTGCGGGTGGTGCGCAGCCGCCATTCCTAACCAACTTCCAAGTCAACCCTTATGCATCCACGGCATCGTCAGCTTCGGTACTCTGGCTTCGATCGCGACCCGGCTTTGTTCAAGCCATGGCGGTAAAACGAGACTTTCACCGAGCTGCGCACGATCTTCATCGACAGCGAAGCCGGGGCCGTCCGTAGCGAGCTCGAAGAGCACACCGCCCGGTTCCTTGAAGTAGACGGACTTAAACCAAAATCGATCAATGACCGGTGTAGGGCGCGCGCCGCTGGTCTCAACGCTTTCGCGAACTTCGGCCTGATGTGACTCGTCTTCCACGCGCCAGGCGATGTGGTGGATACTCCCGGTGCCCCCCGCGCCGCGGGGCGCGCCCCGCACCTCGCGGACATCAACGTATTCGCCCGACGTGCCACTGCCAACGCCCCAACGATGCCAGCCCTTCTCCGTGCCTATGCGGTGAAAGCCGAGCGCGCGTTCCAGAAACGAGGTGGTGATGTGCAGGGTCGCTTCGGACATCCGCGCAGTTTCGAGTCCGCGAATCTGATGTTCCGTTGGAACGGGGCTTTCTGGCCACGGAGTGAACGGCCGAGTCATCGAGCTCGCGCTTTCCACCAACGCGACGCGCAGCCCATGCGGATCGACGATCGGTAAAACATGTTCACCAAAACGCGTTTCCGCAGCGCCAATAGCGACACCGTTACGCTGCAAGCGCCCGCTCCAAAAAACGAGGCTCGCGGGCGGTACCGAAAGTGACACCTCGGCGCTCAGACCATATCCATCACGACTCCGCGCCATCTCCGCCCACGGGAAGAAAGTCAGGTCAGTACCGGGATGCCCATCAGCATCGGCGTAGAAAAGGTGATAAGTGCCGGGGTCGTCCTGGTTAACGCTTTTCTTGACCAAGCGCATGCCGAGCACGCCTGCATAAAAATTAAGATTTTCCTGTGCCGGGCCCGAGATACAAGTGACGTGGTGAATTCCGCGGAGTGCTTTCATGTGCTCATAGAGTGACGGCCATCGCGCGCTACCGCCCTTTTTGCAGACGCGCTAATTGCCTTTCCACATTGTATGCTCCATGCCGCGGCGATAGATCACGCAACCATGAAGTGTCTGCTTTTGTCATTGCTCTTGTTGTTGACTGTAACTTTAGTCGCGACAGCGGAGACCGAAATCTTCATCGTACGTCACGCTGAGAAGGCTCAGGTGAGCGGCGACGCTAAAGACCCAGGCCTTTCCGATGCGGGCCAAAAGCGCGCGGACTCGCTGCGCCAGATGTTACGAGATGCAGGCGTGACGGCAGTGTTCGCGACGGAGTTCAAACGCACGCAGCAGACTGCGGAGCCAATAGCAAACGCCGAGGGTGCTCCGGTTAACATCGTGCCTGCACAGGACATCGAAGGGCTCCTTTCGCGTTTGCGCGATGTCAAGGGTAACGCGCTGGTCATTGCCCACTCGGATACGATCCCTGCGATCATCACAGGCCTCGGCGTGGCGGCGACGATATTTGTCGGCGAGGCCGATTACGATAACTTCTTCGTCGTGCGAAGCGATGAACCGCCACGTCTGCTGCATCTGCATTATTAGGTGCTGTTCCATCGAACTCGCTGCCACAGCTGCAATGCTCTGCCGAACATCCCGCGGTTAAGCGGCTGGATCGAATATCCTCCTCCGAAGCGCGTAGCAACGCGGGACCCGCTGCGACGCGATTTCCTCACACTGTCTGAAGCGAGAAAGGTTCTCGCATAGATTCCCGTTAGGTTCTGTTAAACGTGTGTAAACCGTCCACATTTAAGACTAGTGCTGGGCTCTTGATGTTCCGTCGCGGAAGCGAAGATCGCGAAATTGAAATACTCCTCGTTCACCCCGGCGGTCCATTCTTCACGAACAAAGACGCTGGCTCGTGGACAATGCCGAAGGGGGAAGCAGCGCCTGGTGAGGACCTGCTCGCGCGTGCACGAATCGAGTTCGAGGAAGAGATCGGCATCGCACCCGACGCCGCCGCGCATTGGATAGCCGTTGGTTCTGTGAAACAGAAAGGCGGCAAAACCGTGCACGCGTGGGCATTCGAAGGCGATTTACCTAAAGACTTTCAGCTACGGTCAAACCTTTTTCGGCTCGAGTGGCCACCCCTCTCCGGGCGGATAACAATGTTTCCCGAGGTGGATCGCGCAGCGTTCTTCCCGATCGAAGAGGCCCTCGACAAGATCAATCCAGCACAACGAAGTTTGGTTGCTCGTCTGCTGGCAATCGTCACAACTGCTAATCCCGCTGCATAGTTTCAGGTCCGGACGCACGGAGCTCGCCTGAATATTGCATGCAACTCTGCGTCTTACGTTGAGTTGAATCACCAAACTATGAAACTACGCTCCGTTGCACTAGCTGCATTGCTCTTCGTCGGCTTACCGCTGGCGTCTTCCTCTGCGTTTATCGGCATCTCGGTCGGAATCGCTCCGCCGCCTCTGCCGGTTTACGTTCAACCGCCCTGCCCTGTTCAAGGCCATCTCTGGACGCCTGGATACTGGTCCTACGCTGATTTCGGCTACTACTGGGTGCCTGGTGTTTGGGTCGCACCTCCTCGTCTCGGTGTCTATTGGACACCGGGTTACTGGGGCTACAACGGCGGCTCTTACGCCTTCAACAGTGGCTACTGGGGACCGTCAGTTGGGTTCTACGGCGGGATTAACTACGGCTACGGATACGGCGGTACTGGCTATCACGGCGGTCAATGGGCCGGAAACGTGTTCCGCTATAACACTGCCGTGACTCGCGTGAACACCAACATAGTCAAAAACGTTTACATCAACAAAAAGGTCGTCAACAATTACGGGCCGAAACCCGGTGGCGCGAGCTTCAATGGCCCCAAGGGCGTGAAAGCGCAGCCTAACCCCGAGCAGCAGAGGCTAGCAGCGAACGCGGAGAAAGTCCCGCCAACGCCCGAACAGCAGAAAGTAGAGAAGGCCGCAGCCAAGAACCCCGAGTTCCACGCAAATAAAAATGGCGGCAAGCCGAAAATGGCTGCTCTAAACACGCCTGACGAAATCGAGCGCCAGCCATCAGGGGCAGACAATAACCCTGGCCAAAGAGGCGACAAGGCACCCAAAGCCGGAAACGATGCCCAGCAGGCTGCAGCTGCCGGTGCACCAGATTCAGAGAACGAGGGCCGCAAAGGGGCGAAAGGCGCGAACTCAGCTAAGGCTGGCGACAACGCGCAGCAGGACGCAATAGCTGGCGGTGCGCGAAAGAAGGACGGGGAAAAAGATGCAGACGCGCTTAACGATGGAGCTACTGCTCAAGGGCGAGAGGCAGAAAAAAGCCGGCAGCAAAGGGCAGATGGAATGCCCGATCAGGCCGCAGACCCGAACTTGCCGGAGACCGCAAAGCGGGGTCGGGCGCCCGAAGCAATCGCAGATCGTGGTCCCCAGAGCCGCCCCGATCAATCAGTAACCAGGAGCAAGCCGGCAACGCGCGAGACAAAACCAACGGCTCAGCGTCCGGCCCGCACAAACACGACGGCGGAATCTCGCCGTCTCACTCCAGAGGAAGCGGCCGCTCAAAAGCGCAAACGCGCGAAGGAGAAGCGGCCTGAGCGAGGATTCTAAAGTAGACAGAGTAGGATAAGAAAAGGGCGGTCTGCAGCGATGCAGGCCGCCTTTTTTGCTTCGACTCGGATCGCGCTGAAGTCGACGCAATTACTCGACGCTGAACACTTGATGCTTCCTCTCTCGGTGTGTGGGTTCTGGTCCCTGCCGGGACTTCGCAAGTACGTGTAGTTACGCGGACGGCGCAACGGAGCCGCTAAGTCCAAATGCTTCGTGGGTCAGTCGAGCTGCGCGATCGCCTTCGGACTGGTCGATCACTACCGCGATTTTGATGTCAGACGTGGAGATAAGCTGAATATTGATCCCACCGCGCCCAAGGCAGTCGAACATCCGCGCCGCCACACCCGAATGGGAGCGCATTCCGATTCCGACCACACTGAGCTTCGCCAATCCACTTCGTGCCGTTAGGGCGCTGGCGCCGACTTGATTCACAATCCGCCTCAATAGCTGCTCGGCTTGGGCCACCTCGCCCTCGTTGATCGTGAAGGAGATGTCGGTGGCACCCTGCTCCAGCGCGTTCTGTACAATCATGTCCACCAGGATGTTCGCGGCGCCGATCGCCGAGAAGATGCGGCTCGCAGTGCCGGGAACATCTGGAACGCTGGCGATTGTCACCTTCGCCTGATTTCGTTCGAGCGTGACACCGCGGATCACTACGTTTTCCATGTGCGTCGTTTCTTCTTTAGCGACGGTACCGCTCCGCAGATTGAAGCTCGAGCGAACCTCGAAGGGCACGCTGAATTTCTTCGCGAATTCAACTGCGCGTGCCTGCATCACCTTCGCGCCCGCTCCGGCAAGCTCGAGCAGCTCGTCGTACGCGATCTCATCCAGTTTTTGTGCATCAGATACGATTCGCGGGTCGCACGTAAATACGCCGTCAACGTCGGTGTAGATCTGGCATGCGTCGGCATTCAATGCCCCTGCGAGCGCAATCGCAGTCAAATCTGACCCTCCTCGGCCGAGCGTAGTCGTGTCGCCCTCAGGAGTCTGGCCTTGGAATCCCGCGACCACGACAATGTAATCATCGGCCAGCAGCTCCTCGATTAGCTTTGGATTAATGTTGGCGATCTTCGCGCGCATGTGAGTCCGATCCGTGAGGACGCCCGCTTCAGCGCCGCTAAGCGAAACGGCTTTTCCCCCGAGCGCGTTAACCGCCATTGCGGTTAACGCGATGGCGGCGCGCTCACCTGTTGCCAGCAGCACATCCATTTCGCGCTCGCTGGGTTGCGGGGAAGTCTCGCGTGCGAGCTTGATCAGATTGTCGGTCACGCCAGCCATCGCTGAGATAACCGCGACAACGCGGCAACCCTCTCGTTGCGTCTCGAGCAAACGCTTCGCAACCTTGCGAATGCGCTCGGGATTCCCAACGGAAGTGCCGCCGTATTTCTGAACGATCAGGCGCATGGATCCGCGTTGCGGTAAGAATGTGTGCGCACGACCCGCAATGCTTTTCCTGTAAGTGCGCGACGTGTCAATACCGCTGACTCAGAAGCCGATCACGCGCAGAACATCGGTCTCCATCGCAGCAACAGTCGGACTCGCATCGATTCGGATGGCTTCAGGATCCTTAAGGCCGTGACCGGTGACCGTGCATACAATCGTCGCGCCTTCGGACGGTGTTGCGCGAAATGGATACGCAGCGTCAGCTGCGTCGCAGCATTTGAACAGACCGGCAATCGAAGCCGCGCTTGCCGGCTCTACGAATATCCCTTCGTGGCTAGCGAGCCATCTCTGCGCGTCGAGAATCTCGTCATCAGAGACGACATCGATCGCACCGCTGGAATCGCGGATCGCTGCGTTGGCAGCAGTCCAGCTTGCGGGATTTCCAATGCGAATGGCGGATGCTAGCGTCTCCGGCTGGTCGATCACACGACCGTGGAAGATCGGCGCCGACCCTGCGGCCTGGAAGCCCAGCATAACGGGTAGCTTCGTCGCCTTGCCGAGGGTGTGGAACTCACAATATCCCGCCCAATACGCCGAGATGTTTCCCGCGTTACCGACTGGCAACAAATGATAATCTGGCGCGTTTCGGAGATCTTCCACTACTTCGAACGCAGCGCTCTTCTGGCCCGCGATGCGGTCCGGGTTGATCGAGTTAACGATCGCGAACTCAGGCCGCTCGCCGAGTTGCCGCACGATGCGCAGCGCATCATCGAAATTACCGTCGATCGCCACCACCCTTGCGCCGTACGCATACGCTTGTACCAGCTTCCCGCTCGCGATCTTGCCCGCCGGCAGAATGACAGCGCAGCGGATCCCCGCCCGTGCCGCGTACGCGGCTGCCGAGGCCGAGGTGTTGCCGGTGGATGCGCAGATTACGGCAGCCGTGCGTTGCTCGACCGCTTTGGAAACAGCGACAGTCATTCCACGGTCCTTGAATGAGCCCGTCGGATTCAGTCCCTCATATTTGACGAGCACCCTGCAGCCGTTTCCCACGCGCTGGCTCAAGCGCGTGCAAGGAATGAGCGGAGTGCTCCCCTCGCCCAGTGATATCACCGGAGTCGTCTCGCTAACGGGAAGGTAATCACGGTAACGGGCGATCACCCCACGTTGTGCCACCATCGTCGTGTTTTCGGTCGCTGAAAGCATCGCTGTTCTCTATACTCATTCGGACGCCGAGGGACAGTGGATTGCGCGCTCCCATCTTGGCAGACACTGCGAAAGTTGAGAATTGTGCGTTACGCGTTGAAACTCCGTCGCGGCATACCGACGATTCCTGTCGAACTCCGACCAACAATCACGATCCACCGCGAATAATGTCCGCTCTAAGTAACGAAGATAAGCTCCGCCTTCTGACGATACTGCTCGAGAGC
>JACDHZ010000034.1 GCA_013820755.1 Chthoniobacterales bacterium
GGTATGGACGTAGCCGTCGATAACAACCTCGCGCCAAAAGCTGAGGAAGCGCCGACGCCGGCGGATACATGAGCGCGCAGATATGAAATCATTCACCGACATTTTCATCCGCCGGCCGGTACTCGCGCTGGTCGTTAGCTTGGTGATTATCATTGCTGGCGTCCAGGCGATTTCGTCGCTCAATGTGCGGCAATATCCGCGAAGCGATATCGCCACAGTGACGGTCACGACGGTTTACGTCGGGGCGAGCGCGGAACTGGTGCGCGGTTTCATCACGACGCCCTTGGAGCGCGCCATCGCGGCGGCGGATGGAATCGATTACTTGCAATCCTCCAGCTCGCAGGGCAGCTCGCAGATTACCGCCCGGCTCAAGCTCAATTACGATTCGAACAAGGCTCTTTCTGAAATTAGTTCGAAGGTCAATCAGGTGCGAGGTGATCTTCCGCCCGAAGCCGAAATCCCCGTGATCAATATCGAGTCGGCCGACTCTCGTTTCGCTTCGGCCTATCTCAGCTTCACCTCCGATATTCTACAGGCAAATGAGATCACTGATTACCTCAGCCGCATCGTTCAGCCGCGCCTGACTGCAATCGCTGGCGTACAGCGCGCCGAGATCCTGGGCGGCCGCACGTTTGCCATGCGCATCTGGCTCAAGCCGGACCGCATGGCCGCGCTCAATGTCAGCCCCGCGCAGGTGCGCAAGGCGCTGGCGAACAATAACTACCTCGCCGCGCTTGGCCGCACGAAAGGCGCGCTCGTCCAGGTGGACCTGACGGCCAATACCGATCTGCATACAGCGGACGATTTCAGGAACCTGGTCGTGCGTGAGGAGAACGGAGCACTCGTTAGGCTTGGCGAAGTGGCTGATATCGTCCTTGGTGCCGAAGATTATAACTCGGAAGTCCGCTTCTCTGGCCAGCGCGCGGTCTTCATGGGCATTTTCGTTTTGCCGAACGCAAACTCGATCGACGTCGTGAAACGCGTGCGTGCGGAAATGGAGCAGATAACAAAAGAACTGCCGAGCGGCATGCAAGGCCGCATCGCCTATGACGGCACCGCTTACATCAACACCGCGATCAAGGACGTTTACAAAACGCTCGCCGAAACGCTGCTCATCGTTTGCGTCGTCATCTTCCTCTTCCTCGGTTCGTGGCGCTCCACCATCATTCCTGTGGTCGCGATTCCGATCTCGCTCATCGGCGCTGTCTTTCTCATGCAGGTCTTCGGTTTCTCGATCAACCTGCTCACACTCCTCGCCGTCGTCCTATCCGTCGGGTTGGTGGTCGATGACGCCATCGTGGTGGTGGAAAATGTGGAGCGACATTTGCGCGACGGATTGACTCCGATCAATGCCGCGCTTCTTGGCGCGCGCGAATTAGTCGGACCGATTATCGCAATGACGATTACTCTCGCCGCGGTTTATATTCCAGTCGGCATTCAGGGCGGATTAACCGGCACACTCTTTCGCGAATTCGCGTTCACCCTCGCCGGCGCGGTCGCTATCTCAGGCATCGTGGCGCTCACGCTTTCACCGGTCATGACCGCTACCTTCCTCCGCGCGGGCGACAGCGAGCGCGGCTTCGCGGCGCGGGTCAATCACGCTTTCGACCGGCTGCGGAATTGGTATGGCCGCCGGCTGGACGCCACCTTGGAAGTCCGTCCAGCCATCTATACCGCCTGGATCGGGCTCACCATCATCGCTGCCATCATGTTCCTTCTCCTGCCCAGCTTTGGTTCCAAGGAGCTCGCGCCGACTGAAGATCAAGGGGTGATCTTCGGCATCGTTAACGCGTCCGCTAATTCCACGATCGAACAGACCTCAGCTTTTGCCGACGCGGCCGGCAAAGTCTTCATGGGCTTTCCGCAAACGGAGTTCACCTTTCAGCTTACCTTCCCGAGTGAGGGCTTCGGCGGCATGGTGTTGAAACCGTGGGATCAGCGAAATGAAACGGCTTTCGAGCTTCTCCCGCAGGTGCAGGCCAAGCTCGGCAGCATCCCTGGCATCGAGATGTTCCCGATCATGCCTCCAGCCTTGCCCGGTGGTGGCCAGTTCCCGGTCGAGATCGTTCTGCTTTCAACCGAAGAACCGGAGCGCATGGTCGAATTTGCCAAACAACTCCAGGCCAAAGCTCTGGCGAGTGGTGCTTTCTTTTTCCCGCCGATCATCGATACGAAAATCGATCAGCCTCAGGCGGAAGTCGTGATCGATCACGACAAAGTCGGCGCGCTTGGATTGAACCTGCAGCAAATTGGGGCGGACATCTCCGCCATGTTCGGCGGCAATTTCGTCAATCGCTTCAACATCGCGGGTCGCAGCTACAAGGTCATCCCGCAGATCCGGCGCGCCGACCGCTTGAATCCCGATCAACTGAACGACATTTATGTGACCGGTCCGAACGATAAACTTATTCCGCTCAGCACCGTCGCAACCATCGAGAAAAAGACGGTGCCGCGAACGTTGAATCGCTTTAAGCAGCTCAACGCCGTCACGATCAGCGGCGCCTCGCGGCTCCCGCTCGATCAATCGCTCAAGCTCCTCGAAGACGAAGCCGCCCGGATCTTGCCGAAGGGTTACACGATCGATTACACCGGGGAGTCGCGTCAGCTCCGCGTCGAGGGGGACAAATTCCTGCCCGCCTTTGGACTGGCCGTGATTCTCATCTTCCTCGTTCTCGCGGCGCAGTTTAACAGCTTCCGCGATCCGCTCATCATTCTGCTCGGCTCCGTCCCGCTCGCGCTTTTCGGCGCCATGATCTTCATGTTCCTGAAGTTGCCGCACCCGAATATGAGGTTCTTTACGAACGCGTTTACGACCTCGTTCAACATCTACTCGCAGGTCGGACTCGTCACGCTCGTCGGCTTGATCGCGAAAAACGCCATCCTCATTGTCGAGTTCGCGAATAAATTGCAGCAGGAAGGCCGCGATAAGATCGAAGCAGTTTCGGAAGCTGCTCGTATCCGGTTGCGACCGGTTTTAATGACCACGATCGCGACTGTCGCCGGTCACATGCCGCTCGTCTTCGTCACTGGCGCGGGCGCTAGAGCGCGTAATTCGATCGGTTTGGTTCTCGTCGGCGGTATGACGATCGGCACCCTCTTCACGCTGTTCATCGTGCCGTCGCTTTACGTGCTGATCGCGAAGACGCACCACGAAGGACGGGAAGATGATAGCGAGATTGGGGAGCAGGAAGCGCCCGAGCCGACGCCGCAGTTGGAAGAGCCCGCCTTGGCTCGCAAACGCATCCGCGGCGATGAGCCCGACGCCCCTGGAGCGTGGCAGCCGGCGTAATCGTCCTACGCGGCGAGCCGCTGTCGGCGGCAGCGGCGCGCTAAGTTTTCAACTCCTGCGCCCTCGTCTTATCCGCGTTGACCTCAGCTTTGGCCTGCGCGGTAGGCTCCTGGCCGGGCGCTGAAATTTCCTTCTCTGTGGTTGCGATGGCGACCGCGTGCTTGCTCGGCTTTCCACCGGAGCCGCAGCTGTTCGCATAGACCTGCGTGAACTCCGCCCCGAAAAGCAGGATCTGCGACGAGTAGTAAATCCAGATCAGCAACGTCACGAGCGAGCTGGCTGCACCGTAAGCCGATCCCGCCGCGCCGCTCCCGAAATAAAGGCCCAGTGCCCATTTGCCGATCAGGAACAAAAACGCCGTCATTGCTGAGCCGACCCAGACATCGCGCCACTCCACCTCGACATCCGGCAGATACTTGAACATCATCGCGAAGAGCAGGATGACGAGCGCGAGATCGAAGACGAGATAGACCGTGACCGCGATCGCGATTCCGCCCGGCAGCGCGGCCTTCACGTATTCGCTGAAGCCTTTCAGCACTGCCTCGACCGTCAGCGTGACGAGCAGGAGAAAACAAACGCCTGCCACCATCGCGAAGGAGAGAAAACGTATGCGGATGTAATCCCAAATCGCGGCGCCCGGTTTCGCTTTCACGCCCCAGATCGTATTCAACGACTCCTGCAGGGCCCCGAAAACACAACTCGCGCCGAAGAGCGCCAGCGCCACACCGATGATCGTGGCCCAGACGCTGGCCGATGGTTTCGAGGCCGTCCTGGCGATATCCTGCACCACCCGCACTCCACTTGGATCCATGAAACTGCTCATCTGCTCCGTGATATGGTTCCACGCGCCGGCGGGATCTTTGCGGAAAATCATCCCGATAACGGCGAGGATCACAAGGACGAGCGGCGCGAGCGAGAAGACGGTGTAGTAGGCCAGCGCGGCGCCCAGGGTGGGCGCCTTGTCTTCCACCCATTCCTTAAATGTGGTGACGAAGAGCCGCCCTAGGTTACGAGGATCAAGCGTGCTCATGAAAGACTGCTGCGAGTTGGCCATGGCGTTGCAGTGTAATCGCAACCGCAGTGCGGCGAGGATGCGGCGCGAGCGGACCCAGTTTGTGCGCCCGCACCAGGGTGCGCGCTCGTTTAGTAGCTAATGGATTGGATTCAACACGTGCAATGGCCGGCGATGGCGGCGACACTTCTCTCCGCCTGGCTAGTCGCGGCGCAGTCCAGGACGCGCCGAAAGTGGGGGTTTTGGATCTTCCTGCTGAGCAACGCGCTTTGGATCGTGTGGGGCTGGCATGATCATGCGTATGCGCTGATCGCGCTGCAAATCGGCCTCGCGTTCCTGAATGTACGCGGCGTCGCGAAGAACGAGACCTGATGCCGTTCACATTTGGACGGCATCTGCGCGCCGAATCCGCTCCCGCGAGAGCAGCTACAACAAGCTTGACCCGAAGGCGCCCGGCACCCCGCGCTTCCAGCGCAGCATGGGCTCAAGATTAATTTCGCTGGTTGGAACGTTGAAACCTACGGCCCGGAGGAGGTAGGCGACACCTTCGGGGCTTTGCATTGTCTCTTTAAGACTGCGCGCGAAGAGCTCGATGTATTCCTTGTACGATTCAAGCTCCAGCTTTCCTTCGGCGAAATGCTCCGCGAGCGCTTCGTCGTGATAGTCGATCAATTCTATCAAGGCCCGGCGCAGTTTTAGCCGCATCTCGGGATCAACGACAACTTTGAACGGCGTCGCTCCCGGGTCGGGTCGCGCCAGTTCCCTTTTCAAGAGGGGCGACGGAGCGGCCGTGGTGGGAACGAGCTGGTAATCTCGTGGTTCTTCCATCAGACGAATGTGACGCGAGCGGGAAAAGACGCGCCAGCTAAAAGAACATCGGGATGATCAGGATCGCAACGATGTTCACGACCTTGATCATCGGGTTGATCGCCGGACCCGCAGTATCTTTGTAAGGATCGCCCACCGTGTCACCGGTAACCGACGCCGCGTGCGCGAACGATCCTTTGCCACCAAGATTCCCTTCCTCGATGTATTTTTTTGCGTTGTCCCAGGCACCACCGCTTGAAGTCATCGAAATCGCGACGAAGAGCCCAGTGACGATGGTTCCTACAAGCAACCCGCCGAGAACAACCGGCCCTAACGGTTTTATCGCAGCGACGCCGATCACGAAAATCAACGGCAGCAATGCGGGGATGATCATTTCGCGAAGAGCGGCTTTGGTGACAATGTCGACGCAAGTGCCGTATTCCGGCGTGTCCTCGCCACGAAGAATGCCTGGCTTCGCTGTGAGCTGGCGGCGCACCTCACGGACCACCGCACCAGCGGCTTTCCCCACTGCGTCCATGCTGAACGCGGTGAACATGAACGGCAGCAATCCGCCGATGAATAGACCGATGATTACCTTCGGGTCGTTCAACGAGAAATCGAACGAATAGGCGCGCCCGGACGCTGCGTAGTGCGCACGAAGTTCCTCAACGTAGGAACCGAATAGCACCAGTGCCGCAAGGCCGGCTGAGGCGATCGCGTAGCCTTTCGTGACGGCTTTCATCGTGTTTCCGACGGCGTCCAGATCGTCCGTCACCCCGCGAACCTCCTTCGGCAGGTTACTCATCACTGCGATGCCGCCAGCGTTGTCAGTGATGGGTCCAAACGCGTCCAGTGAGATAATGATCCCAGCCATCGACAACATGCTCATAACGGCGATCGCGATTCCGTAGAGCCCGGCGAAGTGATAGCTGAGGAGAATCGATAAACCAATGAAAACGACGGGCAGCGCGGTGGCGTGAGAACCGATAGCGAGACCAGCGATGATGTTGGTTGCGTGGCCGGTCTCGGACGCCTTCGCGATCTTCCGAACCGGACGGTAAGCGGTCGACGTGTAGTAATTGGTGATCAAAACCACCAGCCCGGTGAGGACCAGGCCAATCAAGGCGGCGGCATAAAGTGCGTTCGCAGAGCGAGCGATCCCGGCAACAGCCACTCCGTTCGGAAACATCATGTGAGTGGCAGGCCAAAACAGAACAGCTGAGACTAGCGCGCTGGAGCCGACTGCCCCCATCAAAGCCATGCCCGGCTTGAGGTCGCTCATATTCACAAAAAGGATGCCCACAATCGCGCCAAGCACTGAAATCCCGCCGAGCACAAACGGGTAAATGACGGCGGCGGGGTCGGTGGCGATCGTTAGGGCGCCGATCAGAATCGCGCCTATCAGACTGACTGCATAGGTCTCAAAAACGTCCGCCGCCATGCCGGCGCAATCGCCGACGTTGTCTCCAACATTGTCCGCGATCGTGGCGGGGTTGCGCGGATCGTCTTCGTCGAGATTGCTCTCGATCTTGCCTACGAGGTCTGCACCGACGTCCGCGGCCTTGGTGTAAATACCGCCGCCGAGGCGGGCGAAAACACTGATAAGGCTCGATCCAAGAGCCAGACCGACCAGGCTGCGAATCGCCGCGTCATTTCCGATCATTTTGCCTGCAACGGTGTAGAAAATACCGACTGCCAGAAGAGCTAGGCCAACTACCAGTAGTCCTGTGACAGCGCCGCCGTTGAAGGCAACGCGCAGCGCCGCAGTTCGTGCGCTGCTCGCAGCTTGCGTCGTCCGCACGTTAGCTAGAACGGCGATGCGCATCCCAATGTAACCGGCAGCGAGAGAACAAAACGCTCCTATGAGAAAGCCAATGGCTGTGGCGGCATCTTTGAAGATGAATAGCAGGATGAAAATGACGGCCGCTATCGCGCTGATCGTTACCACCTGACGGTGCAGATACGCCTTTGCACCTTCTTCAATCGCACCTGCGATCTCGCGCATCCGCTCGTTACCCGCCGACCGGCTTGTGATTGCCTTGATAAGAAAAAAGGCGAAGACCAGGCCGGCGATCGCGCAAAGCATCGAGAGCGTCACGCCAGCGTCGAGAATCGAGAGAGCTAAAGGCATCATAGGTGGTGAGTTGAAGTGGTGGAGATTAGGCGGTTTTACTTCCCCCGCAACGGCTATCTAAGACGCGGCGCAGAGGGTCCACGGTGCACACTTTAGGTGCAGCCGAAAGGCCGCAGGACCGCCCTCAAAGCTCGAAGAATGACCGCAGCCGTCGCAGAAACGAAGCCGCATATTGGCTCTGCTTAAGAGCGCGCTGTTCCGGGGCGGCCGCTTTTTCAACAAGGCCTTCCGTCTCGAGCTTCCGCTTCGCCAGTAACTCACTGAGCGAGTTCAGACACTGCGATGAACTGCGCAGCAGCTCACCCATCACCGTTTTACTGATTACGAGGACCTCGCAGTCGTCCTCTGCCCGCACGGTTGCGGTCCGCGGCTCTCCGGTTAACAGCGACATTTCTCCAAAACAGTCCCCCTGTCGCAAAACCCCCACCCTTATCAATGCGCCGTTTTTCGTCACCGAGACCTGCGCCGTGCCACGAAGCAGGATGAACATCGAATCACCCTCGGCCCCTTCTTCGATGACAGCTTCACCGCGGCCGAACTGATGGACCTCCGAATCGCGCAGGAGCGCCGTGGTCTGCTCGTCATTGAGACACGCGAACAGCGGCTCGGAGCGCAATATTCTCGGCGCTTCTTTATGTCCCGGCTGAGGCGAAGCAGCCGTTTTGCGTTCCAACTGGAGTGTGCGCATCGGAAAAGGGATATTGATTCTCTGCCTTTTGATTCGTACCAGATGTTCGTGTGGATCGCGTCGCAGAGATCGTTGTACGTCGCGTGGCTGTTCATCCAGAACTTCACCTCGTAGACAATCGCGGAGTCGGCGAACTCCTTCAGGAATACCTTCGGCGGCGGGTCCAGCACGATTCCTTCTGCGTTCGAGGCCGCTCGTCGCAGCGCATCTTTGACGCGGTTCGGCGGCACATTGTAATCAGCGCCGACCGAGAGTCGCATCGCGTGCAGCGTCGTGGGGAAGCTAAGATCTACGATCGTGTCCTCGACAATCTTGTTATTCGGAATCTCGATCGAGACCGCGTCATTCGTCCGCAGCCGAGTATCTGCCCAGTTGATTTCAACGACCTGGCCGATGTGCTCGCCGATTCGCAGCCAATCGCCAAGCCTGTAGGGCTTTCCGATTTGTAGCGAGGCGCCCGCCACGAGTGTCTTCAGGAGATTTTGCATCCCGAAGCCGAGGATGATCGCGATCACGCCCGACCCTGCCAGGATGCCTTTCAGCTCCGTCTCCGCGTGATAGCCGATGCTTAGGACTAGGAGGAGCATGACAAGCAACACCACCGCGGCTGTAAACTCCCGCAGCAGCCTTGGTATTACGACCTGGCGGCGAGTCTCATAGTAATAGTCCCAAACGTACCGGTCGAGCAGCGCGATCGTTAACGCGGTTCTCAAGAGCACGACAGCAGCACCGAGGTGGCCCCGCCAGGTCGTTTGCACACCGTACACATGAGCGGCTGCATGGAACCCGAGCGCCAGGCAGAAGAGCTTGTAGAACAGACCGAGGCGGACGCCGGCACGCCGCTTCAAAAACCGACCGGCAGCGATCGTGCCGAAGAAGACGATAAAGAAAACGCCCACAGTCACGGCCGTTCTCTGCGTGTCCATTAGCCAATTTAACATGCCTTGGGCGCGACAGTATCAGCGCACCTCCGCTTGCGACAAGCCACGCGTCCTGCGGCGCGCTGTTTCGTAGCTCCTCTGATTAGCGCGGCGGCGCGATAAGCAACCACGCCCACCCGGCTAAGAAGCAGACTCCACCTATCGGAGTGATCCCGCCGAGCCAGCGTGCGTTTGTGAAGGCGAGGAGGTAAAGGCTACCGCTGAAGATAGCGACTCCCGCGATCAGCAAATAACATGCACCGCGATTTTGCGTGCTGTGCAGCGCCAGAGCCAGTAACGCCACGCTGTGGGCGAGATGGTAAAGCACTGCTTTATCCCACGTATCCACTGTCCCATTCGCCTCCAGGATCGGCTTTAGGGCGTGAGCACCGAATGCGCCGAGAGCCACCGCGAGGAAACAGAGAACCGCAGCGATACGAAAGAGCATGGGGCAGCTATGCTCTCATTTTATCGGCAAGATAGGAAGAGAAGTAGCCGCGATACCGCTCCTGCAGTTCCGGACGCTGCCAATCCTTTCCCGTGATAGTGCCGCGGCAGTTCTTTGCTCGACAGTGACATGCGATGAACGACTCATCGTCGTCGGTCATCGCCCAGTCATGGGTCAGCTCTTCGCCAGCGGCTATGCCACGCATGGCAACAAACAGGATCTGTCCTCGCAGCCCAATGTTTGGGTCGCACGAGTGATTACTGAAGATCATTGAGCTGTCGCGCTCCTCTTCTGTTGCCGGACAGATAAAAAGGTCGTCGGCGATTTGGACCTCCGCTGAACCCAGCCGCGGCCGCAATCCCCGCAGAACGTATCCGTTAATAATCCTGCCCCCTTTCACCGCCACGACCTCCCCCAATTCAATGCGAGTGGCGGCGAACAGCCCTCGGCCGTGTATGGGGCTCTCACGAACGGTGGTCTTCGGCGATAAAAACGAAAGCGGCTGCATCACAGCGCGGCTGCAATCACTTCCGGCTCTTTACATATGCGACAACTTTCTCAGGCTTGCCCTTTGCTGCCCACACCATCCGAAGAAAATCAGCGGGGTGGATGTCGTAGGTGCGAAAGAACTTTCGGTCTCCGCCGCAGCAATACATCAGGTCATTTGGCAACTCTCCGCGAAGCCGCCCAATCGCCTTCTGGATAATCCGCGGTAGCCAGACGACACCCTCGAGCTCGTCCGTCTTTGCGGGGAGAGCCTCTACCTTCACCATCTTTTCCGACCACACACCGTTCTGCTCCTGCAAAAAATAATCGCGCCGCGCAGCGGTGATCAGGAGTGCGGTCTCCCAGTCGAGATCTGAAGAGTCCTCCGCGTAATCGTACAACTCCATCGGCTTTGCTCCGAACTCCCGCAGAACGTTCACCTCTCGCGGTGTGAACATTGTTTCCACCTTGCGGTTGTCATTGCTGTATTTGACCTGCGCTTTGTCGTAAAGCTCCCGAAGGCGCTGCTGCCAGCCGTAATTAACCGTCTTCATCCCTCCACCTTACACCGTGATACGACGAACCGCCTAGCCTATGTCATTTGTACAACGCACCAGCATTCAAGTATCCGGAAGATTACTTCTGATCGTGCACGCAGGCGACACACACGCTTAAGTCGCTGAAAGGTTTGCGCCACATGACTTCGCTCGCCAATTCAATCGTCACCCCTCCACGAGAGCGACGGCCGTGGTATCGGCCTTCGCTGACGACGCAGATCATGATCGGGCTGGTGCTCGGCGGATTCATCGGATGGATACAGCCGGAATGGGGCAACAAGGTCTACTTCCTGCGGGATATTTTCCTCAACCTGATCAAGTCGATCATCGGACCGCTCGTTTTTTCGACATTGGTGGTGGGAATCGCCGGCAGCGGAGACCTGAAAAAGGTAGGCCGCATGGGCGTGAAGGCGCTGATCTACTTCGAGATCGTCACTACGGCAGCTCTCGTGATCGGCTTGGTGGTCGTGAATATCACGAAGCCGGGTGTGGGCGTGGTGCTCGCCGAAGGGAGCAGCGACGTCATCCAGAAGATCGGGCAGAGTCACCCGAAGACGCTGGTCGAGACGCTGGTGTATACGTTTCCCTCGAGTGTTTTCGATGCGCTCGCACGAGGCGAGGTGCTCCAGATTGTCGCCTTCGCTGTCCTTTTCGGAATGGCAGTCTCCTCAGTCGGGGAAAAAGGGAAACCCGTCCTGCGGTTCATGGAGAGCGTCTCGCAGGTGATGTTCAAGTTCACCAATTACGTGATGATGTTCGCTCCGATTGGCGTGGGCGCGGCGATGGCTCACACGATTGGGACCCAGGGCCTCGGGGTCCTGGTGAACCTCGGGAATCTGATCCTGACGCTGTACGCCGGGTTGGCAATTTTCGTCGTGCTGATCTTCGGTTTCGTGATTCTACTCGTGCGCGTGCCGCTGCGGCAGTTTGTGAGGGCGGTTCGCGAGCCGGCGACCATCGCATTTGCAACCACAAGCAGCGAGTCAGCTCTGCCGAAAGCGATGCAGGCGATGGAACGCATCGGCGTGCCGAAGCGGATCGTCGGGTTTGTCATGCCGACCGGATATTCGTTCAACCTCGACGGTTCTACGCTGCATCTCGCGACTGCGTCGGTGTTCGTCGCCCAAGCGGCGGAAGCCACCACGGGGCAGCACATGGACATCAGCCATCAAATCATGATGATGCTCGCATTAATGGTAACCTCGAAAGGAGTCGCCGCCGTTCCAAGGTCGTCCGCGGTAGTGTTGCTCGCTACGCTGAACAGTTTTCTCCCGGCGGGGCTGGGACCGATCGGCGTCGCTGTGATCTTCGGCGTGGACGAGCTCATGGACATGGGTCGCTCGGCGGTGAACCTGATTGGAAATTGCCTCGCAACCGTGGTGATCGCCCGGTGGGAAGGTGAATTCGACGATACGCGCGCGCGAGTCTTCGGAACGCCCGCGGAGGAAAAGCTCGATGTCCAATCCGGCGACGTCGCGTCGGCAGAAGCGGTGCGACAGGGCGACTGAGCGCGGATCGGTAGAGGTGTTGTCAGGCGCGCGGGTGCGCCTCATCGTAGGCGCGCTTCAGGCGCTCCACCGTCACATGGGTATAGATCTGGGTGGTCGACAAGCTCGCGTGGCCGAGGAGAGCCTGCACACTTCGAAGATCGGCACCGCCATCGAGAAGGTGTGTCGCAAAGCTGTGGCGGAGTTTGTGCGGGCTAAGCGAAATCGGTATCGAGGTGTAACGCAGATACCGCTTCAGGATCAGCCAAACCGAACGCGTAGAGATCCGGCCGCGCCTGTTGTTAATGAACAGCGGTCCGCTTTGCACTTTCGCACCTGAGCGGTAGCGCGACACCGCCTCGAGCGCAGGCGCGCCGATTGGACAGACGCGTTCCTTTCGCCCTTTTCCCAGGACGCGAACCGACTCCGTGTAAAGATCGACGTCGGCAACATTCAGCGCCGCCAACTCCGCCAATCGCAGTCCGCTGCTGTAAAACATCTCCATGATTGCAGCATCGCGCAGCGGCATCCAGCTCGGTGCGCTCCGCTGTTTGGGCGCTTTGAGAGGTGCGGACAGCAATTCATCTATCTGCTGCCGCGTTAGGACGAGCGGCAACTTTTTCTCCGCCTTGGGAAGCTCCAGCTCGCGGATAGGATCACGGGAGAGGCCTTTCCGCTCGACCAGGAATCGGTAAAAGGTGCGCAATGCGGAGAACTGCAGGCGGATGTACGAACGCGCCTGCTTCTTCTTCATCAAGCCAAAAAGGTAGTCGCGGAAGTCGTCCGCGCTGCAGTCCTGCCACGTTTTTGCTCCCTTGTGCGCGCGGAAGCCGGCGAGCGCCTGTTCGTACGCGGTGACGGTGCGCGCCGAGGCGTTGCGCTCAACCTCGAGGTAACGTACAAACTCCTCCGCCGATAGGTCGCGTGGCGCGGCGGGCGTCTCCTCGTTACTCGGGTCTTTCAATCGTCGTGCTGCGAGTGCCGGCCTGCGCGCGGCCACTAACCTGACTCCTGAAGATCGGCGGAGGATTCGTTGAGATCAGCTCGTAACCGTTGAGGACGAACTCCGGATAGATGCCGTTGCTCGCCGGTTCGTAAACTTTGTCGCCGCTAAACTTGCCGTGCAGCTTGTATTCGTAGTTGTTATCGCTGCCGAAATTTGCGTGCACTCGATCGGGCGCAAGCTTCTGCTTCTCGTTCAGCATCACCAGCTGCGATGTGCTCCACGGCTGTCCGGGTCTTCTCACGTAACCCCAGAACTTGTACATCGGCTTGAAGTAACGGCGGCCAATGTAGTAATCGCCAGGAGGCTCAGTCCGGATCGCGGCAGCGGTGGTGATGCGTGCTTGCTGGATACCCTGCGGCTCGCTTGCGCAGCCTGCCAAAAGCAACGCAGCAGCGACGAACTGGAACAAAAGCAGGCGACGCGTACTGTGCATGGCTGGTTTTCTTGTATCGCAACGATCTGCTGCACGCAACACAGCTGGTGATGCTGGGATTGAGGGGCTGTTATGCGATGAGTTCGACGATATTTGGTCGTGACCCAAAGTCATTTTTGCATCAAGAAGCGCGCGCTTTAAGGTTGCCGGATGCGCGAAGTCGAAGTCTACGCAGCGGGCGTGCGTATTTGAACAAAATTCTGGAGCTCGATTCCGAACTCGAGACGCTCTCCGCGAGGTCTTTCGCAGGCTGGGGCTCGACCCGCGCTTCATCGGCAGCGTTCCCATCGAGCTTCGGCCGGGAACCAGCACTCAGGTTCTCGCGCAGCAAGCAACGGGGCAGTGCTGTCGCTGTTTCCGCACGTTTTGAACGATGACGCGTTTTTTCACCGCAATCGGTGCAGCGGTAATCTCGTTGTTGACCTACGTCGGGGAATTGGTGGTGCTCGGTGTCGCGACATTTGGCTCGATCTTCACGCAGAAGCTGCGATGGCGATTGTTCCTCGACCAGATCGTGGAGATTGGTCTGCGTTCGCAGCTCGTCGTGGTGATCACCGGCGCATTTACAGGCGCCGTTTTCGCGGCGCAGACATTCTTTCAGTTCAACAAACTTGGAATGGGTTCCGCCGTGGGTGCTGTCGTCTCCGTCTCAATCTGTCGCGAGTTAGGCCCGGTGCTGACGGCGTTGATGGTAACAGGACGCGTGGGCGCATCGATGTCAGCAGAGATCGGGACGATGAAAGTCACGGAGCAGATTGATGCGCTTCGCGCGCTCGCGGTTCACCCGATCGACTACCTGGTCGTGCCTCGCGCACTTGGAATGATGGTTTCAATGCCGCTTCTGGTAGCGGAGTGCATCGGCGTAGGGATCGCGGCCGGGTATGCGGTGGCGATCGGTTTGCTTGAAGTAAACGGCACGTACTACATGGCGAATATGGTTCGCTGGACGCAGATGCGCGACATTGTCATGGCGCTGTCGAAAGCATTCTGCTTCGCCCTCCTGATCGTTTTCATCAGCTGTCATAAGGGGCTAACCACACGTGAAGGTGCGGTAGGAGTAGGCCGCGCTACGACACAGGCCGTGGTTGATTCCTCGCTCGCGGTGCTCATCTTCAATTTCTTCATGACGATGGGCCTGAACATCGTCTTCCCTGCAGGGTATCAGTAGGAGAAAGCTCGTATGATCGAAGCGCCGCCACCCGCTGTAGCCCCGGTTCAAAAGACCAGCGCGACGCGCCGCAAGTTGATGATTGCGGTGCGCGGCCTGACGAAGGCGATCGAGGCGCAGAAAATCCTCCGTGGCGTCGATCTGGATGTGGCAACCGGTGAGACGCTGGTGATCATTGGGCGCAGCGGGGGCGGCAAGAGCGTGCTGTTGAAGCACCTCGTCGGACTAATGCAGCCCGACGACGGGGAGATTTGGATCGAAGGCGAGAACATCCTCGGCTTAAGCGAACGGAAGCTTGCCGATATCCGCCGCAAGGTCGGCATCTTGTTCCAGAGTGGCGCGCTCTTCGACTCGATGACGGTCGAAGAGAACATCGCATTCCCGCTGCATGAAGCGGGGGAACGGGATACCGAAGCGATCCGCAAACGGGTCGATGAGATGCTGGAAGTGGTCGAGCTTGAAGGGCAGCATGACAAGATGCCAGTCAACCTCAGCGGTGGAATGAAGAAGCGAGTCGGGCTTGCCCGATCAATCGTGCGACGGCCGTCTGTTGTTCTATATGACGAACCGACCGCAGGCCTCGATCCCGTGGTATCTGACAGCATTAATCGGCTGATCCGCCGACTACAGGAGCGTTTTCACGTCACAAGTGTGGTGGTCACGCATGACATGAAAAGCGCGTTTCATATCGCTGACCACATTGCATACCTGCACGAGGGGCAAATTTATTTCTACGGAACTTCCGTCGAGCTACAGCAATCGACCGATCCGCTCCTCCAGGATTTCCTGTTAGGGCGATCCGAGTGCGGCGTTTAGTGGATGTGCGAACAAATCGGGCCGATAACATCTTCCTGACGGAACGCGAAGGCATGATAAAGTTCCCCGCGCGACCTGCGGACGTCATTGCGCGCTGAGAAATGAACCAACGAAAAGGACTCGAGTTCAAAGTCGGGCTGTTCGTGTTTGTGGGCTTGGCGGTGCTCGCCGGCCTGGTGGTGCAGTTTGGCCGCGTGGGCGAAGGATTGAAAGATTATTACGCGCTGACCGTACAGTTTCCGGATGCGAGCGGGTTGCTGAAAGGCTCTGATGTGCTGATGGCCGGCGCAAAAGTCGGACGAGTGGCTGGTGGTCCAAAGCTCGCGCCGGCCGGCGACGGTGTGCTCGTCCCGCTGCGAATATACGATTACGTAAAGATCCCTGTGGGCACCAAGTTCACGGTCGGTAGCTCCGGGCTGTTGGGAGATCGGTTCGTTGCCGTTACCATGCCGCCGGGTAAGCCGACTACGTTTCTGCACGCCGACGCGCTAGTCGCTGGCACGCGTGAGACTGGAATGGACGACCTGACGCGCGAGGGCGGCTTTCTCGTGAAAGATCTGCGTGATGCCGTGCAAAACATTAACGGGACTGTGACGCGATTGAACGAACAAGCGCTTGGGCCAACAAACATGGAGAATTTCAAGGCTAGCGTCGACCACCTCAGCCTGGCGACGGGAGCGTTGGCAGATTCGTCGAAGAAGCTCGATGGTGTAATCGACAAAGCTGACGCGACCATGGCCTCGTCGAAGAAAGCCGCGGACGACGTGCAGTTACTCCTCGCGGACGCCCGGAAGACGATTCAGTCAGCGGGCCAGGTAGTTCACGAGGCAACGAACGGCAATGGACTTCTTGCGACCCTGCTGACTAATCAGGAGCTCGCAAAGGATTTGCAGGCCCTTATCGGCAATCTGCGCAGCCACGGTGTGCTGTTTTACCGGGACAGCGCCGGGAAAGAAGAGGCCCGCGCCGCCAAAGCTCGCGAACAGCGCACAACTCCAACCGCGAAGCCGCGACGCTGATGACACCGCTCGTCACAGTTAATCTTCTGCGCGTGCTGTTCGTCACGTTCTGCGCGACAATCGGCGGGATTGTCGGTACCGAGGTGCAGGATAATCCGGCCCCGGGGTTAATCGTCGGGACTGTCTTCGGCCTTTGCATCGTCCTTGTTGATCGACTCCTGAAAGGTTTCTCCCTTCGCGCATTTTCCTCAGCGACTCTAGGACTTCTCCTCGGCTTGTTGTTTGCGAATTTGCTGATGGCGTCGGACGTGTTGCGATACCAATCCGACCTGGTCCAATGGGCGGCGCGGCTAGTTGTTTACTGCACGTTTGCATACCTCGGCATGATGCTGGCAATGCGCAGCAATCGTGACGAGTTTTCGCTGATCATTCCCTATGTCCGGTTCGCGCGAGAGACCACGCAACACGAGCCGCTCGTGGTGGACACAAACGTCATCATCGATGGCCGGATCGCCGACCTTTGCGCTACCGGGTTCCTCAGCCGCTTGTTGATCGTGCCGCGCTTTGTGCTTGGTGAGCTTCAGACGCTCGCGGATTCGCGAGATCCTACAAAAAGGGAACGCGGTCGCCGCGGGCTCGATATTTTGAATCAACTGCAGAGTACGCGTGACGTGGATTTGACGATCCACGAAGGTGGCGACGAGAACGATTTGGACACTGACGGGCGGCTGGTGCGGATCGCAAAGGTGCTGCAAGCGCGCCTCCTCACGAATGACGCTGCACTTGGGCAGGTAGCCAGGCTCCAGAACGTGCCGGTATTAAACCTCAGCGACCTATCACGCGCGCTCCGACCGGTTGTGGTGGCTGGAGACGAGTTGGAATTGCCGCTTGTGAAAGAAGGCCGCGATGCCCATCAGGCGGTCGGTTATTTAGCTGATGGCACCATGATTGTTGTGAACCATGGGAGACCGCACCTGGGAAGTACACGGACGGTTGTCGTGTCGAGCGCGCTGCAGACTGCGGCAGGGCGGCTCATTTTTGCGGAGCTTAAGCCCAACGGCGATCCGCGCGCTCCTGCTGAATCCAGGCTCCCGTAAGAACGGCTATAGCTACAAGCCGACAGCTGCTCTGACGCGGGACATCACATCGTCCGCGATTCCGTTCGCACGCTCCGCGCCGCGGGCGAGCACTTCGTCTACGTAAGTTGGCTGCCCCATGATCTCTGCACGCCGAGCGCGCATCGGCGCAAAGTATTCCCAAAGCCTGGCGAACAACTGCTTCTTGAACTCACCGTAGCCGGTGCCGCCCCTCGCGAAAGCCTGTTTGATCGTCACTATCTCTGCTTCGGTCGCGACCAGCGAATACAGCTGCAGAATCGAAGACGTCTCCGGATTTTTTGGCGCCTCGACGGGAGTTGAGTCCGTCACGATGCTCATGATGCGTTTCCTCGTCTCATTCTCCTCGCCGAAGATGTCGATGGTGTTGCCGTAGCTCTTGCTCATCTTTTGTCCGTCCACTCCTGGAACCGTCTCGGTGTTGGATTGAATCCGCGGCTCCGGGAGCTTGAACAAATCCCCAAATCTTTCATTTATTTTGATCGCGACATCGCGAGTGACTTCGATGTGCTGCTTCTGATCTTTCCCCACCGGCACCAGATCGCTGTCGTAGATCAAAATATCTGCCGCCATCAGCACGGGGTATGTAAACAGTCCCGCTGAAGCAGGCATCCCGCGCGCGGTCTTGTCTTTGTACGAATGGCAACGCTCCAGCAGTCCCATGGGCGTCACAGTTGAAAGAATCCATGCCAGCTCCGTCACTTGTGGAACGTCGGATTGGCGGAAAAGCGCGCCCTGTTCCGGATCCAGTCCGCAAGCGAGAAAATCCACGGCGACGCGACGACTGTTTTCCCGCAAGGCCGCGGGATTTTGCACGCTCGTTAACGCATGGTAATCGGCGATGAAGTAAAACGTCTCACCCTCTTCCTGCAGCGCGATCGCGGGACGCATCATGCCGAAGTAGTTGCCGATGTGGAGGACACCGCTCGGTTGTATGCCGGAAAGAATACGCATGATGAGGGGGATGAACGTTGAACACCGAACGCCGCGCGTCCAACAAGGATCTGCGACACGTGAGATGCGCACTTCGCGCGCAGTCCACCAGCTCACTTGTCTCCGTTGGCATCCCAGCGATATCTTCCTAGAATGCAACTTCTCGGTCGCGCACGAATAAGCGTTCTCTGTCTGGCGGCCGCGACGCTTACTGTAACAGCACGCCCCGTTGCGCTGGTTGGCGGCAGGTTGATCGATGGATTCGGAGGTCCTCCGCTTGCGAACAGTGTCATCCTGGTGGACGGCGAGCGCATCGCCGCGGTGGGTACTGTCGGCGCCCTGACGGTACCTCCCGATGCCGAAGTGATTTCAACCGAAGGCATGACGGTGCTGCCCGGCCTTTGGGATTGCCACGTCCACACGATGCTGCTCGGCCACAGCGACTACGATCATTGGGACAAGGCATACATCGACCGATTCGGCTCCGAGATCATGCCGGCGGCAGCGCATCAACTCTTGATGGCTGGTGTAACGAGCGCCCGCGATCTCGGCGCGCCGCTGAAGGAAAGCATCGAAGTCCGCGACCGGATTAACCGCGGTGAGATTCCCGGAGCGACGCTCTATGTGACGGGTCCGTTCATTCAACACGAGCCGTACCCGAATACGGAAAGCTACCGCTGGGGCGTGAAAGGCGCGGCTGACGGGCGCGCGAAAGTAAAGCAACTCGCCGACGCCGGCGTGAACATCATCAAGCTCATCGACCAGGATCAGATGACGCTGGAAGAGGTGAAGGCTGTCGTGGACGAGGCGCACGCCCGCAAATTGCCGGTCGTTGCACATGCACATCGACCGGAGGAAATCCGGCGCGGACTAGCTGTGGGCGTCGACGACTTCGAGCACACCGGCCTTTCGACTGCGCCGGAATATCCTGCCGACATACGAACGGCCCTTGCTGAGCGCACCGCCAAGATGAGCCTGGGCCCACTCTTTTGGTGCCCGACAATTGAAGGATTCTTGAATTAT
>JACDHZ010000152.1 GCA_013820755.1 Chthoniobacterales bacterium
AGCCGGATGTTCAAAAACCCTTCCATCACGATCTGGCCGGCGAGCGTCCCGGTAAGCGTGGAGTTTTGGCCCGAAGCTAGCAACGCCAGCGCGAAAAGCGTGCTCGCGCCGGTCACGCCCAGCATCGGGGTGAGTAGCTGATACGCATCCTGAATTTCCGCGACATCGCTCCGGCCGGCCTTGTAGAACGTCGCCGCCGCCACGATCAGAATGGCGGCGTTGATGAAGAGCGCGAACATGAGCGCGACCGTGGAGTCAATCGTGGCGAACTTGATCGCCTCCCGTTTGCCGGCGGAGGTCAGCGCGTAGCGGCGCGTCTGCACGATGGAGGAGTGCAGATACAAATTGTGCGGCATGACCGTCGCGCCCAAGATTCCGATCGCGATGTAAAGCATGCCCGGATCGGTCACGACTTTCGCAGTCGGCACGAAGCCGGCCGCAATACCAAACACGTCCGGGTGTGAGACGACGATTTCCCACGCGAAGCAGCCGCCGACGACTGCGATCAGAGTCATGACCAGGGCCTCGATGTAACGGAAGCCCTTGTTCTGCAGGAAGAGCACTATCAGGACGTCAAGCGCGGTGATGCAGACTCCCGCGAGGAGCGGAATTCCGAAAAGCAAATTGAGCGCGATGGCCGAGCCAATGATCTCCGCCAAATCGCAGGCCGAGATGGCGATTTCGCAGATCAGCCAGAGAAAAAAGGAAACCGGCTTGCTGTAGTGATCGCGGCAGGCCTGCGACAGGTCGCGCCCGGTCGCGATCCCGAGTTTCAGCGAGAGCGCCTGGAGGAGAATCGCCATCAGATTCGAAATCATGATCACGCTCAGGAGCGAGTAATTATATTTCGAGCCGCCGGCCAGGTCGGTCGCCCAATTGCCAGGGTCCATATATCCCACGGCCACGAGAAAGCCGGGACCGGCAAAGGCGAGGAGCTTGCGCAGGAAGCTGGCGGAGGCAGGAACGACCAGGCTGCGATGCACCTCGGAAAGACTCGGGAGAACCGGCTGGGTACGAAAACCCGGCCTGGTATGCAGCTGGTCGGTCTCCAAATTAGGCATGGCTAACTTAGTTGTGCGATTCTATCGATTTGTCAACCACAAAATATTTTGTTGATTGCAGAGCCGTCCAGTCCCTCTTATCTGCGTGCCCGCGAAAACCAACGCCGCGCGCAGCTCCGCCGCGGTGGAGGATTACCTTGAGCGGATTCTCGAGCTGATCAATTCCAAGGGTTACGCCCGCGTCATCGACATCGCGGCAAGCCTTGGGATCTCGCAGGCAAGCGTCACGAACATGGTGCAACGACTCGACGTAGACGGCCTGCTCAAATACGAAAAATATCGAGGGCTCGTCCTCACCACCGCGGGCGAGACACTCGCCCGGAACATAGCGCGCCGACACCAGCTGCTGACCGATTTCCTTCAGCTTCTTGGCGTCGACAAGGCGGTGATCGAACACGACGTCGAGGGCATGGAGCACCACATCAGCCCGCCTACTTTGCGAGCGATTGAGAAGCTTACTGCACAACTGCGGCGACGTCCGGCATTGCTCTCGAAGTTGACCCCCGGACGCTAACAATGGCCGCTCGCCGCCCGCGCTCCCTCGTTTTCGCTATCGATATCGGCAGCTCGTCCGTGCGAACGGCGCTATTCACCCAAAGCGGCGCCCGCCTGCCCGCAACGTTCGCAAACCGGCGATACGCGATCCGGTATTCACCGGAAGGAGCGGCGGAACTGGATCCGATGGTTCTTCTCCGTGCCGCGCGTGCCTGCACGAGGGAAACACTGCTCGCGCGCAGTCGTTCGACCGCGCTCAACCCGCTCCCTATTACCGCGGGGAGCGGCTCGGCGTTTTGGCATGCGCTCCTCGGCGTCGATCAACGAAACCGGCCCATCACTCCAGTGTTTACGTGGGCAGATTCACGTAGCGCGCGGGATGCCGCCGACCTTCGCCGGAAAATCGATGAGCGCGATGTGCAGACGGCCACCGGGTGTATGCTGCGTGCCCAATTCTGGCCTGCAAAGCTGCGGTGGCTGCGGCGCACAAATCGTAGTCTGTTCCGGCAGGCCGCGCGATGGACGGCGCCTGCTTGCTGGATCTTCGACGACGTCTTTGGCGTTGGTGACAGCAGCCATTCGATGGCCAGTGCTAGCGGCATGTACAATCTGGCCTCGCAGGACTGGGACGAAGGGATCACAGACTTGTGCGATCTGCACAGTGATAAACTGGACACGATTAGGGACTCGGCAGTCTCAGCCAAGCGGCGGCTAGAATTTCGTGACGCGAGAATCTTCACTGCGATCGGAGACGGCGCAGCCAGCAACCTCGGCTCCGGTACTGACCGGCAGGGAGTGGTAGCAATTTCTTTCGGCACAAGTGGCGCCGTCCGAATGCTTCGGAGCAGAGCCGCTGCGCTCGCGCAGCAGCTGCCGTTCGGCCTGTTCCAGTATGTCGTTGATGCCAGGCGACTGGTAATTGGCGGAGCGATCAGCAACGCCGGAAATCTACGCGAATGGTGCGTTCGCGAGTTCCATCTGCCGCATGAGCAGCAGGCGCTCTCGCGCACCGCGGCTGCGCATGACACGCTGATCGTGCTGCCTTTTCTCGTGAGCGAACGCGCGCCGGATTGGCCGGAGACCTTACGCGGAACGATCATGGCCGTTACACAGACGACAACCGCCGCGGATCTGCTGCGGGCGTCAGTCACGAGCAGTTTCTATCGCCTTGCTGAAATCCTCGAGCTGATGGTTCCGAAGCCGCGCCTCGTGAAAGAGGTCATCGTATCCGGTGGGATTTTGCATTCGATGCCGTCGCTCCACATCCTCGCGGATTGCCTCGCGCGTGACATCCGGATCTCACGCGAGCTGGAGAGTTCGCTGCGCGGCGCCGCGATTTACGCGCTACAGGCGCTGGGACACACTGTCGCTCCGTTGCCTGCCGGCAAGCTCCTTCGGCATGATCGCGCACTCGCAAAGAAACACCGGCAGCGGAGAACGGATCAGCGCCGACTACAATCGCTTCTACAGCAGGCTCATCGCCAGGAGCCGGGCGACGCCGCCCTTACTCCGCCTCGCGCACATCGATCATCTCGCCAGGCTTGCAAACGATCGTCAGATTGATCGGGCGGCAGCAGACGCTGCAATCCTCAACCAGCATCTGTTCGTTCTGTGTGGTGTCGACGAGGAGGGGGAATGATTCACCGCAGTGCGGACAGGCGATCTCCGTTTCGACGAGCGGGTTCAAACTAGGGAGCCGCGTCTGAGTTCGCCGAGCGCTTTGCCGCCTCTGTATTCTCGAGCCTGCGAAAGTGCAGTTGCTCCACACGCCGTCCATCTGTTTTGGCGATCGTCACGCAGTAGTTCTCGATCTGCACGTGCTCGCCCTGTTGGGGAAGATGCCCAAGCAGATGCGTGACATAACCGCCGATCGTGCTTACATCGGCGCTTTCGAGTGCTAAATCGGCCATGTCCTGCAGCTCATAGAGGCCTACCGCACCGTCGACAGTAAACTCGTTTTCGTTGATCTCCTGGAACTCTTCGGCCTCGGAATCGAACTCATCCTGGATATCGCCAACCAGCTCCTCGAGTACGTTTTCAAGTGTGACCATCCCCACTGTGCCGCCGTATTCATCAACGACCACCGCGAGGTGCGCGTGCCGCTTCAAAAAAAGGTTCAACAGCTTTTCTACCGGCATCATTTCCGGCACGTTGATTACGTCGCGTTTGATGCGGAGCAGGTCCGGGTGCGGATCGCGCATCATCGGCACGAGTTCCTTGATGTGGATCAGCCCGATCGTGTTATCCAGGTGGCCGCGACAAAGCGGGAAGCGGGTGTGGCGTGACTCTAGCGCTTTCCTGACGTTATCTTCGAAACTGTCCTCCAGATCGAGCGATACGACCTCGCCCCTTGGGGTCATCAGATCGCGCACAACCCGACGTCGCATATCTAGAGCGTTAACAAGGATATCGCGGCCTAGCGTTGAGACTTCGTCGGACTTTTCGCTCTCATCGAGGATCAAGCGCAGCTCCTCCTCGCTGTGAGAGCCCTCTCCTTCCTGAATTGGCTCTAGTCTCAGGATGTTCTTCAGCACCCAGTTCGACGAAACATTGAGGAACCAGATCGCCGGCTTGAACAAAGCGTAGAAGAACCGCAGCGGCGGACTGACGAGCAATGTCGTGGGCAATGCCTTCCGGATCGCGAGGATCTTTGGAGCCTGCTCGCCGAGGACGATGTGTAGAAACGTGATCGTCGAGAACGCCAGCGTGAACGACACGGACGTGATGACTGCGGGCGATTGGATGTTCGCCAGCGCGAACGCTGGCTGCAGCATCTGCGCGAGGAACGGCTCACCGACCCATCCCAGCCCGAGGCTTGCAAGTGTGATGCCCAGCTGACACGCCGATAGGTAGGCGTCGAGATTGCTGCTGACATGCTGACCAATCAGGGCGCGGGTGTTGCCCTCAGCCGCTAGCGTTTCCAGCTGGCTGCTCCGAATTTTTACCAAAGCGAACTCCGCGGCCACAAAGAACCCATTCAACGCGACGAGAAGCGCAATGACCCCAAGCTTTGTGAGAATCAGCCCGGGCGAATCCCAATGCTGCGCGATCGCGGCGCCCAGTGGACAGCCGTTTGCAAAAACGAAAACTGAAATGCTCATCAAGCGGATGCGTACCCTCGCACCCGAAACCCTGCGCCGGGGGGTGGCGCTTACCAGCTCGACTTCGTAACGCCCGGAATCAACCCGGCGGAAGCTAGCTCGCGGAATACCAGACGTGACACCTTGAACCGGCGGATAAACGCACGGCGGCGACCACTCACCTCGCAACGATTCACCACCCGCGAAGGGCTGGCATTGCGAGGCAGCTGCGAAAGACCGGCATAATCCCTGGCCGCCTTTAGTTCGGCACGCAGCGCGGCGTATTTCTTGACCGTCGCACGCTTGCGTTCGTTTCGGTTGATCCAGGAAGTCTTCGCCATAAAGGAACGCGGAAAGTATCGCCGCGGGTGGCGATTGCAAGGGAATTCTGCTCCCAGGGGGCGCGCGAAACGTGACGGGAATACACGCCGCGGGCAGGTATGTTTCGTATTACGGATGTCGCCCGACTGAAGGATGTTTCCACTCTACTCCGCCACGTTTCCGCGCACCGCCGCGGAACTCGAATCACTGCTGAACCAAAGTGTTCAGCGAGTCTTCTCGCGCACAACACAGCCAGTCACCGTTCGCGAAAAGGAGTATCCCGCGCTCGCCGAAATCCGCATATCACTCGACGGTGCCGAGCTGCGCGATGACGCGCCTCGCCGTCCGGCTGTTGAAGGTGTCCGCAAGCCCGCGCTGAAGGTCGATGAGCTGCACGTGACTGGTTCCGGTCTAACGATCGGCCCGGCGACGGCGAATCTCGTATTGCGAGCGGAGCAGGTTGGGTTGAATCAGGCTGCAGACCGGAATGGCGAGATCGTTCTTCTCCTGCAGAATGCTAGCAATGGAACGATAGAGATCGCCACGTCGAAACGTGACTTGGAGCGGGCGATCGCAGCGTTTGCAAAAGCAGAAGCCGGGAAACACGGCGTCGTTATAGACGATGTGAAACTCACCTTCCGCCAACGCGGCGCACGCAGTGTTGACGCGGAGGTTCAGCTTCGCGGCAAGAAGCTCTTCTTCAGTACCGTCATCAGGATCGCGGCGAGTCTTGACCTCGACGACGATCTGAACGCTAAACTTTCCAGGCTGACGTGTAACGGGGACGGCGCGATCGGCTCGCTCGCGTGCGGTGTGCTCGCTCCTCATCTGCAGAAACTCGATGGGCGCACATTTGCGTTGATGGCTCTTCCGCTCGGTGAAATCCGACTTCGCGACGTGACGCTAGCCACAGGAGAGATGTTGAAGGTCTCCGCAGAGTTCGGCGCGTAGCGGCTATTCTTCTCGCAGCGCGACCATCGGTTCCACGCGCGTAGCTCTTCGAGCCGGAAGGAAGCACGCGATCAGCGCAATCAGCGCCAGCAAAACCATCGCCGTGGATAGCGCGATCAGGTCGATCGCACCGACGCCGTATAAAACACTCACCAGTACGCGGCCGGCCGCGAGCGCGCCGAGCAACCCGATCACTAATCCGACACCGACAAGCGTGATTCCCTGCCCCAGCACCAGCCGGAGCACATCGCCGCGTTTCGCACCGAGAGCTAACCGGATGCCGAGCTCGCGCGTGCGCTGCGTTACGCTCAACGCCATCACGCCGTAAAGCCCGACGCTCGCGAGCACTAGCGCCAGCGCTGCGAATGAACCAAGCAACACCATCGTCAGTCGCCGCGTGCCGAGGCTGCTCGCAATGTTCTTCTCCATTGTCGAGACCGTGCCGATCGGTTGCTTCGCGTCGACAGCCTGCACTTCGCGTTTTATCGCGGGCACAAGCGCGAGCGGAGCGCCGGAAGCGACGCGCGCGACGAGCGTATTCGTTCTCTGTGGATATTGCGGCGCGTAAAAATACATGTGCACCATCTTGAGCTGCTCGACGTTTTGCTCGCCCGGAGCTTCGTTGCGCGTCCGCGGCACGACGCCCACGATCGTAAGCGGCGGCGGGGACGGTTCTCCCGCCGCTGGTTCCGGCCGTTGATTGTCGTCAATATTCACACCAATCGGGTCGCGCCCGGGTAGGTAACGCTGCACGAACGTTTCGTCGACAATGATCGATCGCGAGCGGTCGTCGCTCGGCACATCCTCAGGACCGAAATTGCGGCCCCGCAGGATCGGCATTTTCAGCGCCTTGAAGTAATCCGGCGAGACGATGTTGATCTCTGCCGGAGGCTCATGCCCCGGCTCCGCCTCCGGAGTGCCGGTAACGTGGAAACTGCTGTCCCATTCGTTGTCATCGAACGGAATGTTCGTCCCGATCCCCGCAGCTTCGACACCCGGCAAATTCCTTACACGCTCTACCAGCTGCTCGTTGAACGCCCTGAGTTTATCGTCGTTTTCGTAGCCCGCCTTCGGAAGCGCCACTGCGACCGTGAGAAT
>JACDHZ010000300.1 GCA_013820755.1 Chthoniobacterales bacterium
ATCGAGGTGGATTACGCCTGCACTCTTGTGTTGCTGCAAACGGGCGGCTTCTAAGCTGTCACGGCGTCTGCCAGCCGCGCCGGATTAAACTGACGGCTATGGCGGCGAGCAGTAGCGCAATCAGCTTCGAAACGCCGTTTAGTCCCTGCTTCCCGAGCAAAGCCTCGACGCGCCGTGCATACCGGAATCCAATCTCCACCAGCAGCAGGTTCACGAGCAGGGAGATAATCGTGTACATGATACCTACCGTGTCGATCAGCAGGAGCAGCGCAGTTAACAGCGCCGGCCCAGCAATCAATGGCATCCCGAGTGGCACGACGCCGAAGTCTTGAGATCCGCCACCCGGTTCGTCGGAGTTCCCGACCAGGTCGCGCACAGCCAGCGCGAGGAGCACCAGCCCCCCTGCAACCTGGAAATCTGCGACCGAAATTCCAAGAGCGCTGAAGATCGCTTTGCCAAGAAAAATAAACCCGATCGCCACTGCGAGTCCGGTGCAGACAGCGAGCATGCCCTGACGCTGCCGATGCTCGCGCGAAGCGTTCGGCGCGAGCCCCATGAAGCACGCGATCAACCCGATCGGATCGATCGCCACAAACAGCGGAATGAACGCAACGATGAATTTTTCAGCGAACTCGCGCATGGCAGAACAAAGGCGGTTTACCAGCAGGATTACCTTTACGCTTCTTCGCTTCTACACAATTGTTTCGCGTTCGGCGCCCACCGCATGATCCGCGCTCTCTTTCTCTTCATCACCGCCGTAGCGCTCCCCTTAACCTCTCACGCCGTAGAGCTCGGAGCAGTGGACGCCTTTGCTGATGCAGCAGCGAAAGCAAACGCGGTCCTGGCGTTGCCCGATTGGGAGCAAACGCCTGAAGCAATCGGTGCTTCGATGAAGGAAGCGATCGCGAAGGCAGATGCGGCTTTGGAGAAGATCGGAGAGCAGGACCCGACGAAAGCCACGTTCGAGAGCACGATCGTCGCCCTCGACGATGTCAGCTACGCCGTAAGCCTCGCCGCGAATCGGGCGACGGTGATCAAGGAGAGCAACCCTGACGCGGCAATGCGAGCGGCAGCGGAAGATTCGGTGAAAGCCTTCGAGGAGTGGGCCGTCGCGACCGATTATCGGGAGGATGTGTATCGCGCAGTCAAAGCAGTCGAGGCGGCGAAGCCCAAGCTGAATTCCGTCGATGCTAAGCTTCTAAAAGAGACGGTCCGCGACTATCGGCGCGCCGGCCTCGCACTCGCTCCGGAAGCTCGTCAGGAAGTGGAAAGGCTGCGCAAGGAGGTCACGAAACTCGCCACCGATTTCGATACGAACGTCACCAACACGCAGGCGCCGCTTGTCTTCACAAAGGTGGACCTCGAGGGCGTTCCAGAAAGTTTCCTGGGATCTCCGGGTGTCAAAACCGGCGACGATGCCTATACCGTGATGGCGAACATCACGTTCCATTACAATACCGTGATGGACACGGCGAAGCGCGAAGAATCGCGTAAGCGCCTCTACGTCACGCGTGATTCCCTTGCGAAGGAGAAGAACGTGCCGCTGCTAAACGAAATCCTGGCGCTTCGAAACAAGATCGCGCTGCGGCTCGGATATAAATCGTGGGCCGATTACCAGACCGAAGTGAAAATGGCGAAGACCGGCGCCACGGCGTCGAAGTTCATTAACGAGCTTGTCGCAGGGAGCCAGCCGAAATTCGAGGCCGAGCAAGCCGAGTTGCGGAAGCTGAAGAGTGCCGATACCGACAATCCGGACGCGCAGATCGGCATCTGGGACTGGCGCTACTACACAAACGAACTGAAGAAGCAGCGCTACGCCGTCGATCCGGAAGCGCTACGCGTGTATTTCCCGTATCAGCAGACGTTGGAAGGGATGTTCAACGTCTATCAGAACATCTTTGGCCTGAAATTCGAGCAAGTCGCCGCGCCCACGAAATGGATCGACGACCTGCAGCTTTACGCCGCAACCGATTCAGCGACGGGCGAGCCGCTCGGCCTGTTCTACCTCGACATGTTTCCGCGTGAAGGAAAATACAACCACTTCGCGCAGTTCGACATTATTCCGGGCAAACGTCTTGCCGATGGTCGTTACCGACGCCCAACTGTCACGCTGCTGTGCAACTTTCCGCCGCCCAGCGAAGGCAAGCCGTCGCTGCTAAGCCACTCAGACGTCGAGACGCTCTTTCACGAGTTCGGGCACGTGATGCACTCGATCCTGACCCGTGCTGATTACGCGCGCTTCTCCGGCACGAGTGTGCCGCGCGACTTTGTGGAAGCGCCGTCACAGATGCTGCAGGCGTGGGTGTGGGAGAAGGGTGTGCTCGACACGTTCGCGGCCGACTATCGCGATCCTTCGAAGAAGATTCCCGCCGAGCTGATCGAG
>JACDHZ010000301.1 GCA_013820755.1 Chthoniobacterales bacterium
CTCGATCGAGAAAAGCGGCGACGACGGCGGCATGCTCAAGATGACTTGGGAAGACGCACAGTACTCCGTGGCGTTCCGCAACAAGTAAATTGCACCCTGCGCGCCGCGGGGGATCGCACCTGAGTGAGCGGAAGCCAGCGTAGACCGGCCGGAAATCGTTTTCGGCCGATGCTGTAGTTCACAAGGTCTTTCGCATCGGCACAAAATTGATAGCGACCTTTTCGCCGATGGTGAACGTCCGCGCCGGCTCGGCTTCGTAGCCGCAAGCGCGATAGAAATCGACGCCCGGTAGCGTCGACATCAGCTCTGCGGACCGATGCCCGCGAGCTCTCGCTTCATTTTCGCACCGCGCGAGCAGGACGCAGCCGACCCCGGTCCGGGCAGCTCCTGGATGAACGAAGAAGGCGCGGATTCTCGCGGGGTCCATACAGGGCTCGGAGAACGGAGCGTCGCGTGCGGCATACTGATCGCCGCCGAAGAGTTTCCGCCGTTGACTCCAGCCGCCGCAGCCCACAATCCGGTTCTCGGTTTCCGCGACGAAGTACGTGCCGTCGCTAATCAAAGTTGTATCAACGCCGAAGATGTGCGCGATCGCGGCTTCGATTTGCTGGTCGTCGTAATAGCCGCGGCTGAGCTTGCGCGCGGAGACGACGATCAGTTGTTCAATGCAAGGGATGTCGACAACGGTGGCTACGCGGACGTCGAATCGCTGATCAGCTTTCATTTTATTGCGCCGCACTTTCACCGGTTTCTGCCCTAACGAGCGATTGATCAAAACACATATCCTTTCGTTCTGGTAAGGATTGATGCGCACCGACGTGCTGAAGCTTTTCCCCAGCTGGCACGACGTTCTCCGGATGCGCGGTCGACACGAAGTCATAGCAGCGTCGGGGATCACCTTAATCGTGGTGTGCGCTGCATCTGGTCTGTTATGTTCCCGTCGTCAGCGCGGGGCAGGTTCCTGCCACTGATCGAAAATGGATTACGTTATTCAGCCACTGGGAAGGGAGGAAGAGCCGATCCTTTGGGAGATGCTGTATCAGGCGCTCCAAAGCGAAGGCCCGCAGACCGCAGCTTCACGTGATGTCGTGCACGAGCCGGAGTATGCCCGCTATGCCGAGGGTTGGGGACGGGAAGGCGATGCGGGGTTCAGCGCGCATGACGCAACAGATCAACAGCTTCTCGGCGCCGTCTGGTGTCGCGCATCGAGGAGCGAGTCTGCGCCCCAGCTTGCGTTCGCAGTCAAATCCGACCACCGCCGGCGAGGGATTGGAGCGGCGCTTCTTACGCAATGGGTTCGCGCGAACCCGGAGCAATCCTCCATCTCATTGCGTGTAGCGCCCACCAGTCCGGCCGTGCGTTTATACGAGCGTTTCGGTTTCCGGGTCGTCGCACAAGGTGAGAATTCAGTGACGATGCAGCGAGAAGGCTGATCGCGCTCAAACGAATCAGCACTCGGCTAACGAAGGTGCGCGGGATCGCGAAGCTGCCGACCTTTCGCTACGACGACCAAATGCTTAGTCACGGCGAGGGGAGCAACGATTTCGTCATTCTGATGTTGACGTGATACTTGCCCAGCCGGCAGCAATCGGATTGCTTGCGAGGGAGAACCCGCCGCACAGATCGTTTCGTTCCGTGCTCCCAATCAGCCGAATCCCAGCCGGTCAGGAAAACTTTGCGCCTGGTCAAAACTGCTGTCGGTCTTCGTGGAAGGTCGAAGGTTTCTTTAGCCACAGATTAACACCGATGGACACAAATTTCGAGGAAGAGCACCCAAGAATTCGTGTTTCATTCGTGGCCATGGAGTCAGCACCAATGATCAGGCGCACCGCACGCAAATTACCCTTGCTCGTGCTTGTTGCCGCGCCTGGCGGGGCAACGCTGCGGCGGCAGTCGTGTCGACCGGGCGGGGGAAGTGCAGGCCGTAAGCCTGCCACGGCAACTGTTCACCAGGAAACGCTCCCGGCCTGCACTGAGCGCGGCGCGCGCAAGGCGAGCAGGCCAACGCACCGGTCGCGAGCAGACCTAACGAGCCGCCCGATTCGGGAACGCTGGAATAGAATCGGGAGTCGGAACTTGTGGCCACGGACCTGAGACGTTTCCGAGCGTTGTCGAAGGCTATGGTCGTGTCGCGCTGCGGCGAGGCACCCCTGCGGCAATCGCTGTTCTTTGCAAGCGGCGAATGAGTTCCGGCCTGTTTTCCGTCCATTCATAATGCGGGTCGCCATACACTGGCCCCCAAATCAGCCGCCCCGAGTAGCGCCAATTGTCTAAAAGGATGCCGCGCGCAAACGGTTGGTCTTTCGCCGTCACGACAATGACATTGTGCTCGCTGAAAGTTCCCGCGAACGATTCCGCCCAGTGCAGCTCGAGGGACCGC
>JACDHZ010000035.1 GCA_013820755.1 Chthoniobacterales bacterium
CTCTTCGCCCGCGGGCCGCACGACGCGACCTTTCAGTTCATCGTCGGCGACGCGGAGTTGATGGAAGAAACGAGTCGCGGTGTCGATGTCACGTTACGAAAAACAGCCGGGGTCGTGACCGGAAGCGTGAGCGGATTCTACAATCGCTTCACCGACTTCATCGCTTTCACGCCGCTTGCTGAATTCGAGGATGGGCTGCGCGTCTTTGCCTACACGCCGAAGACGGCTGAATTCTTCGGCGGAGAGGCGCAGGTGCAGTTTCATCTACTGCCCCTGACGATCGCGGGGGAGGCGGACACTAGCGTCGCGGAGGACGTCATCAAGCGGGAAGCGCCCGAGCCGCAGAAGAACCCGAACGATCTCTTCCTCGATTTCCGTGCGGATTACGTGCGTGCGGAAGATGTGGATAGCGGCGACCCGTTACCGCGGATCACCCCATTCCGCTACAGCGCCTCGCTAAACTACAAATCGCCGGCCTGGAATGCGAGCATCGAAGGCCAGCGCGTGAGCCGCCAGAATCGCACGTCGCAGTTCGAAACTGCAACGCCCGGCTACACGTTCCTGAACGCGAGCATCGGCCACAACGTTCGATTCGGTCGCATCTTCGGGAATGTGTATGTTCGCGGCACAAACCTGCTCAACGAAGAAGCGCGCGACCATCTCTCCTTTCTGAAGGACGCGCTGCCGCTCGCCGGCCGCAATGTGTTGATCGGCATCCGCACAACGTTCTGAGTAGCCCACGGGCGTAGATGCCGGCGGCCCGTGGCCGCCACGCTCAGATCAGAGCCTGCTGCTCAGCGTGCAGTTGTCCTTGGCATTTTGAAACAGTGCCAGTCCGACTCCGGTTCGTAGTCGCGATGCTCAGCGCGTCGCGTGTTGTTGGGCAGGCGGTTTATGTGAGCTATTGCACTCGCGGGCCAATCTTGCTCCTGCGGTGTTTGACGTCGGCAAAGTGTTGGTCCCGCTCGTGAATTCGTCTATTGCTCCGACGTGGCAAACGAGCTCGAAACCGCCCTGAAAGACTTCGTGCGCCGTCGCTATAAGCGCGGTTGCAAGTTGATCTCGGCGATGGCCTGCTAGCGCATGCCGGAGCAGCGGAAATTCGCAGTCGTCGCAGCGTTCATCGCGCTCTGCGTGATCTGGAGCTCCACCTGGCTTGCGATCAAGATTGGCCTCCAAGACCTTCCGCCGATTTCGTTCGCGGCTTTGCGGTTCGTGATCGCGATTATCGCGCTGCTTGCCGTGTCAATTGGTCGCGTGCCGCTGTTGCCGCGCAACCGCGCGGATTGGGCGCTCCTGGCGTTCACTGGAGTGCTGATGTTCGCAGTAAATTACGGCCTGCTCTTCTGGGGCGAGCTGCACGTTTCGTCCGGTCTGGCCGCAGTGTTGCAGGCGATCATTCCGGTCGCTGGGATGGTGTTCGCGCACTGGCTACTGCCGAGCGAGCCCATGCGATGGCAGCGGGTGGGCGGCGCGGTGCTCGCGGTGGGTGGTGTTGCGCTGATATGCGGCCGCCTGCTTGATCACGGCGGAATCATTACCTTCTGGGCAGGGCTCGCGATCGTGTTCGGCGGCGCCGGCGCCGCGTTTTCAAATGTGCTGCTGAAACGCCGTGCATTGGCGCTGGCGCCGGCGATGATCGCCGCGTGGCAGATGATTTTCGGAACGGTGCCGCTGCTCTCGATAGGCTTGGTGCATGACGGTAATCCGCTGCGGTTTCACTGGTCCTCGCTCGCGGTCGTTTGCCTGCTTTATCTTGCGATAATCGGCTCTGCGCTTGCCTTCCTGTTGCTCTACTGGCTGCTCCCGCGGATGCCCGTCAACAACTTGCAAACCATCTCCCTTATCACGCCCCCGGGCGCGGTCGCGATCGGATGGCTGCTCGGCGGCGAGACGTTTACATCGTGGTCTCTTGTCGGCGGCGCGCTCGTGCTCGCGGGCGTCTGGATGATCTTCCGTAAACTCGAGCCGAGTGGGAAATCGCGCGCGGAGACTGACTTAAGCCCTGCAGTGCCACAGCCGTGACACAGAAGAGGCTTCCCTGCCGGCTGCTGACGCGATAGTTGTCGACCCCGATGGACTCGCGCCCGCCGCTCATTTCACCTGCACAAACAACACCCGTAAAACGCACCGCCGGCTGCGGCTGTTGTGCGGGCGGTTGTTTGTCGATGGTGGTGATCGCGTTCGTTCTGCTGGCTTTGCTCCTTGGTGTTGGCTGGTTTTTCTATGGCAAAACGCTTAACGCGTTTACCGCAGACGCGCCCGTTTCGGTGCAAACGAAGGCTCCGACTGAAGCGGAGGCAGCGCCGGCCACGGAGAAATTCGAGCGCTTGCGTGCGGCAAGCGGCAGCCAACAGTCAGTGACGGTCGAGTTCACTGCCGATGAGCTGAACGCGCTTATCGCTCGCCATCCGGCATTCAGTGACTTGCGCGGGAAGTGCCGTGTCGCGATTGCGAATTCGATACTCGACGTCGCGATGAGCGTGCCTCTATCAGGCCTGCCGCTTTCGCGGCTGAAGCACAGCTGGTTTAACGGCTCCGCGCGCTTCGGTCTTATCTATGACGAAGACCGGTTCAACCTCTCAGTGAAGTCATTCGAAGCGAACGGCCAAAGCATCGATCTGAGCGGCTTCCAGGCGTTGGCTAATACTTTCAACAACAGCTTCAACGAAGCTTTCGACAAATCACAGCGCGATCGTGATTCTGACGAGTTCTGGCAAAACGTGAAGTCGATGCACGTCGTAGACGACAAGTTGATAATCAGCACCAAAGGCACAAAACCGGAGCCGACGACAATCTAGCGCAGTTCACTTTGCTCGATATCGCTACCACGGGATAAGAGCCGTTACGCTTGCCCCGCGAATTTAAACAGCAGCATCTCCGAGACATTCGTCTCGCCCAAATAAAACCGTCGCGCGCCGTCGCGGCCGATCTCATCTCGCGGAACGGCAAAGCTTGCCCGGCGGCTGTGAACTTGATGAACGCCGATGTGCGAGCGGACATAGACTCGCCCCAAGCCTCGACAAAGATCGCACGATGCGCCTTTTCGACGAGGAACTCCTCAAGCTCAGGGCGGGTATACGCGTGGTAGTCGACGCGATGGATGGCTTCGAGTTCTGCGTAATCCAACAGTCTCGCGTGGCGCACACCGGCTGGTGGCAGCCGGACCCAGCGAGTTTCAATTAGCCCGACCCGAACCCGCGGATCAAAGCCGGCGGCGCGATTTTGACGTGAGCAAGTGCTAAGCGCGATCTGGAGGCGGCCGAACTCGCCGGCTCGCACCTCGATCCAGACGTGATCGATCTTTCGATCGTCTTCATCATTTTCCACGGCAACAGCCGCGATCTCGCCGGCGAGCGTGACATGGCGATTCTCCCACGCCAGCAGATGCTCTGGAATGTGGCGAGCCGTGACGTGTTTACGCACGCGCTCCCCTTCCTTGCACGCTCCGTATCCTCGTCGCCAGCTGTCTGCCGGATGGTTTCAGTTCGTCAGCGCTTCCGCGGCTTCTTAGGCTCGAGCATTGTGCCACGGCAATTCCTGCTGCCACATAGACACGCGAATTTCTTCTCGAGCTTCTTCGTTCGCCGCTCGGCAGGGACGATCTTATAGTCGTAGAACAGCTCGTCACCGGCCCGGATGCTACCTCTCGCATAGACGAAGATGCGGTTGTCTTCTTCAGTCGTTTCGCAATTCGGATCGCACGAGTGATTGATCCAGCGAGCGTCGTTTCCGCCGCGTCCGGCGTCGATCACGTCGCCGTTATCGAGTGAGAAGAAGAAGGTGTGGTACGGATCGTTAGGGTCCCGCGGTGGAAGAGCCATCGCTTCTTTCCACGGCATGTGTTCACCGCTGTATTCGACGATGCGCTCGCCTTTGCGAATGGCAGCGGTCGCGTAGACGCCTTTTCCGTGCACAGCTGATCTTCGGACCCGTACTTTCTCGGGCGACGTCTTGAAGGTTTTCCTCCGCGCGCGCTTTGCTGACATCGGCAACTGATCGCGTGGTGCAGACTAGCTGGCTGTAAGCGCTGCGCGCTCGTTATTCAATGCGCCGCTCTTCTCCAGGAAATAATCGTAACCGCCCGGATAAGCCGACACCTGACCGGCATTCACGTGCAGCACTTTCGTGGCGAGCTTCCGGATGAAATGCACATCGTGCGAAATGAACACGAGCGTGCCGTCGTATGCGCCGAGCGCGAGTATCAACGATTCGACGGCATGAATGTCGAGGTGCGTAGTCGGCTCATCCATCAGCAGCAGGTTCGGCGGATCAACGAGGAACTTGATCAGGTTGAGCCGGCTCTTTTCGCCACCACTGAGAATGCCGGTCTTCTTGTAGATGTCGTCTTTCCGGAAAAGGAACGAACCGAGAATGCCACGCGCTTCGTTCTCCGCCAGCGTGGGCGCAGCGTTCATCACTTCCTGTAAGACAGTGTTGTTCGAGTCGAGCGTATCGGCGCGATGTTGCGAGAAGTAACCGATCTTCGCGTTGTGCCCGAGATTGCGTTCGCCCTTCTGGAACGGGATCACGCCCGCGAGAATTTTCAGCAAAGTCGATTTGCCCGCGCCGTTCGGGCCGACGAGCACCGTGCGCTCGCCGCGTTCGATTGTGAGATCGAGGCACCGGTAAACCTGATGCGTGCCGTACGCCTGGTGAATACCCTGGAGAGAAATCGCGCGCTGACCCCCGCGCGGCGGCTGTGGAATGTTGAACCGGAACGGCTTCTTCGGCGGCAATGGCTTCTCCACCAGCTCCATCCGCTCGATCTGCTTCAGCTTGCTCATCGCCTGAGAAGCCTTCGATGAGACCTGGCGGAACCGATCGTAGAACTCACGCAACCGCGCGATCTCCTTCTGCTGATTGTTGTAAGCGGAAAGCTGTTGCTCGTAGTTGGCATCGCGCTGGCGCAGGAATTCGGTGTAATTGCCCGTGTAGCCGATCAACTTCTGCTCGGAGATTTCATAGACGCTCTCCATGACCTCATCCATGAACTCCCGGTCGTGTGAGATCAGCAGCAGCGCGCCCGAGTAGTTCTTCAGATAATCCTGCAGCCAAAGAAGCGAGAGCAGGTCGAGGTGATTGGTCGGCTCATCGAGCAACAGCAGATCGGGCTCCATCACGAGCAAACGCGCGAGATGCGCGCGCATGACCCAGCCGCCACTCATCTCCTTTGCCTTGCGATCGAAATCTGATTCGCGGTAGCCGAGGCCCCGCAGCATTTTCTTCGCCTTCGCGTCCACCTGCGGATTGGTGAGCGCCTCGTGTTTCGCGTGGGCTTCAAGATAGTCCCCGCTACTTACATCGCCGGCTTTCTCGAGCGCATGGAGCTGCGTCTCGAGCGCCTGCACCTCGCCCGCGCGACCGGTTGCAACATCCATCACCGTCTCGTTACCGACCGGCGCGCTTTCCTGCGGCAGATAACCGACCATCGTCCACTCATCCCGCTCAACGACACCCGCATCCGGCGTGTCCTTCTTCAGGATGACGTTGAACAGCGTCGACTTGCCAGCGCCGTTCGGCCCTACCAGCGCCACGCGCTCGCCGTAGTTGACGGTCAGCGTCGCATTCTCGAACAGAGTCCGCCCGCCCATTGTCTTTCGCAGTTCGCGGATTGTGAGCATAACAGTGGCGCGCGGAATCGCGGGTGCGCACCATACTCGCAACAGGCAGTCCGCGCAAAAACGCGCCAAGCATGTCTAGAGCGTCGCAGCGAGGCGGCGGAGGTCCATGAGCAGAATCTCCATATCGCGATGTGTCGTTCGATAATTCATGACACACCCGCGCAATGCAAAGCGGCCATGTATCCGCGCGTTGGAGAGGTAGGAGCTGCCGTCGCGTTGCAGCGCGACGAGCAGGCGCTCGTTGAACGCGTCGAGTTGCTCTTCAGGTCCGCCTTTCAGCCCGGCCGGAACGTAGCGGAAGCAGAAAATCGAGAGTTCCACTGGCGCGAGCATCTCGAAATCATCGCTCGCGCGCACGAGCGATTCGAGATGCCGCGCGCAAGCGAGGTCCTTCTCGATGGATTCGCCGACTGCGCGCACGCCAACACTCGTTAGCAGCATCCAAACCTTAAGCGCGCGAAAACGGCGCGAGAGCTCCGGGCCGTAATCCCAGACCGCAAACGCCTCGTCAGCCTGCTGTGCGATCACGCGCGTGTATTCGGCCTCGTGCGCGAACGTCGCGCGCGCCGTCTCCGGATCGCGGTAGAGCACACAACCGCAATCGACCGGCAGGTACAGCCATTTGTGCGGGTCCAATGAAATAGAATCGGCGCGCTCAATGCCCGCAAGACACGCGCGCGCTGACGGCGCCAACGTTGCGAATCCGCCGTAGCTGCCATCGACGTGCATCCAGAGGCCGAAACGGCGTGCGGTTTCGCTTACCTGCTCGAGCGAGTCGCATGCGCCTGTGTTTACGGTTCCTGCATTCCCGACGATGCAGATCGGCAGATGACCGGCGGCAACATCTTCGTTGATTTTCGCCTCCAGATCATCAATGCGAATCCGGAACCGCTCGTCGACGGCAACATAGCGCACGTTATCACTCCCTATGCCGAGCATCGCGGCCGCTTTGGCGACAGAATGGTGCGTCTCTTCTGACGCATAGATACGAAGGGCTCGCGGGAAAGCCTGCGCACCTTTGCGCATCAATTCATCGGGGGCTTTCGCCCGGCGTGCCGCTGCCAGTCCCGCGAAATTGGCCATCGAGCCGCCGCTGACAAACAAGCCGGCTGCATCAGCGTTGAACCCGATGATCTGTTTCACCCAGTCGATCGTCAGGCGTTCGATTTCCACAGCCGCCGGAGTGGAGCGCCACGCGGTGAGGTTCGCGTTCAATGTCGAGGCGAGCAGATCGGCAAGCGCGGCGATCGCAGTCCCCGGTGCTTGCACGTACCCGAACATCCGTGGGTGCGCGTTCTGCCGGGTAGCGGGCACCACGACCTCGCGAAACGTATCGAGCACCTTCAAGAAAGGGAGCGATTCCGTCGGCAATTCCTCATCGAGCCGCTCTCGAATGTCACGCGAGGTGGTCTCCGGATACACGCGGAGCTCGCGCACGCAATGGAGATATTCTGCCATCCACCCGACAGCCGCGTCGCCCCACCGCCTGATCTCTTCCGCGGAAGGATCGAGCTTGGAATCAGCGTGTCGGCTCATCGGCCCGCGCTGCTTTTGAAACTCGCGGTGAACAGCGATTAACCCTCGGCGGATTCGGGAACGGCGCGCTCGGCAGCCTGGAACCCAATCTTGGAATGAGTGCCATCGCAGAACGGCTTTTCCGTCGATGCGCCACACCGGCAAAGCGCCATCCGTGCCTGCGCCGGGTATGCTTTGCCTTCACTGTCTTTCAACTCCACCGGCCCTTTAACGATAAGAGGACCGTTCTTGATAATGTCGATAGTTACGTCAGCCATGGTCCCGCCAATTTACTCATCTGGATGGTGAGATGGCGAGCGTGTTCACCCATGAACAGAGTCGCGAGCGGCAACCGCGGGAACAGGATCTCGTGTCCCTTGCGGCACCCACGGCATGCAGCGAAACAAACGCTTCGTTGTCATCCACGCACCCTTCGGAAAGCCGTAGGCGCGCACCGCTTCGACTGAATATTGGGAGCACGTCGGCTGATACCGGCAACGGGTATAGAGCGACGTCATCGGCCTAACGAGCCATCGATAGGGAATCACCACGGCCGGCTCGTAAACGGCGACGGAAATCTGGCGTTCCGGCGGTCTGCTCCAATCAAGAATCGCCGCGGCAGCGAGAACTACCGCGGCGATCCATTTCATCCTGAACCGGCGATCCCTCGGAGATTGCCGAGGAGTAGACATCCGACGCCCTCTAGACGGTTGGCGGCGGGTTCCCTTTCGGGCGCATCAACAGGTAGATGACCAAACCGAGGGGCCCGGTGATGACCGTCACGATTGTAAGCAACACGACATTATCCATGCCGCGCTTCGTAGCGTCTTTGTATACGAACACGGCGAGACCGATCGAGATTGCAAGGCCGATGATGCACGGCACGAGTCCGCATCCGAGCGCCGTCAGACCAGCGGCAGCACCGGAAGCCGCATCACCGCTATCGTACGGAGTGGCGGTTTGGGCCAGGAGTGTGGTCGTAAGCAATGAGGACGACAGGAAGGGGAGCAATCGCTTCATGCGGATGTCGTATGCGTTTCCGTTAGCCGGTGTCAACGGCGAATCACATCGATGTGAGGCGGTGTCGAAGCGCTTTGGAACTGCTCGTGCTCACGAATCACCCGTTCGAATGCCGCGTGCTGCCCGGGCAAAAGCCCTGCGGGAAACTTTGCGTGAGAACGAGTCCACCGGCTGATCCAGTCCAAAGAAAGATACTTGTGCCGCGCGCCCTCTGTCGCCTGAAATGCAGCGGGCGTGACGGCGATTGTCGTCTCCTCCTTTGCCCCAATACTTCGACCCTGCGCAACATGGAAACCAGCCGCCAGCAGTGCTGCGCGGACTGAAGTTGAGCAGGTGTAAGTGAACAGCTCCGTCGCGTTGTCACCGCAGGATGCGAATAACTTGTCAAACGCCTCGAGCGTCCAAAGATCCGCTGAGACCTTGCTGGAGAACATATCATAGAAGATTACGTCGGGCGGCTCCGCGTCGCTGATCCTCTCGAAAAAATCGCCCTGTAAGAGTTGCCAGCTCAAGCCGGTGAATTGTTTGGATCGCCACTCACCGCATTCCGCGATCGCCGGCGGCCCGGGATGACGGAGGTATGGAAAGAGCCTGTTGTGCAGCCACGCGAGTCGCAGCGAGTCGAGATCATTTTCAAAGCTAATGATCGACATCCTCCGCACCCGCGCGAGCGCCGCTTGCTCCTCATAGCAGCGGATTGCAGCCATCACATTCGCGGCTGCTCCGAGTCCGACATCCCAGACTACGAGAGGCTTCGCAGCCTCGGCGTCATTCCCGTCCAACGTCAACCGCTCAGCAAGACGCGACTGCTCCACATATAGCTGTTGCGCCTCCTCCATCGGTGGCGTCCGCATGTGCATGATCTCGCCGGAGGCTACATGCCGGATGCTTGCGAATCCTTCCCGTGCTATGTGCACTGCATAATGGCCCTGCGTGGTCAGCCTCGTGCGTTTCGGCTTTTGCATGCGAATCGGATTGTCGAGATCCGGCTCGTCCAGAAATGCGCGGCGCGACCGATACAACTCGGCGAAAGCATTCGCCAGGATGCTTGCGCGGATTTCGCGCATGAGCTGGTGATAGAAATAGAGGTTATGCGCGCCGAGCAGCTGCCATCCGAGTGTCTCAGAACTCTTCGTCAGGTGGTGGAGATAGGCACGCGAGTAACGCGCACACGTCGGACACCCGCACTCCGGATCCAGCTTCTCTTCAGCGAACTTGTAGACACCCCGCCGCATCTGAAGGAAGCCGCGCGACGTGAAGACGCCGCCGCGTTGCGCGAGCTGCGTCGGCATGATGCAATCGAACATGTCAATGCCGCGATGCACCGCCTCGAGAATATCCAGCGGCGTACCAACACCCATGAGGTAGCGCGGCTTCTCGTCAGGCAGGAGCGGAGCCGTGAACTCGCAGACGTCTTCGCGTTCCGCTTTACTCTCGCCAACAGCGAGTCCGCCGACCGCGTAGCCCTCAAACGGCAAGGCGGTCAGGCGTGCCACGCTCTCCTGCCGCAACGTCGAGGAAAGCGCCCCCTGCACGATAGCGAACATCGACTGCGGGGAATCGCCGCGTGCCGCAAGACTTCGCTCCGCCCAGCGTTGTGTGATCTCCATTGCTGCGCGCGCCGTCGGTCCATCAGCCGTCGATGCGACGCAATGATCGAGCGCCATCATGATGTCGCTGCCGATCGTCTTCTGCGTTTCTATGCTGGTCTCGGGGCTAAGCAAGATCGTCTTTCCATCGAGATAACTCTGGAACACCGCGCCTGCTTCACTCATCGATCGCGCGTGCGGGAGCGAAAAAATCTGGTATCCGCCGGAATCAGTCAGCACCGAGCGGTCCCAGCTCATGAACTTGTGAATGCCGCCTAACCGGCGGAACACCTCCGCCCCCGGCCGGAGCAACAGGTGATATGTGTTGGCAAGCAGGATTTGTGAACCGGCTTTTTCAAGCGTGCGTGTCAGTTGCGCTTTGACTGTCGCCTTCGTGCCGACCGGCATGAAAACCGGCGTCTGCACCTCGCTGTGCAACGTTCTGAACGTCGTCGCTCTTGCATGCGAATCGCTCGCCTGCGCGTCGAGTTCGAACTGCAAACGAGATGCGCTCATTAGTGGCCCTAAGCCATTGCCCGAACAGCCGAGCTACTCAGTGTGCGAGTGCACCTGCTCCCGGCCCGCTCTTCGCCGGCATCAGGAATGGGGCAAAGATTTCTAGCGATCGCGTCGGAATTGTTGCCGTTACGCGAGTGGCACCTTCTTCGTAATTCAACTCGCGGACCGTTCCATCGCGATGTAAACGCGCCAGCAGATCAGCGCGTGCTGCGGGCAGGCACAGCTCCAGCGTCATCGTGCCTCGCGCGACGAACTCCGAGATTCGCTCGACCAATTCATCCATTCCATCGCCGGTATGCACTGAAACGAAAACAGCATCCGGAAAATGGCGCCGCAGCGTGTTGATTGCATATGGATCAGTGACTTTGTCGATTTTGTTGAAGACGACGAGCATTTGCTTCGTATCGGCGCCAAGATCGCTAAGCACGCGCATCGTGGTGTTGTAGAACTCCATCACCTCCGTTTGCGACGCGTCGAGGACATGGATCAGAAAATCTGAGAGCGCGGCCTCCTCGAGCGTCGCGTTAAACGCCTCGACGAGCTGGTGCGGAAGCTTGCGCACGAACCCCACGGTGTCGGTGAGTAGCAACGGCTGCTTGTTCGGCAATGCGATCTTACGCGTAGTCGTGTCCAGCGTGGCGAAGAGCTTGTTTTCAACCAGCACATCGGCGCCCGTTAGCCGTCGCAGCAACGACGATTTCCCGACGTTCGTGTAGCCGACGATCGCCGCATTCGGCACCGGCGCGCGTTTGCGGTCTTTTCTCTGCGTCGCCCGCGCGCTGCGCACCTGTTCGAGATCGCGCTTCAACTGGTCGATTTGCAGCCGGATCTTGCGTTTGTCCTGCTCTAGCTGGCTTTCGCCTTCGCCTTTCGCGCCGATCCCGCCACCCTGCTGCCCAAGGTGACTCCACGCGCGGGTGAGCCGCGGAAGCGAATACTGCATCCGCGCGAGGTCCACCTGGATTCGCGCTTCGCGCGTTTGCGCACGCGCGCCGAAAATGTCCAGGATGATTTCCTGCCGGTCGGCCACGGTCATCCCGGCAAGCTGTTCCCAATTCCGCTGTTGAGACGGCGTTAGCTCGTTATCGAAGATAAGGACGTCGCACTGATGCGCTTTCGCGAGGTCGACCATCTCCTGCGCCTTGCCTGACCCGATGAGATAGCGTGCGTGATTTTCCCGATGCGAAATCAATTTCCGCTCCACCACGGGAATTCCGAGCGTGTCGACCAACTCCTCGAGTTCCTCGAGTAAGCTCTGCGAGTCACCCTTTTTATCTGCGTCGATATAGGCGCCAACAAGAAGGGCGCGTTCGACCATTTTTTCCTTCGCCTTGATCTCGAACATCGCGCCGGAAGCTAGCCGCAAACCGCAGCGCTGTCGCCAGCGGGCTCACATCGTGGTATCGGTCACGGTCCGTAGGGCGCCTGATGCCGGGAGCAGGCGGCGGCACCGACGTCAAGCTGACCATCACAGATGCCGCCGGCCAGACGCTCCGCACGTTGACTGCCCGGGCACAGCCGGTTTGCACCACGTGCAGTGGGATCTCGAAATCTGGACCCACGAATTCTGCGCGCGCTCATCACCCAGCCATCATTTTGGAAGTTTCCGCTCGTTCCAGCATGAGATATAAACCCACGCGATGAGTACAGCTTGCAGCGGTAGACGCGCCCAGAGGAGGGCTGACGGAATCGGACGGCCGCCAATCTGCATCCCGTGCAACGCGGCGTAGATATTTGCGGGAAAGACGGCGATAAGCAGCGCGATCAAACCGATTGTCGCAAGCTTTCGTGTGCCTTTGAAAAGAATACCAACAGCTCCTGCGATCTCCGCTGCGCCGCTGATGTAAACCAGCGCCGCGGGCCCTGGTAGCGACGGCGGCACGATTGCCAGATAAGGCTTCGGTTCGAGAAAGTGGTTCAGCCCCGCGACGGCAAAGAACAGTGCCAGCGCAGTACGGGATATCCGCGCCGCACGATTCGGTGCACGGGGCGTGGTCAATCCTCCGGCTTCCCCTGCAACAACGGCTCGCATGGCACGGTCTGCGGGCCAGCTTCGGTGCAAACCGCGAATGAAGCTCCAGCATACATCGAGACGCCAGCGTATTCGCCTTTAGCGTTAAGCATGTAGAAGTTAACGCCGAAATTCGGCTCCCCGCGGCTGTTCAGCAGTCGTTTTTCCACGGTGTTCCCCTTGATCCGGCGACATGCGTCCATCCCGGCATCTTTCGGGTGCATGCCGCGGCGCATGTTCTCGACAATCAGGAATGAGCAGAGGCCGTAGAGGTTTGCCTCACCACGCCCGGTTGAACCAGCCGCTCCAGCCTGGCCGTCCACGTAGAGACCAGCTCCCAGAATCGGCGAATCCCCGACGCGCCCGGGGATTTTCCACGCCAGCCCGCTTGTTGTCGTGACACCGCAGATCTCACCTTTGGAGTTGATGCCGTCGCAGTTGATCGTGCCGTAGATGTGCTGCCGGTCGATCAATCCTTCGGCGACCATCTCCATCATCACTTTGTTGCCAGCGGCGGTGCGTTGCTCCGGGTCGAGATAATGCTCGGGATCGGTGCGGCGCTTCCATTCGAGCCAAATCTTGCGTGATTCGTCCGTGTTCAGATCGTCCTCGATTTTGAAGCCCATGCTGCGCGCGAAATTCTGCGCGCCTTTCCCGACGATCAGGTGGTGGTCGGTATGCTCCATCACCGCCTTTGCGACGAGAGATGGCGTCCGCACGCCTTCGATACAGGCCACGCTGCCCGCTCGCTTCTTCGGCCCGTGCATGCAACAAGAGTCGAGCTGCACCACCCCATCGGCGTTAGGCAGGCCACCATAGCCGACGCTCGTGTCGAGCGGATCGAGCTCCACGGTATTCACACCGGCGATGAGCGCATCGAGCACATCTGCGCCTTGCGTCATCATCGTCCAGGCCTTGTGCACGCAAGTCATCTCGCCGCCGTTTTTGAACTTGTTGCCGTTTGCGGAGGAGATGACGACGGGTTTGATCGAGTTGCTCATGATGGTTGGTGCTTGCGCGAAGAGGCTGCGCGTGGCGCTTGCGGCGAGGGTTGCGCCGACTGTGGTGCGGACAAAATCGCGACGGTTCATGGTTGCGGGACTTTCAATTGTTGCTTCAGCCACTCTATTCGCTCGCGCGTGGCTTCATCGTTGAGTTCATGCCCGGCGTGGTAGATGCGGACGGTTTTAGGTTCCTGCGCCGCAGCGGCGAGAGCATCGGCTCGTTCTTTCGATACGTGCTCGTCGTCATCGGCAAACTGAAGCAACTTCGGGATCTTCAGCTTTGGCAGATAACGCACCGGATCGAGTGGCGCGAGCTCATCGACGAATCTCTGCCGCGCTTCGCCTTCGAGCTTCGGCTTACCATAAAGGAACCAGTCGCCGAACGACTGCGTCCCGGCCATGAACACAAACGCGCGTACCCGGTCATCAACAGCGGCGGCAAGCGCTCCGTACATCGCGCCAAAATCGTGACCCACGTACGCGACTCGTTGCGCGTCGATATTCGGCTGAGCTAACAGTATGTCGAGCGCGCGACGTAATTCTTTCACCTGTTGCACCGACCGTTCGTAGTCGCCTTCCCGCGTGCGCTCACGGAAATAACCTGGCCGCGACCACGGCGTATCGATCAACAGCGAAATCGCCCCGTTTTTCGCGAGCTCGACCGCGTCGGGAATGAATTGCGTCCGGTTTGACGTGGGAGCAGGCGGTCCATACCAATGGACGAACAAAATCGCAGCACGCGGCTCGGTAGTGGGCGACTTCGATTCAACAATGGTCGCGGCATTTCGCCCATCGCCGAGTGCGTAGCTGATGTCGCGCAACGCGACGGCGTCGTCACGTTGGGCCGTCTGCTGAATATCGGATGGCACAGTCTTGTCGTACTCGAACGACGGCTCTGCCGCCCGGATAATTCCAGCCGCTCCAAGCAACGCCCAAACCAGCCAGCGACTGAGATGCATCACGACCACACTGGAGTTTCGCCGCACCAGTGTCGACTTCACACTCGCGACCGCAGTCATCGCTTCACGGGGGTGAGCTCGAATTCGACGCCGCGCAGACGCCATCGGAACGCGCTCAGCCGGAATCGAAGCTTCGTCCCATCGACATCTACAAGAAAATCGCGTGCACTCGTGAAGAACGCATAGCGCACCTTCGACCAGTCGATGTGTTCTCCCAGCAGTGCGCGCGAACCACCGGTTCCCGGCGAGACGTCAGCAGCGCTTCCACCTGGCGATGCGCCGTCGGCTCGGACTCGCCCGGCCGCGATATCGCCAGCAATCTTCGGATTTCCTAAAAACGCGGCAAGCCCATCTGGCGTGAGATATGCATCCACAATGCTCTCGAGGGCGCTGGCGCCCAGCGCATTTGAAACCGCGTCAAAAAGCTTCTGCCGCTTCGGGTTCTGTGGGCGTAACTCCGCAATTCTGGCGTTGAGATGCTGCTTCATTGACTTACGAAGCGCCGGAAAATCGACCCGCTGTTCCAATGCCGCGGCGTCCCGTTGACGAAGCGCCGTCGTGAAACGCCAGAACGCGTAATACGGCGAGCCGACGTACAACAACAGCAGCGTCGTTATTGACGCAATAACGATCCAGCGGCTGCGGGAGCGATGCGCCGACAGAGGAAATCCCGTCGACGGAAGTGGCGAGCCAGAACCGTGATGAGGCGCGTCTTGCATCCTGCAATCAATCGCACCGGGGCATCGCTGCGGACTCAACACGATCCTTGGGCAGCGATCGTGTTCGCACTGCGCGCGAACGGACTGAAGTTAGTACCGCGATCATAGACGTCCACGCCTTCCGCGCGTTTCAATTTATTGACGACGAGGTACGTGAGCGGTGTGGCCAAAGCTTCATACAGAACTTTGCCGACGTAACCGGATACGATCAGATTGAACATCGTGCCCGCCGCCGTGCGTCCGCCGAACGCAATCAGAATCAGCACGCTCGTGTCCACGAATTGACCAGTGACGGTGGAGCCGATCGTCCTCGCCCAAAGATATTTGCCACTCGTCCAGATTTTCATCTTCGCGAGTGTGTATGAGTTCGTAAACTCGCCGAGCCAAAACGCGACCAGGCTCGCTACGATAAATCGAGGAACGGTGTAAAACACGGCTTCGAATGCCTTTTGATTTGGCCAATTCGGATCCGCCGGAATCCAGACCACAAAAAGCCCCATCAACGACAACACCGCGCACGCGCCAAATCCAAGCCAGATCGCGCGGCGAGATGCGCCATAGCCGTACACCTCCGTGAAGATGTCGCCGAAGATGTAGGTGATTGGGAAAAGCAGCTGCGCGCCGGAGATATTGGCGCTCACCGGCTGCCCGTTCCAGCTAAACAGCGGGATCACACAGATCTTCTGTCCGACGACGTTTGAAATAAGCAGCACGACCACAAACACGTGCACAAGCAGATCGTAGAACCGGAAGCTGCTGAGCCGTGCGTCGCGGCCCGTCAGTGCTTTGATCATCCCGGTAGGCTACCGGATTGATCGGCCGGCGAGCACGTGAAATCGTGCCGGGACGTTTGTCAGCAAGCCAGCCGCCGTCGATCTTGTTAGCGCCAGATGACTTCGGCGGAACAGAACTCCCTTGCGGCTGCGGATTGCGACATTGCGTTCGACAATCTGACGCGCCAGCTCTACGCGACCGACGCGTCGATTTACCAGATCGTGCCGAAAGCCGTAGCCTTCCCAAGCACAGCGCAGCAGGCGAGTTCCGTCGTCCGGGCGGCCGCGGATGCGGACATCGCGATTACCCCGCGCGGTGCCGGGAGCGGATTGACCGGTGGCGCGATCGGCGAGGGACTGATTGTCGAATTTTCGCGTCACAATCGCGACATTTACGATCTCGATCTCGATAAGCGGACGGTTCGCGTAGGCGCGGGTGCGGTGCTGGACACGCTCAACGCATTTCTTAAGCCGCACGGCTTCTGCTTCGGTCCCGACGTTGCAACCAGTTCACGCGCGACGCTCGGCGGAATGATCGCAAACAATTCTTCCGGCGCGCGCGTGCCTGTTTACGGCACAACGGCCGATCACGTTGTTTCGCTCGAAATTGTGACCGCCGACGGGCGGGTGCAGACCATCGGCGGCGATCACAATGCGCTCGCAGCGGAGCGAGCTCTGATTTCGCAACTGGTCGTCCGACACGCGGCTGACATCGCGGAATGGATGCCGCCCGGATTGCAAAAACGGTGGCCGGGCTATGGCATCGATCGCTTTCTGCGGCTCGCGCCTGATCTGAACAACATCATGGCTGGCAGCGAAGGTACACTCGCCGCGATTTTCTCGGCGGAGCTAAACATCGTGCCGTTGCCGCGCGAGAAAGGACTTGGCTTGATCTTTTTCTCTTCTGTCGCGGACGCCATGCAGGCGACTGTCGAGCTGCTCGACCTGAAGCCTGCGTCGATAGAACACATCGATCGTGTCCTGTTCGATCAGACGAAAGGTCAGCTTAACTTCCAGGCCGCGCGTGACCTGCTCGAGCTGGACACCAAACCATGCGAAGCGATCCTCCTGGTAGAATTCTACGACGAGGTTGAGGAGCGACTGGCCGCTCTCGCGTCGCGCCGGCTGGGACTGCGCACGACGATCTGCGAATCGAACGCTGAGATCAATCTGGTGCTCGGCATGCGCAAAGCGGGCCTCACCTTGCTCACGGGCCGCAAGGGTGATGCGAAACCCGTGACGTGCATCGAGGACACTGCGGTGCGTCCGGAGCAGCTGCCGGCATACGTCGCCGGCTTGAAATCAATTATGGAGCCGCTCGGCACGGAGGTTTGCTACTACGGCCATGCTGCGACGGGACTGCTGCATGTGCGACCGGTGCTCGATCTGCATGGCGGCAAGGATTTGGCGAAGTTCCGGCAAGTCTCTGACGAAGTAGCAGCACTCGTTAGGCAATTCAAAGGATCGCTCGCGGCAGAACATGGGGTCGGTATCGCGCGAACTGAATACATGCCGGGGCAGCTCGGGGAGCAGCTGCTGCACGTGATGCGGGAGATCAAGCGCACATTCGATCCGAAGAATCTTTTCAATCCCGGCAAAATCTTGCCGGACGGCCGCTACAACATCGACACGTTGCTACGGACGACCGATTACCGGCGCACAGGCTTGCCATTCGAGCCGACGCTCGCGTTCGCGTTTAAGGACGAGTCGTTCATCGGCAACCTCGAGCAGTGTAACGGGTGCGGCGGCTGCCGGAAGGATGCGCCGACCATGTGCCCGACGTTTCTTGCGACAGGCGACGAATACCTGTCCACACGCGGACGAGCGAACGCAATCCGCGCCAGCCTCGAACTACGGACGGAAGGCCACGATCCACTGCGCGCATATGAACTCGAAGAAGCGCTGAGCACATGTCTCTCGTGTAAGGCATGCACGACGGAATGCCCTTCCAATGTTAACATGGCGCTGCTCAAAGCGGAGCTTCTCTACGCGCGACACAAACGTGACGGTTTGCCGTTGCGCGAAGGGATGCTCAGCAAAGTCGACTTGTTAGGTCGGCTTGGGTGCCTGGCGCCGCGGCTCGCAAATGCGGCTCTCGACTTCCCGCCGTTGCGAACGTTGATGTCGAGGACGCTAGGCATCACCGCGAAGCGTCCGCTGCCGCACTACACGCGGATGCGCTTCGACAAATGGTTCGCGAAACGTCCCGGAACGAAGCGGCCGACGCGAGGCCTGATCACTTTGTGGGACGACACCTTTGTGCGTTATCACGAGCCACACATCGGGATCGCGGCTGTTCGCGTATTGGAGACGCTTGGGTTCGAAGTGTCGCTGTTGAAGGGGCGCCGCTGCTGCGGCCGTCCGGCATTCAGCCAGGGCAATCTCGACGAAGCGAAGCGCCTCGGAAGCCATAATTTGGATTTGCTCCAACCCGCCGATTCCGACGCTCCTGTGTTGTTCCTCGAGCCGTCGTGCTACTCGATGTTCGTTGAAGATTACCGCGAGCTGAAGCTCCCGAATTTCGAAGCTGTCGCGAAACGCTGCATCCTGTTCGAGAAGTTTGTCGCAGACCTGCTGAGTCGCGAACCCGAGGCTCTGCGGTTCAAGAACGGCATGGGCGAGACGGTTGCGATCCACGCGCACTGCCATGCGAAATCACTGATGAAACCCGGCTTCATGGCAGCTTTGGCCGCTCGGCTGCCGGGCCGCAGCGTCACATTGATGGACACCGGCTGCTGTGGGATGGCCGGCGCATTCGGCGCGCTTGAATCTAAGTACGACTTGTCGGTGCAGGTGGCGGGGCCACTGGTTCGCAACATCGCTGCGCAGCCGCCAAACGCGACCATCGTCGCATCAGGCACCAGTTGCCGCCATCAAATCGAGCACCTCACTCCAGTGCACCCGAAGCACATGGCCGAGCTGCTCGCGGACGCGCTCGCCTAACGCTCAGAATGAGATCTTCATCCCAAGGTTCTTCACGACGAACGCTACTTGGTCAGTGGTATCTTCGATGACCTTTGACGTCGGCGTGCCGGCGCCGTGACCCGCGCGTGTTTCTATTCGGATCAATACGGGCGCAGCGCCAGCCTGCGCGGCTTGCAAGGTTGCGGCGAACTTGAAGCTGTGTCCGGGAAATACGCGATCGTCATGGTCCGCGGTAGTGATCAGTGTTGGCGGGTATTTGGTGTCCGGTTTTATATTGTGCAGC
>JACDHZ010000302.1 GCA_013820755.1 Chthoniobacterales bacterium
GATCGATACATTCACTTCGCTGCGGATCAGCGGGGACAATCTAGGAGCGCTCCTGGTGGTTGTCTCAGATTCGCTGGGACATCGTAAAAACAGAGAACCAGCAGGACGGCTGCGGGCGTTTCTACCGAAACGGTTCAACGAATGTACCTGAGCGCGAAAACGAAGCATGCCGAACAGCAGGACGCGGCGGCACTGGTGGAGATGGAACGTTATTGCGAAGAGCATCCGCGGAGTCCGAGCGCCGTCCGACGGCCGAAGTTGCTTCGGCGTGGCCGGAGCTGGGTCGCCCTGATGGGATACACGCTGCAGGACGGCGTGGCCGGCATCGGTGAGACGGTCGCCTCCGCGCTGCGCGCGTTTGACGTGCAGTATCTCAACTCGATGAAGCCGCCGCGCGGCTGACCTCCGGTTTCGTCGCGGCGCATTCGGACATTGTGACAGCGTGGCGCAGATACGCGCGCCGCGGCGAAGGGTTCAACACATCAACTCGTGCGCAACTACTCCGCGGCCGTAAGAGCGGGCGCCGGCTCGGGATCACGTTGGACGGGTGCGTCGGCGTGCCAGCCCCACGCGGCTAGCATGACGAAAAATCCGATCACGTAAGCCGGTATTATATACCACCCGTGCCGTACCCATTGCGCGACCGATCGCGCCTCCGGATACATGCTGCATAGCGCCACACCAGAGGACGATCCGAACCAGATCATCGAGCCGCCAAATCCCACGCTGTACGCGAGAAACCCCCAGTCATAGCCGCCTTGCTTAAGCGCCAGCGCAGTGAGTGGAATGTTGTCGAAGACCGCAGAGAGAAACCCGAGACTGAGCGTAGTCGGCCATGTCGCTTGAGGAAGCTTCTCCACGGGCATCATTGAAGCACATAGCACGAGAGCCAGCAGGAAAACCGAGCCTCTAAACGTCCGCGGGAGGACTTCCCAGTCCGGCCGACGCGCTGGGACGGAGAGAGCAATTGCTATCCACACGGCCGCTCCGAGAAACGGAAAGTGATCCGCAAGTTCGCGGAACTCCAGGTTCACAATTACGTTAGTCGAAATCGCGAGCAGAAGAATGAATGCGACGATCCCTACCCGCACCCAGTCGACCTGCGTGTGCATATGGGCGTGTTGAAGGATTGGCGAGTGCTTCTGTTGTTTCACTGCGGCCGGGATGCCGAAGATGAAAAGCGTTGCCACTGCGGGAATGACGGCCTCGCAAACTCGCAACGGCGACACACCGGCGATCCACATCATCGTCGTGGTGGTATCGCCCACCACGCTCCACGCTCCACCGGCATTCGAAGCCGCGACGATCGCGGCGACAAACGCGATATGTACTTTTGCTCGGAAGAGCTGATGTGCAATTGCCCCGCCGATCAACGCCCCCGCGATGTTGTCCAGGAAACCGGAAAGCACCCACACCATCGCCAGCAGGATGAAGCCCCCTTTCCAGTCGTGCGGCAGGAATCGCGGCAACAACACTGGCACGTGGCTCTTTTCGAAGTGGCGCGACAACAACGCGAAACCCATCAGCAGACAGAGCAGGTTTGTGAGGATCACCCATTCGTGTCCGAGGTGAGTGACAAATCCGCCGAGCCCAGGACCCGTTTTGAACCCGGTGAATAGAACTTTGTACGTGGCGATGCTCGCAGCACCAATAAGCGAAACCCGAAGCGTGTGATGATGGAATATGGCAACACCGACCAAGGTCGCCGCGAATAGCAGAAACTCGACCGGCACGCTGAACAGATTGGGAGCCAAGGCTAAGAGCACGGGCTTCTTGTAAAGCGGTCGTCGCCGGCTGCAATTGAATTCGAGAGCTGCTGTTGCAGTTGCAGCGGCTACTTGATAGCACGCGCGGCGCAGTATCGGAGAAAGATTGCGGCTAGCTGCTGTTCACCTGATCAGTACGCAGCGCCGCCTACGCGTGGACTGCTTCTGGCATCAACTGCTTTTACGTCTTGCTAACGAGATCACGAACGCAACGAGGCCCAGCAAAAATGCTACGTGAAGGTAGTCCACTCCGCGTCCCTTCAGCAATCGCGCTACTATGGCCGCGATGGCAAGAGCCAGCGCTACCGACGCAAGGATGATGGCAAGTTTAGACGAGGCTTCGGGTTTCATCGCCAAGGAGATGATAGCATTGAAACGCCGCGCCCGTTACAACGCCTCAAGCGCCTAGCGAATCTTTGCACACCTTTCGTTAGGCGCGGTTGATCTCCTCTCGTTAGCCCGGATCAGCGATTGCGAGTAGAAGCCGGTGCTTCCGATTCGCCCGAACCGCCATCCGGCCCGAAGAGCAATGAGAACACAGCAAAGACCTGCACAGCCGGCGAATCGTCTGTCACCCCAAAGAGTGGCGACACGTCAAGGCG
>JACDHZ010000303.1 GCA_013820755.1 Chthoniobacterales bacterium
GACTGAAGCGGCGCAACGCGGAATCGATCTTCGGCGCCATCGCGGACGAACTCTCTGCTGCTGGCATTGACCTTCTGCCAGCGGTGACGTTTCTCGAAAAACACCTGACGCCATCAGGATTGATTGCGGGCCGTCCGCTCAACCGGCGCGAAGAAGCAGACGTCGCTTTTGGCCTCAGCATCGCAAAGGAAGTCAGTCGTCTTGATGTTGGTCAAACTGTCGTCGTCAGAAACGGAACGGTGCTTGCAGTGGAAGCCTTCGAGGGCACGAACGAAGCGATGAAACGCGGCGGCGCCATTGGCCGAAAGGGGGCCGTCATGGTCAAGGTGGCGAAGCCGAATCAGGATCTGCGTTTCGATGTCCCGGTGATCGGGATCGAGACGATCCGCGTTGCCGCAGCCGCGAAGATCCGCGTCATCGCGGTCGAGGCCGGTCGGACGTTGCTGCTTGAAAAAGAGGCACTCGTCGAGGCTGCCGAGAACGCCGGCCTTTCGGTCGTCGGGCATTAGCGCCGCTTGCAAATCGGCATTCGACGCTCGAAAATCGGCAATTCTCCCGCGGGGTCTTAGCTCAGTTGGTAGAGCGCCTCAATGGCATTGAGGAGGTCAGGGGTTCGATCCCCCTAGGCTCCAAAGATCAGCTCTCAGGCGATTCGAAGACAATCTCGCCGCCGATCACCGTCATCACGCAGCGCGTCTGCAAGATCTCCGCTTCAGGAATCTTCATGATGTCGGCGGAAAGCACGGTTAGGTCTGCGAGCTTACCCGCTTCGATGGAACCTTTCTCTTTCTCCTCGAAGGCGGCGAACGCCGGCCAAGCCGTGAACATCTGCAAGGCTTGTTCACGCGAAACTGCTTGCTCCGGATGCCACTCGTCATTGCTGAAGCCATCCTGACTCTTGCGCGCGACGGCGGCATAAAACTCGATCATCGGCTCGCCCCGTTCGACCGGCGCATCGGAACCGCCCGGAATAATGGCGCCACTTTTGAGCAGGCTCCGCCACGCATACGCGCCCGCGAGGCGCTCCTTTCCGAGCCGGCTGGGTGCGAAGAAGAGATCGCTAATCGCGTGCGAAGGCTGCATGGAGGGAATGACACCGAGCTTCGCGAAACGCGGGATGTCGGGTGCGCTCACGATCTGGGCGTGTTCGATGCGCCAACGCGGCTCGGCAATCTTTCGCTCGTTAGGCGGAATGGTCTGCATGGCTTGCGCATAGAGATCGAGCACGAGCCGGTTCGCGCGATCCCCGATCGCGTGTGTCTGCACTTGAATGCCGCGGCGCAAGGCTTGCTCGAAGAGCGGACGCAGGTCCTCCTCTTTATTTGTTAGGAAGCCGGCCGTATCAGCGTCGGCATACTTCTTGAGGAGGGCGGCGCCGCGTGAGCCGAGCGCACCATCCGCATAGCATTTGATTGTTCTTTGCGTGAAACGACCGCCGTTTGCGCCGATCACGGCTCCGTCTGCCAGCAGTCGGTCCGCTGGCCCGCCCGGACCGGAAACTGCATTATAGATGCGAAGCTTGAGCCGTCCCGCTTGGTAAAGGCGTTGCATGATCTCCGCTTCACCGATGTCGCTGCCGGGATTCTGAACTTCGCACCAGCCGAGTTCCATACTTCGCCTTGCACCGAGCAAGAGAGCCTCTTCCTTCTCCGCGGCGCTTGGAGAAGGAATGTGTTTCTCCACCAGCTCCTTCGCGTGGTCGAGCAGCATTCCCGTCGGTGCACCACTCGTTTTGTCCTTTAAAATTTCACCTCCAAAGGGATTCGGGGTTTCAGAAGTGATTCCGGCAATGCGCAGCGCGGCGCTGTTTGCGACCGCCGCGTGTCCATCAGCACGCGTCAGAAACACCGGATTCTCCGGCGCGATCTCATCCAGGTCCGCTGCCGTTGGGAAAGCCGGTGGCGTCCAGAAGGTTTCGATCCAGCCGCGGCCAGTAACCCATTTCCCCGCGCCTGTGGTGCCGACGCGCTCTTTTACTCTGGCGAGGAAGTCTTCACGTGTGCGTGTGCCCTCCAGGTTCAGGTTCATTTCGCGTTCGCCGGCTCCGAAAATATGGCAGTGCGCGTCGGTAAACCCGGGCAGCACGGTCTGCCCATGCAAATCGATGGTCTGCGCGTCTGCGCCACTCTTCCTTCTGGCTTCCGCGGCAGAGCCGACGAAGGCGATGCGATCACCTTTCACCATGATCGCTTCCGCGCGCGGCTGTCGATCATTGCCTGTGTAGATGTTTCCGTTCAGGAATAGGATACCCGCCTCACCCGCAGCAATGGCCAAGTGAATGAGCGCACAGGAAAGAAGAAACGTGTTCATCTGCGCGGGTATCTTGCTCTTTCGGCGAGGCGCGCGCGGGCCATGCGCTCACGCAAGC
>JACDHZ010000153.1 GCA_013820755.1 Chthoniobacterales bacterium
AGGGCGGCTGTATTCCTGAACCCGGGTGTAATCGTATACTGGCGCGCTGTAGATGCGCTCCCGCTGCACGGTCGTTGTGTAAACCGTTGGATCGCTCGTCGCTTGGAAGGTTGTCCAAGGCATCGCGACAGTCCGACTGCTGGTGGTGGTCGTCGTCGACGAACTCGAGCTACCGGATGCAGTGTTACCGCCCCCGCCTGTGGTCTCGAGGACCGTGTAAGCCATGCAACCACTTTCACGGTCAAGAACGACGTCTTTGATGACGCCTACTTCACTGCCATCGGAGCTGCGGATTCTCGAACCGATGATTTTGCTGCTCTGAATGTATTCAGTGCTGCCATCGGAACTGGTTGTCGTTGAAGACGTTTGGGTCTGTGCGTTGACCGGAACAATGGCGAGACCCAGAGACGCCAAGGCTGCTCCGAAGAGAATTGATTTTTTCATATGTGGTAAAGACTGACGGAAAGCAGCGCTGCTTATTCAGTGCTGCTCCATAAGTTCGCGACAGAACTGACTGCCGCGTGTGTCTCCGGGGATTCTTCCACACGGCGGAGTTGCTGCCTAACGAGGAACGGCAGACCAGTAGCCCTCGGGCGCAGGTGCTAGAGAACCGGCGGTCGAGCGTCGATTCGCACATCGTAGCGACGCGCCTGCGCGAATGCTGCATCGGCCTGAGCTTGCCGGCCGGCCTTTTGAAACAATTCACCCGCGAGCTGCCAGGACTCAGCGCGGTACCATTGCGTTTGCAACCATTGCCTTAGCTCGGCAAGCGCACCATCAATCGATCCGCTCTGCGCCAGCACTTTGATGTAACGCTTCTCGATCGACCAATTTGGCGGTCCAGTTCGCGACGCAAGCCGAAGACGCAGGAGATCAACGCTCCCGTGCTCCTTGTTGCCCGACACGGCCAGCAGCTCATGTGCTTGGGCCGCGGCTGCCGGCATCTGCGTTGCGCGCATGAGCAGGTCTTGCGCGACCTTGTAGTCACCTTCCTTGATTGCGACCGCGCTGAGGTTCAGCACTGCCAGCGGCTGGTTCGGCTCCTTTGTCAGCGCCTTCTGCAGGTGGATCTTCGCTTGGTCGAACCGACCTTCATTCATCTCCACCCCCGCAAGGTTAATGAGCATCCGCGGAGAGTCGCCACCCGAAGCGATGGCGCGCTCGAAGAATGTGCGTTGATCTTTCCAGTCGAAGGTTCGAATGAACGACCGACCGCCGAGGAACAGAGCCCATACTGCCAGGAGAGCTGCGGCTGCCGTTTGCCAGCGCAGCGGCTTTTGATGTTCAGCTCGAGCGAAGCGCGCAACGCAAAGTGCGAGAGCAATGAAAAGAAAAGCGCTCGGCAGGTAAAGCCAGTGCTCGGCAACGGTTGCGTTCAATGGAACCATCCCGCTGACCGGCAAATAAGCGATCGTTGCCAGGACGAGACAAACGAAGATTCGTCGATCGCACCTTCGTTCGCGCAGCATCCAGTAGATGAAGGCTGCCAGCAAGATAATGCCCGCGAGCGTCTCCAGCTCCCGCCAGGCAGACCTGGCGAGGCTATCGTTATCGAAGCCGCTCGGATGTGTTTCCACATCACGCTCCATGTGCAGTTTAACGGGAGCGAAGGTTAGATAAGCATATTCCGCGAACGCGCGAGCGACCAGAAGTGGCCGCACAAGCAGTGGGGTGGGCGCGCGGATTCTCTCCGGCGGCACGTGTTCGGCTGCAACGCGGAGGCTAAGGTAGATGGCGATGACAAACAGTGACGCTACCGTTGCATGTGCGACGTTCTTCCAGTTGCGGGCGAGCACGAAAATCGCTAGCCAGAGTGCCAGGAAAATAAGTCCTGCTTCTTTGCTTAATCCGCTGAGTAACAACAACAGCGCCGCGACAGCTACAAAGATGAAACGTTTCGCTCCGGCAGCACGCTCGCTCGCAATACCGAACGCGAGACCAGCAAACCCGAATCCTGCCGCAAGCGGATCGGCCCGCCCCGAGATATAAGCGACAGCGGCGCTGTGTGCCGGGTGGATGGCCCAGACGAGCGCAGCGTAAAAGCCTATCCAGCGGCGCCGCCGTTCGTCGACTCCCAGAAATCGCAGCAGCTCCGTTGCGAAAAAGAAAAAAGCGATTACAGCAGCGACGTGGCAGGCGATACTGCTCACGTGATAACCAAATGGCTGCACGCCATATGCGGCGTAGTCCAGTGTGTACGTCAGTCGTTGGACGGGTCGGTAAAAATCTGAAGCAGTGGCATCAGTGAAGAGGAAGTGTTGGAAGCCTTCCGGGATGAGCCGCCAGCTGCGGATGAACGGGTCACGCAGAACGAGCGCGGTATCGTCCCAAACGATCCCGTTCCGCATAGCCGGCGCGTATACGCCAAACGTCACAACCGCGAGCAACAACACCGAAAGAGATTTTTTCACGCGCGGAATCGGTGGACAGAAGGAGAGTCTTGCGCGTCTTAGTTCACGAATGTTTTACGCCGTCCTACGAATCTTCGTCACGGTCGTCACCATCTCATTTGTCAGCAACGTGCATGCCGCTTCGGTGCCGCAAGATTGCACACAGTTGTTAGTCGGTATCGCGCCGGACTGGAATTCGATGCGGGGTGAGCTGAGACTTTTTGAGCGGGAGCGCGGTGGGAACTGGACACAGCAGGGGCGGCCGATACTGGTTCTCTTCGGCAAAAACGGCCTCGCGTGGGGCACGGGCCTGGCAGGGCAGGATGAAAGAGGGTTGCGCAAGAGAGAGCGCGATGGCCGTGCGCCCGCTGGCGTTTTCCGAATCGGGAAAGTATACACGTACGACCCGCAGCTGCCGGAAGGCTCCGACTATCCGTTTTCTACGGTAACAGAGGCTGATGTCTGGAGCGACGATCCTCGTTCACCGGATTACAACCGGCACGTTGTGATCGATCCGAACAACCCGCCGGACAACTACAGCCACGAGCGCATGCGCTCAGGCGATTTCGCCTATCGGTGGTTAATCGAAGTGCGGCATAACTCGGACCCGCCCGTGCCGGACCTCGGCAGCGCGATTTTTTTTCACATCCGCCGCGGGGTAAATCGGCCAACGGCCGGCTGCACCACAATGGCGGAAGGCGATCTCGTGCGCATCATCCGATGGCTGCGGGCGCCGCGTAACCCATGTTACGCGCTGCTCCCGGTTTCCGAGTATGACAGGAAGCGGCAAGCGTGGGATCTCCCTGCAATTGCTGCGAGTGGGAGCTGAGCGCGACGCAGCACGTTCGAATTGCGTCACAAGAATTTCGCCCTACGTTGCTCTCGTTAGGCAAACGGCTATGAAAAAGCGAGCTAATCCCAATTCAGAACCAAACATCAGGCGGATCGATTCGAAGCCTCGTGCGAGCAAACAGACGCACGGTTTCCAAGTACACTTTCTCCGCGGCAAGGAAGCGGTGACCAGGATGTTCAGTGACACGGTGTACGGCGGGAAAGATGGTGCGAGGCGGGCGGCAAGGAAGTTCAAACGCTCGGCGATGGCGGAACTCCCGGAGCGCGTGTTTAGAGGTCCTCTCGGTGCAGAACAGAACAAGGCGTCGAAGAAGGGGATTTCGGCTGCAGCGAAATCACGGAGTTCAAAGACCAAACGGCGCTAGTAATTATGCAGCAGCCTGGAACGCGCTCCAGCACTCGATGAATCCGGGCGCGAAGTCGCCGGGTCTGGCTTCAATCCAACGGCTCACGACGGAGGGTTCGAAGAACTCGCCACATTCGATCTCGCTTCGCGCGAGCTGAAACGGTCCGTTGGCCCTGCCACGGTAGAGCCAGATGAACTCCTGGCCGGTGCGTTCTGACGCCGGAAGCTTCGCGACCCGCTGAAGCGCCACTGACGCCCCGAGCTCTTCTTGAAGCTCTCGGCGCGCCGCCAGGTCATACTCCTCGCCGGCGTCCACATGTCCGGCTGCGCTGGAATCCCAAACACCGGGGTGCCGGTCCTTCAGCCGGGACCGTTTTTGGAGAAACAGCTCTCCGGCGTCATTGAAGAGCAAGATGTGAACTGCGCGGTGCAGCAAGTTATTCGCATGCACTTCTGATCTCAGCGCATCGCCAATCACGTTGTCGGCGGCATCGACAACAGCGAAACGCTCCGCCGCAGGATCGAGACTCGCCAACTTCGAATTCGTAGTGGCGAAATTCGACAGAGCGATCCACTGCTCCAGTGATAGTTCCTCGGCACGCGCTTTGTCGTCGAAGCCGCAGGATTGTGACGCGATGTCCCAATCAGGAATGTAATTCCGGAGCAGCTTTCCAAGCTGTTTCCGACGTTGCGTAAAGCCGAGACGGACCAGCTTCGCGAACAGCTCTGGATCGGAATGACCCAATTCGCCCTCTTTACGCGGCGTGATCTTGATGAACGCAGAATCGACATCCGGCGGCGGGAGAAATACGCTGCCAGGCACGGTTCGCAGGTACTCGACGCGATAATGAAGCTGCACCAGGAGCGTCAGCGCACCGTAGTCTTTCGTTCCTGGTTCGGCCGAGAGGCGCCGCGCCATCTCCTTCTGCAACATCAACAGCCATAATGATATCGGGCTCGGGTAGCGTGTGAATTGCAGCAGCAGTTGACTGGAAATGTTGTAAGGAAGGTTGCCGATGAACTTCACCCGCGGGTGCACGAAGAGCGTCCGCGCGTCGAACCTCAGCGCATCCTCATGCAGCACCTCGAGATGTTCGCCTGGGAACCGCTGGCGTAAAAATTCGGCGAGCCGAGCGTCCTTTTCGATCGCAAGAACCCGCGCGCCCGAAGCGAGTGCGAATCCGGTCAGGGCACCCAATCCGGGGCCGACTTCCACGACATAATCTTCCGCGTTCAGCTCCGCCCGCGCCACGATCCAGCGAGCAAGATTTTGGTCGTGAAGGAAATTTTGCCCGAGAGTCTTTACGGGCGTGACGCGGATCTCGCGCAGCGTCGACTGTATCTCAGAAAGCTTCATCAATTCACACTTTTCCTGTAGCCAGATTCCCTCCCAAGCAGCCGCTATTCACAAACGGAGTGTGAACAAAAAGCAGCGCGTTGATGTTCTTATTCACAAGTTATTCGTGGGCGCACCGCCGACTTATCCGCCGCGTGAATTCCCACCCGCTGGCCCAGCCGGCTTGATGCCGCTCCGAAGTAGTTTTGGCCGGGCCGTCGTCTTCTTCCGGCTGGACAGGTAAGTCCTGCGAGCGTCTTTCAGTGACATCCCTTCGAGGAAGTAGACAATGGCGGCACGGCCGAGCGCGTATGTCCCCGCGCCGGCGATCATCCCGCAGACTACGTTCCCCCAGCCGGGAAAAAACTTTAAAACCGCTCGCGCGCCTTCTCTCAACACCATGCCCGCCCCGACATTCACCCCCAGGGCTCCGATGAACTCCGTCGCCGCGCGAAGACTCCGCTCACGGCCGGCGATATACATGATGCCCGAGACCATCACGAGCTGAAGCGTGGTGAGGATCGGCAAATCGGCGAGCGGGATCGGCTGCGCACCGATCGCAGTACAAATGGCGCTAGTCGATTTTACCAGCACCTGCGCGATCTGAGTCTGCGCTTGTCGATCACGAGAGATGCGGATCATCTCTACGCGAGCCTCGTTTGGCAGCTCGTTAGATAGCAGTGTCATCAGACGCGCCGCTGCTTCGGTGGACTCGTTTTCGGAACCAGGCGCACTCAACGGAATTTCAAGCACTTGCACAACGTGGTCTCTTAATTCAGGCGTCTCTGAGAGCGCCGCCGCTAGTTTCGCCTGCGCACCAGCGCGTTCGGCACCGCCGGGTTTCGTCACACCCCTTCGAGGACCCAGCAGAGAGACGCCGACAATCTTGGCCCGGCCGCCATTGCTCGCGTGCAGCTTTACGAGCGTATCTGTTTCACGTGACAGCACTGGACGGCCGCTGTTTCCGTCGATCACATGGAGGAAAATGTCAGCCGGGGCGTGCTCGAGCTCCTCCTGGATGTTTCGGATAGCCGCCTCACCCGCGCCGCGCGCATCCAACACGGCGACGGCTCCATGTCCGCCGACGTCGATGTTGTGCCACCGATATACTTCCATAAGCACATCGCGAAGGTCGCCGGGTTGAGCAGCCGCGAACAACGTGGCGACGACTTCCTGGACAGGCAGGCGATGCGACCCCGTGAGCGCAAAGCGCGGAGGCCGTTGCTGGAGGAAGAGCTGCTTAAGAGGTGTGAGCTCGTGGAGAATCGGCTTCTGAATGGAGTCTGGCAGCTTGTGCAGAAAACCTTCGAGCCGCTCTACGATGTGGAGGAAAAGCGGCTGGTTCATACGTGAAGCTCATCACAACTGCGGGTTTTTCGCGTGATTGCAAGAGCGCTTCCGAAAGGCGCGGGAAATCGTTTCCCATGCTCACGCGGCAAGTTTATAAGGGCTCTTATGAGCCTCGATCTGAAAAGTCTCTCGCGTGCGGCGAATGAAGCGCGCGGTCTGGCCATGGATGCGGTGCAGGCGTCGAAATCTGGGCACCTAGGACTTCCGCTTGGCTGCGCGGAAATCGCGGCCGTGCTTTACGGGAACGCACTGAAACACAATCCGGACGAGCCGCGTTGGATCGGACGCGACTACTTCATCCTCTCGGCCGGCCACGGAAGCATGTTGCTCTACGCGTGGCTGAACTTGAGCGGGTATGACGTGGCGATGGAAGAGATCAAGCGCTTCCGGCAGCTGCACAGCAAAACTCCGGGCCATCCGGAGTTTTTCGAAACACCGGGTGTCGAGTGCACAACCGGACCACTGGGGCAGGGCCTAGGAAACGCTGTCGGCGTCGCTGTCGCCGCGAAGATGGCTGCGGCGCGGTTCAACACGCCCGAACATCCAATCTTCGATCAACACATCATCTGCCTCGCGGGTGACGGTTGTTTGCAGGAAGGCG
>JACDHZ010000036.1 GCA_013820755.1 Chthoniobacterales bacterium
CTCGCGCTGGACAGCAAGCTGCCCGCGCGGCTCTTCGGTTTCCGAAAGCAGCGTCCCTGCGGTCACCTGCGTGTCCGCCTTCTCAAGATTGGATTCTGACAAAGAACTGATTTCCCCTGCGCCTGCTCCATAGCAGACAAACGCTCCCAAAACCAACATTGCGGCCGCCAACCCGCAGCTGCGGCTTGCCTTTGGTGGCAGCCGCGAACCGCAGATTGCAAACCGCCGGCTCACATCACTTCGTCACCTTTGCGGTGTGCGAACCGTGTTTCTTAAAAATACGCGTCGGCGAAAACTCACCGAGCTTATGGCCGACCATATTTTCCGTTACGAAAACCGAGGTGAATGTCTTGCCATTATGAACCATGAAATTGTGACCTACGAAGTCGGGCGTCACCATGGAACGACGCGACCAGGTTTTAATCGGCTTCTTGATTCCGGCCGCATTCATCTTGTCGATCTTCTCGAGAAGGTGCGGCTCCACGAACGGTCCTTTTTTCAGCGATCTGCCCATATCAAATTATTTTTTCCTGCTCACGCGACGGTCTTGCATGATGAAGCGATCACTCGGCTTGTGCTTCGAGCGAGTCTTGAATCCCTTCGCCGGTTGACCCCAGGGACTTGTAAGGTGCTGGCGACCGCCGCCGCCCTTTGATTTACCCTGGCCACCACCGTTCGGGTGATCGATCGGGTTCATCACCATCCCACGAACGTGCGGACGCTTTCCCTGCCATCGCGAGCGCCCCGCTTTACCACTCACCACGTTCATGTGGTCGACATTTCCGACCTGGCCAATTGTCGCGGAGCAACTGTCGTGAATCCGACGGATCTCGCCCGACGGCAGTCTTACAAGCGCATATCCAGCCTCCCGGTTGTTCAGTGTCGCCTGCTGACCCGCGCTCCTCGCAATCTGGCCCCCGCGCCCAGGTGCGATCTCGATGTTGTGAATACTCGATCCCAGCGGGATTGCGCTCAAAGGCAGCGAATTGCCGAGCTCCGGCGGAGCTGCGGTTCCGGACATGACGGTTGCGCCGGCGATTAATCCATCGGGTGCGAGGATGTAACTCATCTCGCCGTCGGCATACTTGATCAACGCAATCCGCGCTGAACGGTTTGGATCATACTCGATCCCGACGACTTCAGCGGTGACCCCGTGTTTGCGGCGCTTGAAGTCGACCTTGCGATACTTCTGCTTGTGACCGCCACCAATGTGACGCGATGTGAGACGGCCGTTGTTGTTTCGGCCGCCACTGCGTTTCTTAACTTGCGTCAGGCTTTTGTGCGGCTTCGATCGTTTCTGGGTGACTTCATCGAAAGTCGGAAGTGTCTTAAACCGAAGCGTCGGCGTGAGTGGGCGATAATTTCGTATTGCCATAACAAATTAGACAAGGTCGATCTTGTCGCCTGCTTTGAGCGTCACGATGGCTTTCTTCCAGTGCGGCTTGCGACCGAAGTCGGCGCGGCGTTCGCGCTTCTTCTTGCCCGCATAATTGCACGTGTTCACCGCGACGACGGTCTTATTGAACAGCTTCTCGATCGCGGCTTTGATTTGGATCTTGTTGGCGCGCGGCGCCACGCGGAAGACGTACTTGTTCTGCTTCTCGCTCAGCAGCGACGCCTTCTCGGTCAGTGAAGCGGTCTGAATGATATCGAAATGTTCGTTCACTCCCGGGTGGTCCTTCCGGCTAATTGCTCGAGCGCCCTGCCTGTGACTAAGATTTTGTCGAACGCGAGCAGCTGTTCAGTATTCACATCGGTTGCTGTCGCGAGCAGCACCGGCTTGATGTTGCGTGCAGCCTTGTAGGTGTTCTCATCGAACGCATCCGAAATCAGCAGCACTTTCTTCGCGTCGGTGTGCTCTTGCAGAAGGCTGATGAACGACTTGGTCTTCAGCTCAGTGACCGCGAATGAATCAATTGTCAGCACGTCGCCCGCGTTGATTCGCTCCGTCAGCGCCTTCTGGAATGCGAGACGGCGCACTGTTTTGGAAACCTTCTTCGAGTAATCGCGAGGCTTCGGTCCGAAAACGACTCCACCGCTACGCCAGATTGGCGACGACCTGTAGCCGGCACGCGCGCGGCCCGTTCCCTTCTGGCGCCACGGCTTGGCACCGGAAAACGCGACTTCCGCCTTCGTCTTGGAGTTGGCGGAACCGGAACGGCGCGCCGCGCGCATCGCGACAACAACATCATGCACTGCCTGAGTCCCGCGGCCCCCTTCTACCAGCGTGATCTTCGCTTCGCGTGCTGCGTCTGCTGTTAGAACCGTCGCGCTCATTTAGACTCTCCTGCAGCGGCTGGTTTCTTGATCGCCGGACGCACAACAACGTAGCTGCCGGTTGCACCCGGCACGGCACCGCTGATCAAAATTACTTTTTCGTTCTCGCGCACCTGCACAACCTGGAGATTCTGCACCGTCACGCGTTCGTCGCCCATGTGACCGGGCATACCCATATTTCTAAAGACCCGGCCCGGCGTAGAGCGGTTACCGATTGCACCATTCCGCCGATGCGTCTTTGAACCGTGCGCGGCACCCTGCCCATGGAAGTTGTGCTTTTTCATCACGCCTTGGAACCCTTTGCCCTTCGATTTCCCGATGACGTCGACCCAATCGCCAGGAGCAAACTGCGTCACACTCAGGTTGATCTCGCCTTCGGGTGCATCGGATGGGAGCCGGAACTCCTTCATCAATTTCTTCGGTTCCGAGCTCACCGCTGCGAACTCGCCCAGCAGCGCCTTGTTCACGCGCGACTCTTTTTGCGTATCGAAACCAACCTTGACCGCCGAGTAGCCGTCGTTCTCAGCCGTGACCCGACGAAGGAGAACGTTATCGCCCGCGGCGACCACAGTCACCGGACGCAGCTTGCCCGTCGCATCGTAGATGCTGGTCATGCCGATTTTTTTTCCTAAAAGTCCGATGCTCATGTTGTGAAGAGGGTTGAATCTGGAAACCAGGAAGGCAGGAAAAGTTCTGAAGGTCCGCGTTTTCTGGTCTAATCAATTCCTGGTTTCCTGGGTTCCAGATTAAATCTTAATCGTGATATCCACACCGGCCGGCAGGTTGAGCTTCTTCAGCTCGTCCACGGTCTTCGCCGTCGGCTCGATGATGTCGAGAAGACGCTTGTGGGTGCGGATTTCAAATTGGTCCATCGACTTTTTGTCAACGTGCGGAGAGCGATTGATCGTGAATTTCTCTATCAAAGTGGGGAGAGGAATCGGGCCGGCCACCCGCGCGCCGGTACGCTTCGCCGTCTCGACGATGTCTACGGCAGACTGATCGAGCATTCGATGATCGAACGCCTTCAAGCGAATGCGAATACGTTGCCCGCTAGCCATTACTTGGTTTCCTTCTGATCGAGAACCGCAGCGACCAGCTGCTGCGGGACCTGTTCAAAGTGTGACGGCTCCATTGAGTAGCTCGAACGGCCCTTGGAGAGTGATCGAATTGCAGTGGCGTAACCGAACATTTCGGCGAGCGGAACTTCCGCCTGGATCATGATCAGATTGCCCTTCGACTCCATGCTTGCGATCTTGCCGCGACGCCGCTGCAAGTCACCCATGATGTCGCCCTGGTATTCTTCCGGGGTCGCGTTCTCAACCTTCATGATTGGTTCGAGCAGGATCGGCTTCGCCTTCTTGAAAGCATCTTTCACAGCGAAAATAGCGGCGAGCTTGAACGCCATTTCGTTCGAGTCGACGTCATGGTAAGAGCCGTCCACGATATCGACATTTGCGTCGATCACCTGGTAGCCACCGACCACACCGTTCAGCATCGCTTCTTCGATGCCCTTCTTGCAGGCAGGAATGTATTCCTTGGGAATATTCCCGCCGACGACCCGATTCTCCACGGTGATGCCTTTGCCGCGTTCGTTAGGCTGAACCTTGATGATGACGTGGCCGTACTGACCGCGACCACCTGACTGCTTGATCAGCTTGCCTTCTCCATCTGCTGGCGATGTGATCGTTTCGCGGTAAGCGATCTGCGGTTTGCCTGAGTTCGCGTCGACCTTGAACTCGCGCAGCATGCGATCGCGGATGATTTCGAGATGCAGTTCGCCCATTCCGGCGATAATCGTCTGGCCGGTGTCCTCATGGGTGAAGACTTTGAAGGTTGGATCTTCTTCGGAGAGACGCTGCAGAGCAGTGGCCATTTTCTCCTGGTCCTGTTTGGTTTTCGGCTCGATGGCCATCGAGATAACCGGGTCAGGGAACGAAGGCGGCTCGAGCAGGATCGGGTGATCTTCGTCGCAGAGCGTATCACCCGTCGTGATATTCTTGATGCCGACGATCGCCGCGATGTCGCCCGAGTAGCAGGTGTCGATGTCTTCCCGTTTATCGGCCTGAATCTGGATCAAACGCGAGATCCGCTCTCGCTTGTTAGTGCGCGGGTTGTATACCGTGTCGCCCTTTGTCAGTGAGCCGGAGTAGACGCGGAAGAAAACCAGCTTGCCGACGAACGGATCGCTCCAGAGCTTGAAGGCCAACGAGCAGAACCTGCCGTTGTCATCCGTCGGCGCGTCCATCTTCTCGTGCGAGTCTGGTTCCATGCCGACCGCCGGTGGAATGTCGAGTGGGCCAGGGAGATAATCGATCACAGCGTCGACGAGATACTGCACGCCTTTGTTCTTGAAAGCCGAGCCACCCACAACCGGCACAAACTTGTTCGCGATGGTCTGGCGACGAATGCCAGCCTTCAACATCTGTGGCGTGACCTCTTTCTCCTCGAGAACCGCCTCGGCGATCTCGTCGTCGATATTGGAAATCTGCTCTACTAGTGTCGCATAGGCCTTCTCGACCTCTTCCTTGTTTTCCTCGGGAATCTCACGCACTTCGTACGTCGAGCCCATCGCGTCGTTATCGAGGTAAAAGACTGCCTTGCGATTTACGACATCGAGCTGGCCTTTAAGGTAGTCTTCCTTGCCCAGCGGGATCAGAACCGGCCACGCGTTCGCCCCGAGCTTCTTGTGCATCGAATCGATGGAGGCATCGAAATCCGCGCCGACGCGGTCCATCTTGTTGATGAAAGCGATCCGCGGAACGAGATACTTGTTGGCCTGACGCCAGACCGTCTCGGATTGTGGCTGCACACCTGCGACCGCGTCGAATACCGCTATCGCGCCGTCGAGCACGCGCAAGGAACGCTCGACTTCCGCCGTGAAGTCCACGTGACCCGGCGTGTCGATGATGTTGACGCGCATTTTGATGCCGTCGTACATCTTGTAGACACCCGGCTCCGGCTTCTGCATCCAGGCGCACGTCGTCGCCGCGGAGGTGATCGTGATGCCACGCTCGCGCTCCTGCTCCATCCAGTCGGTGACCGTGGTGCCTTCATGCACTTCACCGATCTTGTGGATCATGCCCGTGTAAAAAAGAATGCGCTCGGTGAGCGTCGTCTTGCCCGCGTCGATGTGCGCGGCAATACCAATGTTCCGCGTCTTCTCGAGCGGGAACTTGCGGTCCGGCGAATTCGGATTCGTCGTCGCAGGTTTATCTAGAATCGCAGTAGCCATGACCAAAAAATCTTTACCAGCGGAAATGTGCAAAGGCGCGATTCGCTTGCGCCATCTTATGAGTGTCGTCGCGCTTCTTAATCGCATTGCCCTGGCCGGCCGCTGCGTCTTTCAGCTCGGCAGCCAGCGCATCGGCCATCGGGAGACCCCGGCGGTTGTCCGCGTAGGTCACGATCCAGCGCATCGCGAGCGAGACCTGACGCGCAGGCGTTACTTCCATGGGCACCTGATATGTTGCGCCGCCAACGCGGCGCGACTTCACTTCGAGCCGCGGACGGACATTATCGAGCGCCTTGTTTACGACTTCGAGCGGATCAACGGCATCGGAATTCTCACGCGACTTGTCGATCGCGGTATAAACGATCCGCTCCGCGAGGGATTTCTTCCCCCGCTTCATGACCGTAGAGATCAGCCGCGCGACCGCCACGCTGCCGTAGCGTGAGTCGACCTTCTCCTCCTTTTTGTAAACTTTCCGCCGACGAGACATGTGATTTCCGTTTCCGTAATTACGAGTGAGCTAAATTTTTATTTCTTCTTCTTGCCGCCCGCCGCCGCTGCCTCAGCACCAGCTTTCGGACGCTTCGCGCCATATTTCGAACGGCTCCGGCGACGCCCGTCAACTCCGAGGCTGTCGAGCGTTCCGCGCACGATGTGATAACGCACACCGGGTAAATCCTTCACGCGACCTCCACGCACGAGCACGATCGAGTGCTCCTGCAAGTTGTGCCCTTCGCCGGGAATGTAGGCTATGATTTCCTGGCCGTTCGTCAACCGCACCTTCGCCACTTTGCGCAGTGCTGAGTTCGGCTTCTTCGGCGTGCGCGTCATCACCTGCGTGCAGACACCGCGGCGCTGGGGACAATTCTTCAGAGCCGGTGATTTCGACTTCACCGAAATCTTCTTTCGTCCTTTCCGAATGAGCTGGTTGATGGTGGGCATCGTCGTTGAAAATAAAACCGCCCGATCTCAGGCTTCGGGCGACAAAAAAACCGCTCAGGCAGCGTCCGTTTTACCTCACGCAACCTGATGCGGGGAGCGCGCAATATAGAAACGAAAATCTCCGTCGCAAACACAATTTTGCCGCAGTCGCACATGCGATGCGAATAGCCGCGCAGTTGGGTCAAACGCGAACTAATCGAAGGTAAACGGCGTGAGCGCAGCCGAATGCAAGGGCTTGACCCGCAGCGATGGCAGGCGGTACCTGGAGGCCGACGACGAATTGCGTAACAATGTCGTACGCTATTGATCTGCCATGAGGTGCGCCGGCGTATGATGTTCACAGTGCGCCGATTCTAGCCCGAAGGAGCCGCAGCGGATAACGTAGCACCCACAGATTTTCGGCAATGCGATCCACAAACGGCGTCGCAGGCGCAGGTGCTGTCGGATCACGCAGCGGTGAACTCAAGTGCACCGTCCTGTGCGTCCACACGAATCGTTTGTCCCTCGCCGAACTTGCCCTGAAGGATATCCAGGCTCAGCGGGTCTAGAATTTCGCGCTGGATCGCGCGCTTCAATGGCCGCGCGCCGTAAGCTGGGTCATATCCCTCTTGCGCAACGCGAGCCTTCGCCGCTTCAGTTAAATCGAGGGTGATCTTTTGTTTCTCCAACCGCGCGGTAAGGCGGCGCAGCTGGATCTCCACAATCTTCTTCAGCTCTTCCTGGTTCAGACGATCAAAGATGATGATTTCGTCCACCCGGTTCAGGAACTCCGGCCGGAAATGCTGTCGCAATGCCTCCATCACGCGCGCTTCACGCTGCTCCGCATTTGTATCATCCATTATGTACTGCGAACCGATATTCGAGGTCATGATGATGACAGTGTTTTTGAAATCCACCGTCCTCCCCTGCCCGTCGGTGATGCGGCCATCATCCAGCACCTGCAGGAGAACGTTGAACACATCCTGATGCGCCTTTTCGATTTCGTCGAAAAGGATCACCGAGTATGGCTTGCGACGCACGGCTTCGCTGAGCTGTCCACCCTCGTCGTAGCCGACGTATCCCGGAGGCGCACCGATCAATCGCGCGACGGTGTGCTTCTCCATGTATTCGCTCATGTCGATGCGAATCATCGCGTTCTCGTCATCGAACAGAAACTCCGCCAGCGCGCGCGAGAGCTCGGTTTTTCCGACACCGGTAGGCCCGAGAAATATGAACGATCCAATAGGCTTGTTCTCATCCTGCAATCCCGCACGCGCGCGACGAACCGCATTTGAAACCGCCGTGATTGCCGTGTTTTGCCCGATCACCCGCTGATGCAGATGCTCTTCCAGCCGCACGAGTTTCTCCCGCTCCCCTTCCTGCAAACGTGAAACTGGGATGTGCGTCCAACTCGACACGACTTCCGCAATGTCCTCCTCGGTCACCTCTTCCTTGAGCATCTGGCCGCGTTCCTGGAGCTGCCCCAGCTTCTTGTTGTGCTCTTCAAGCTGCCGCGTCAGCTGGGGAATACGGCCGTACTGGATCTCGCTTGCCTTCGCGAGTTCGCCGCGCCGCTGCGCCTGCTCAAGCTCCGTGCGCGCGGACTCAAGCCCTTCCTGGAGCTTGCGCGACCTGTCGATCTCACCCTTCTCATTCTGCCACTGCGCCTTTAGCTTTGCGCTCTCCTCCCGGAGATCAGCGAGTTCCTTTTCCAACTTTGCCAGCCGCTCCTTGCTCGCTGTATCCTTCTCCTTCTTCAACGCCTGCCGCTCCATCTCGCGCTGCATGATGTCACGCTCGATCATGTCGATTTCGGTCGGCATGGAATCGAGCTCGATCTTTAAACGCGAACCCGCCTCATCCACGAGATCGACTGCTTTATCCGGTAGAAATCGATCGCTGATGTAACGATGCGACAGTACCGCGGCAGCGACGAGTGCTGCGTCTTGAATCCGCACTCCATGATGCACCTCGTAGCGTTCCTTCAGTCCGCGCAAGATCGCGATGGTGTCCTCGACAGTAGGTTCGTCCACCATCACTGGCTGAAACCGCCGCTCCAAGGCGGCATCCTTCTCGATGTACTTTCGGTATTCATCGAGCGTCGTCGCGCCAATCGTGCGCAGCTCACCGCGCGCGAGTTGCGGCTTCAGCATGTTTGACGCGTCAACGGAACCTTCCGCCGCGCCGGCGCCAACGATCGTGTGCAACTCGTCGATGAAGAGAATGATCTCGCCCTGGGACTCGGTCACCTCTTTCAGAAAAGCTTTTAAACGATCTTCGAATTCGCCGCGGAATTTGGCGCCCGCAACCATGGCGCTGATGTCCATCGCGATCAGCTTTTTCTTCTTCAACGATTCAGGCACGTCGCCGCTGATGATGCGCCGCGCCAGACCTTCCACGATCGCCGTTTTGCCGACGCCAGGCTCGCCGATGAGCACAGGATTGTTTTTCGTCCGCCGCGAAAGCACCTGCATCACGCGGCGGATCTCGCCGTCACGGCCAATCACTGGATCTATTTTTCCGCGCCGCGCCTGTTCCGTAAGGTCACGGCCGTATTTCTCGAGCGTCTGGTACTTGCCCTCAGGATTCTGATCAGTCACGCGCTGCGAACCTCGCACCTGCTGCAGCGCCTGCATCAGTTTATCGCGCGTGACGCCTGACGACTTAAGCATGCGCGCCGTCGCATTGTCCGCATCGCTCAATGCGAGGAGATAGTGCTCCGCGCTGAGGAAGTCATCCTTCAGCTTCGCCATTTCTCGCTCCGCGGCATCGATCGTGGTGCGCAGCTCATTTCCGAGCCGCACCTCGGAGCCGCCGTGGATTGTGGCTCGCCGCTTGAGCTCCTGTTCGAGCCGGTCGCGAATCGTACTTGCGGAGACGCCCAGCTTTTCAAGCAGCGGCCGTGTGACGCCTTCGCTTTGATCGACCAACACAGCGAGGAAGTGCTCGTTGCCGATTTCGGCGTGGTTGTGCTGCGAAGCAAGATCCTGCGCCGCCTGCAGCGCCTCCTGCATCTTCTGGGTAAACTTGTCCGGTCGCATGTTCCTTACTCTTCCAGACAAATCGCACCCGCCGCGCGTTCAAGCCTTCCGCAGCACCGATTATGTTCTTGGCGGTTTGCCCATCACCGACTTGTAATGTCGAATGCGCCTTCGAATTCCACCCGCGCTTTGCGTCCTACGCAGTTAACATGCCGCGCGGTGCCACGGCTGTCGAACACCACCACTTTCTGACTTACCGCTGTCCGCCGTCTCGGCTTCTACAACCCTCGGTTAAACCTTTGTATTCCGAATGTCGCGCAGCTTATCATATTCGTCGAAGTCCCAGAAGGCTTGCACGACCGTAGGGAATGGAAAAGACTCCCGGGCGCGTAATAATCGCCGACCTCGACGGCCATCCCGGATCTATATGGCTGACCCGGCCCACCAGCAACTCCGCTATCGCGGCGCAGGCGAAAAGTCAAGAATTGCGACACTTCCTCCGCAGACGTTCCAATCGGCGTCAGTTGAAGAAGTTGCTGCCGAACCTCGATGTCCGATTTCCGAATCTACGGAGATTTGATCTGACGACGACGCATCTAGGACAAATATGCAAATTAGGACTGTGAGTAGGGCAACTCGACAAATTCGATTGCCAACGTACAATTGCAGCCATATCGTTAAATGACCTCCTCGGCTGCGTCCGTCTTCGCGCTCTGCCCGCGCAGCTTCGCCTGGATGAACAGATCAATGTCCCCATCCATGACCGCTTGAACGTTGCTCGTCTCAGCGCCCGTGCGGTGATCCTTCACCATTTGATACGGCTGAAACACATACGAGCGGATCTGACTGCCCCACGCGACGTCACCTTTCTCCCCATATTGCCGATCGATCTCCGCGCGTTTTTTGTCCTGCTCGATTTCGTAAAGCTTCGCTTTCAACATCTTCATCGCGAGCTCGCGGTTACGACCCTGGCTGCGCTCCGCCTGGCACGCGACTACGATGCCAGACGGCTTATGCACGATGCGGACTGCGGTCTCTACTTTGTTGACGTTCTGCCCTCCCTTCCCGCCAGCGCGGAAGGTCGCAATATCCAGATCGGCGGGATTCACTTCGATCGGTGCTGAATCAGCGATCTCCGGCACCACGTCTACGCTCGCGAACGACGTGTGCCGCCGCTTGTTCGAATCGAACGGCGAAATCCGCACCAGCCGGTGCACGCCCCGCTCGGTGTTCAGATATCCATAAGCGTATTCGCCGCTCACAAGGAACGTCGCGGATTTGATGCCGACTTCTTCGCCGGTCTGGATGTCTATTGTCTGCGATCCGAATCCGGTTCGCTCGATCCAACGCTGGTACATGCGCAACAGCATGTCCGCCCAGTCGCATGATTCCGTCCCACCCGCGCCAGAGTGGATCGTCACGAAGGCGTTCGACCGGTCGTTAGACCCGGAGAGAAATTGCCGCAGCTCGAACTCCTCCAGCTTCCGCAGCAGGCGCGCGTGTTCGGTTGCGACGTCGGCGTCGGCATGGCTTCGCTGCGTTGGATCGACTTCCTCCGCGGCGAGTTGCCGAAGCACCTCGAAGTCCTCGGTCACGCGTTCCAGCTCGTGGAAAGGGTTAAGCAATCCGCGCAACCGGGAGACCTCCTCGACGTCTACCTGGGCGCGCTCGCGGTTCGACCAGAAGTCGGGCGCCGCCATTCGCGCTTCGAGTGTGTTCAGTTCTTCCTGAAGCCTGGCGACGTCAAAGAAACCTCCGCAGTTCTTCCACGCGCGACTTCACATCTTCTGCGCTGATCTCCTGCACGTCCGTAGCCATGGAGAAAGCTACCCTCCGCAGCGCGGACCGCCAGCGCGTTTGTCCGACCGCAGCTACTTGCGCGCAGTGCCGCGCGGCTGCTCGATCCGGAAAATCGTCTCGCCTTCCTTCATGAGATCGAGGCGATCGCGGGCGATTGTTTCGAGATAAATGGGATCCGTTTTGAGCAGATTCACCTCACGCATTTGCCGAGTGAGCAATATCTTCTGTTCGCCCACTTGTCCTTGAAGCGCCTCGATTTCGGAGCGGCTCTGCTTCAGTTTCTTATACTGCGGCAGAAACAAACTGACGATGACGAGCAGAGACGCGAGCACGAGGAGCACGCGTAAAATACGATTCAGCTGCTGCCAGACGGTGGCTTCGCGACGTGCCCGAAAATCGCCGTAGCCAGGGTGATCCACTAGCGCATTTTACCGCCGTAGACGGCATTGTCACCAAGTTCCTCCGCAATCCGGAGAAGTTGGTTGTATTTCGCGACGCGGTCGGTGCGGCAAAGCGAACCAGTCTTAATCTGGCCGGCGTTGGTAGCCACCGCGATATCGGCGATGGTCGTGTCTTCCGTTTCGCCGGAGCGATGACTGATCACCGCCGTGTAGTTGTTTTCTGTCGCGAGCCGAATGGTGTCGAACGTTTCCGTCAATGTGCCAATCTGATTGACCTTCACGAGAATGGAATTGGCCACGCCTTTATCTATTCCCCTTCGGAGGAACTCTACATTGGTGACAAACAGATCATCGCCCACGAGCTGGATCTTGTTGCCGAGTCGCTCCGTCATTCTCTTCCACCCGTCCCAATCGTTCTCTGCGCACCCGTCTTCGATGGAGATAATCGGAAACCGATTCGCGAGCGACTCGTAAAGATCGATCAGTTCGTCAGCTGTTCGTTTTGAGCCGTCAGACTTCTTGAATACGTACGCGCCCAGTTCGTGGTCGTAGAACTCCGACGCGGCGGGATCGAGCGCGATAGATATCTGCTCGCCAAGCTTGTACCCGGCCTTGCTCACAGCCGTGGCGATACACTCCAGCGCGTCCTCCGCAGAATTCAGCGTTGGCGCGAACCCGCCCTCATCTCCAATCGCGGTCGAGAGTCCCCGCTGCTTGAGCACTCCTTTCAACGAGTGAAAGACTTCCGTCCCATATCGCAAGGCCTCAGCGAATGAAGGCGCGCCTTTTGGCATGATCATGAACTCCTGGAAATCTATCGGCGCATCGGAATGGGCGCCGCCATTCAGGATGTTCATCATCGGAACCGGCAGGGTGTTCGCACGCGGGCCGCCAAGGTAACGGAAGAGGGAGAGACCGGAAAATGAGGCCGCCGCGTGAGCATTCGCCAGGGACACGCCAAGCAATGCGTTCGCGCCGAGGTTCTTTTTGTTCTTACTGCCGTCGAGCTCGATCAATTTGCGATCGATCGCTTCCTGGTCGAGGGAATCCGCGCCCGCAATTCCAGTTGATATCGGTTCGTTAATCGCGCGGACGGCGTCGCGTACCCCTTTGCCGCCGTAGCGTGCCTTATCTCCGTCGCGCAGCTCCCATGCTTCGTGTTCACCGGTGCTGGCGCCGCTCGGCACCGCTGCACGACCGAACGCGCCGCCCTCCAGGTACACATCAACCTCTACAGTTGGATTCCCTCGCGAATCGAGGATTTCGCGACCGATGATCTTGCGGATGGAAGTCTTCGCCATAACGAACGCGGGTGACGGTTACGCGGCAGTGCCGCGATGTCGAGCACGAACGCGACGAGCTCCGATCGCACCGTAAGGAGAAACGACATTCCATTGGCGTTCTCCCCCCATCACAGGTACGCTGCTTTCCATGCTTTCCCGGCTGCGGATTGGGGCAACTTTCTCGCTTCTCGGCGTCTCCGCGCTGCTTGCAGCTGATCCCGCTTTGCTCACGCCGGAGCAGATGGCGTCTGCGGTACGAAGCGACACGATCACAATCCCCACTCCCGGCGAGCTGTTTGCGGCGTTGTCGAAGCCGGGCAAGCCGAACTGGACGGCTCAATACCGCGAGCCGATCCCTACCACCTATCGCAGCCGGGCCCAGATCGCTCTCAATCTTGGCGGCCTTATCGCCGACGGCTTCATCGCCGTCGAGGCTCAGGACAGCCAGCAGGTGAAAAACATCGGGACGGACATCATCAAGCTCGCGAAGGCGCTTGGAGTTAGTGAGAACGTGCTAGGTCGTGGCAAAAGCATCAACGAATTTGCGGAGGGAAACCAGTGGGACGCTCTTCAGGAGGAACTGGAAGCGACACAGAACGAGGTGAAGTCCTCGATGCAGTCGAATCGGGATCAGGACTTCATCATTCTCGTGAGCCTTGGCGGCTGGGTGCGCGGGACCCAGGTTGTCGGCGGCTTGCTTCAGAAAGAATACAACGAAGGAAGTGCCAAAGTGCTTCGCCAGCCAGCTCTCGTCAGCTTCATGCAGGACAAGGTGAAAGCCGTCTCGCCAGAGCTGCAGGAGGAGCCGTTGGTCAAGGCAGTCAGCGCACAACTCCCCGACATCCAGAAGCTGGTTACTTTTCCCGACGGTGGCACTCCGACTGCTGAAGATGTCGGCAGGCTGAACGCGGCGGTCAGTAAGCTGATGGACGAGATTGAGAGCAAGGTTGAGGCAAAATGACGCTCCGAATTCTATGTTCCGTGCTGGCTGCAGTGGCGCTCGCCTCCGCTCGAGCAGACGAGGCTGATAAGGAAGTCAAGGCGCGGAAAGTTGCGCTGGATCTCGCTGGCGCTTTTTCAAACGACGGTTTCAAAATTCGTGACGGCCATTGGTCGGGCGAACTCAACCAAGGCGGCCATGCAGTCGTCGCGGTAAATCTCTATGCCGGTAATCAATATTGGTTTTCTGTCGGCACTGACGATCAGGCGGCCAGGTTTTCGGTTCAGTTGCACGACGAACATGGCAAGCTGCTCGCAGGCGAAGAGTATCAGGGCGATGCAACCGCTGCCGCCGGATTTTCACCCACGATCAGCGGCCAGTACTTTGTCTCAGTAGCTGCTTCTGACGCGGCAACGGGCACTTATTGCCTCGTCTACTCTTACCAATGAAACGCACCCCCTTTCTCGCCAGCCTCACAGCTGTCGCGGTCGCTGGGACTTTGATTTCTGGCTGCGAGAGCACGGAAGCTCTGGCGCGCGTCACCAAGCAAGTCACGACGCCAGATGGCGGAAAACCTTATGTTGTCGCGACCGAGAAGACAGCTTTCTTCCGCTATGGTCCGCAGCAGGGCAGCGGCCCCGACCAGGAGCTCACGAAAGACACTGTCGTCAACCTGATCCGGAGTTCGTTCGGCTTTTCCAAGGTGCAAGTCGCGTCCACAGGAGAGCAAGGCTTCGTGGCGACGGAAGACATCATGCGCGCGCCGCCCAGCGTGCTCGCTGCGCTCACGAAACCGCCAGCTCCTTTGGCCAGCGTGACGTCGCCGCGCTCGAGGAGAGAAAGCTTCGACGTTCGTTCGACCGATCCGAGCTTCGTACCGCCGCCAGAAGACCTTCCGCCGCCGGATCTTCCGCCCGAATCAGCAGAACCGACACCGCAGTAAACGGTGCGTCACACTGCAATCTTGCTCGGCAAGCGGCGGGCCTGATGCTTACGTTGGCGAATGGCTTCGACGCAGGTCTTCTTTGCCGGAAATGTGCAAGGCGTCGGCTTTCGATACACTGTGAAGCAGATCGCAAAAGGCTTCGATGTCACCGGCTGGGTGACGAACCTCGCGGATGGTCGCGTTGAACTTCGAGCAAGCGGAGATCCTGCCGAACTGTCAGCGTTCATCGAGGCGATTGGAAAAAGCGAACTTCGCGCCCACATCAACCAGCAGACCGAGATGCCGGTCGCTGACCAACTGAGCGCTCGCGGATTTGAAATCCGAAATGAGTGAGCCGGCAGTGGCCGTTACTGGCCTGACCAAAGTCTTTCCGGTTCCGCTTCAGCGCCGCTCGATTGTGGCCGTGCGTGATCTGAACCTCCGGGTCGATGCGGGTCAGGTTTACGGACTGCTCGGACCAAACGGCTCCGGTAAAAGCACCACTCTGAAGATCATCCTTGGCCTTGTATCGCCTACCCGCGGCAAGACGGAGATCTTCGGACACGACAGCAGTCGAGTTGCAAGCCGTGAGTCCGTTGGTTTTCTCCCGGAGAGCCCGTACTTCTACAAATACCTGACGGCCGCAGAGACGCTGCGATTCTATGGAAAGCTTTGCGGTATGCGCGGTGAGCGCCTGAGCGCGCGGATCGATGAGCTACTCGAGCTGGTGCGGCTGACGGAGGCGCGGAATCGCCGGCTCCGCGGCTTCTCGAAGGGAATGCTGCAGCGCATTGGGCTTGCGCAGGCATTAGCGCACGAGCCGCAGTTAGTCATATTGGACGAGCCCACGGCTGGTGTTGATCCGGCCGGTTCGCGAGAGATTCGTGACTTGATCCTCGACCTCAAGCAACGCGGCATCACCGTGCTGCTTTCGTCGCACCTGCTTGAACAGGTGCAGGAAGTTTGCGATCGCGTTGGCATTCTCGCCAACGGCGTACTGGTGCGGGAAGGGACGATGACGGAACTGCTCGCCGTACAGAATCAAACGGAAGTAGTGCTTGAGGGCGCGCGGCCCGAGCTGCTCACACAGATTGCGGCGCTAGCGACGAATGCAGGGGCACGCGTGATCGACCAGCGGACGCCACAGACGACACTCGAGCAGTTGTTCCTGGAAGCCACCGAAAGATCCGGCGACGCGTCGCGATGAAAGATTCCGCACATCGCGCGCTATCGTTCGGCAGAATCTCGGCGCTGACAGCGAATACGTTAACGGAGCTCACGCGGCTGAAGGTATTCTACGTTCTGCTGCTGTTCGCACTGCTTCTGATCGGCAGTTCCGCGTTCATGGCGCGACTGAGCTTCCAGCAGGAGTTCCAGGTGTTGAAAGACATATCTTTAGGCGCGATGAGCATTTTTACGTCGCTGCTCGCAATCGTCGCGACTGCACGGATGCTGCCGCAGGATCTCGAAGACCGAACGATTTACACGATTCTCGCGAAGCCGGTCGCACGATTCGAGTATCTCGTAGGCAAACTCGCCGGCGTGCTGCTGTTGTTGCTGATCAGCACCTTACTCATGGCGCTCCTATTTGCGGCAGTGCTCTTTGCACGCGAATACGCTGCCCTCGCGGAAGTTACCCGGCAAATGAGCAGCGCTCCGAGTGAGCAACTACATGACGCGGTCCAAGCTGTCCGAAACGCGACGTTCAACCCCGACCTGCTTCCCGGCATCAGCATCATCTACCTGAAAGCATGTCTGCTCGCGTCGCTAACGCTTTTCATTTCCACCTTCGCGACGACGAACATCTTCACCATCGTGGTGACGGTGTTTGTGTACTTCATCGGGCACATCCAGGGCACCGCGCGCGAGTTCTGGCTACAGCAAAACGGCGGCACGGCGTTGAGCCGCATCTTCCTTGGGGTCGTCGCGCTGGTGTTTCCCGATCTGCAATTGTTCGACTTCGCGGATGACGTTGTGGCAGGTGCGAGCATTCCGTTCACACTCTTCGCTAACGCAGCGGGCTTGGGCTGCTTCTACACGGTGCTATATCTGCTCCTTTCCACTGCTGTTTTCTCCGGGCGAGAACTATGATGCGTGCGGTGCTCGTGGCATTGGCGGTGTTGCTGCTTGGCGCCGCCAGACTTCCGCTCGAACACCAGGTCTTTGCCTGTCGAAGGCAGCTGCACCTCCACGCACCTGATCTCGATCTGGGCCTGCGCGAGCAGATTGGGCAGCTTGCGTTCGTCGCGGCGCTCGGCGGATTCCGTTCTTTGGTGGCAGATGCGTTGTTTATCCAGGCGCACGTCGCTTGGGAGCGGACGGAATGGAGTCGGGTGCTCCTGCTCTTCCGGCAGGTCACGACACTGCAACCCCGCGGCCTTCTCTTCTGGGACATGGCGGCGTGGCACATGGCGTGGAATGCGAGCTCGGCAGCGATCAACGATTCTGCCCAACCGCGGCTGGCGTTGCGAGTGAAGGCCCAGCGGAAATACTTCGACCTCGGCAAGGATTTTCTCGAGCGCGGAATCGCCAACAATCCCGACAAACCACAGCTGTATGAAGCGATGGGGCGACTTTATCGTGATAAGTACCGTGATCATGCCCGCGCAGCCGAGTTCTTCGACAAGACAGCAGAGAAACGTGGCGCACCGAGCTACGCCAGGCGTTTTGCCGCCTATGAGCTCTCCTATTGCGTAGGCCGCGAGCGCGAAGCGTATCAGCGGCTCCACGAACTGTACTCCGCTGGCGAACGGGAGCGGTTGCCGACTTTGATCACGCGACTGAAATTCGTCGAAGAGAAGCTCAACATTCCCATCGATCAGCGCATCCCTGAGTCAAAGGGTTGAGAGCGACCGGCGTTCCATGCGCTTTGCCATCATCAGCGATCTGCACGCAAATCTCGAAGCGACGCAGACCGTTATCGCAGATGCGCACGCGAAGGATTGCACTCACTTCGTTTGCCTCGGCGATCTCGTCGGATATAACGCAAATCCGCATGAGTGCATCGAGATTGTGCGGGGCCTCGGCTGCCCGATCGTGAAAGGAAATCACGACGAGCAGGCGTCGCTCAGCGAGTCGTCACGGGACTTCAACGAGCTCGCCGAGCACGCGATCAGCTGGACGCGCGCTCAGCTAACGGCCGACGACAAGCAGTTGCTCGCCGCGCTGCCGATGACGCGCGAGGTGCACGATTTCACGATCGTCCACGCGACACTCGATACGCCTGCGGAATGGGGTTACGTCTTCAACAACCTCGACGCGCTGGCGAGTTTCACATATCAGCACACGCCGATTTGTTTCTTTGGCCACACACACGTTGCCGGAGCGTTTGCTTGCGACGGCAATGTGAAGCGCGTGAAGACGGAGCAGCTTGTGATCGAGACGGGTAAAAAGTATTTCATTAACACCGGGAGCGTAGGTCAACCACGTGACGGGGATCCGCGCGCGGCATATTGCATTTACGACACAGACAACAATGTCGTGGAGCAACGTCGTCTGAAATACGACCTACCGGCCGCACAACGAAAGATCATCCAGGCCGGTCTCCCGCGCCTTCTCGCCGAGCGGCTCGAACTCGGACGCTGAGCGCACTGCTGCTCGCGCTGATGTTCTCCGAGCGTGATGAGCTATAAATCAATTCTCATTATCAAGCCGAGTTCTCTTGGTGATATTGTTCATACTCTTCCGGCCGTCGCCGCAATCCGCGAAGCTCATCCGCACGCAAAGATCACCTGGGTGATCAATCCCGAGTGGGCACCGCTGCTCCGCGGTAATCGTGACGTGGATCATGTCCACCTCTTTCCACGAGGCCAGTTTCGTGGGATCGCAACATCGACGCTTCTGCTTTCGTGGCTGATCAAGACTCGCGCGCTCCGGCCGGATGCGGCCGTCGATTTTCAGGGCTTGCTGCGGAGCGCTCTCATCGGGCGGATCAGCCGCGCGGGGAAGCTCTTCGGCCTGAGCGATGCGCGCGAAGGTTCACGGTTTTTCTATGATGAAATGGCAGAAGTGGAGCGCACCAGCCATTCGGTGGAGCGATACATCAAACTGGCGGAGTTGCTGGGCGCGAACGTGCATTCGCCGTTACGTTTTCGGCTACCGACAGGGGATCCTCTGCCCCGCTTCGAGGCACCTCTGCCGTTTATTCTCCTGCACCCATTTGCGCGCGGG
>JACDHZ010000154.1:0-422 GCA_013820755.1 Chthoniobacterales bacterium
GCTGCTAGAGAGCAGGCTTGGGGGCAGGCGTAACGGGATCCGTTCCCCTCGCTGCCCTCCCAGACGGAAAATACCTCTTTAACTTCAGGAATTGAACCTCGTACAAATGCCAGCTAAGCCATGACAGGCCAAAGCAGAGTGCGAAAGCTGCAACCAGCCAAAGAAGCTCGATCGGCAGAATGGAGCCAAATAACCGCGGCAGCCGTACTTGTTTGAAATGGTATCCAAGTCCCTCCGGCAATATCACAAGGTGGCCGTGGAACAGATAAAGCGAATAGCTATATTTCCCGAAGCTCCGCAGCAATCTCGTTTGTGTAATCGCAGCGACGAATGATGAAGAAGCGGCCGTTTGCGTTAGCACGAGCGAAGAACCCCAGAGCAGCGGGAGCAAGCTTAATTGCGCGGCTAGCACGCTCTCGCGG
>JACDHZ010000154.1:432-6863 GCA_013820755.1 Chthoniobacterales bacterium
GTTGACGTCAGCAAGTCTGTGCACCGCAATATCGACCAGCAACAATCCAGTAGCGGCAACGGCAACCAGGGACCACGCCAACTTTCGCCAGCGTTGCAGGCCCGCAGGGGCGCGTGCAGCAATGGCTAATGCACCGCCGATCGCTAACGGATCGAACCGGGCATAAGTGACAGAGTAAATTGCCGCCCAACTCGCTCCGGTGTCCGCCATCACAAATCGCGCGATGATTGAGAAAAGCGTCAGGCCGATACAGGTGCGCAACAGCGCCCCGCGTGACAGCAGCAGAACGAGGGCTGGCCACATCAGATAATATTGCTCTTCGATTGCGAGCGACCAGAAACCGCCCGTTCCGAGCGTGGTCCGTGAAGTGAAGTCGCCGGTGAGGGTGACAAGCCAGTTAACTGACAGTGTCCAAATCCAAACCTGATTCTGAAGAAGGACGTCGCGTTCAGAGCGGAAGTGCGCACCAGCGAGTGGATAGAGAACGATCAACGCCAAGACGAAGCCGTAGTACAACGGCAGGATGCGCAGGACCCGGCGCACGTAGAAGTTGCGGAAGTATTTCGGAGCGCCTTTCGCGTCGAGAAGGATGCCGGTGATAAGGAACCCAGACAAAATGAAAAAGAGATCAACGCCGGTCCACCCATATTGCGCGGCTCGATGGAATAGCTGATCGATCCGGGAGGCGGGCTGGAAGGCTGTGAGGTGGAACAGCATCACCATGATAATGGCGATTCCACGCAATCCATCGAGCCGAGGCATTCGGCCGTCGATCTTTTTCCCATCCAGCGTCTTTTCGATGGTTGTCAATGTGTCAGAAATCCGACGATGGGACAGGGATGAGCAGTCCCACAGTTTTCAGGCGCAGTACGGGACCAGACTCGATTATTCCTGGCATAATGCAGATCCCGGAGCGGCCATGCAGTTTATCACATCAATAAAGCAGGCGCCGTGCGAAAAGATCAGCGACTCGGAACTCGACTGCACATCCAGGGATCCGGCTAGCTGAGGAGTCGTTCGTCTCGGAAGCTAACTATGGAAATCGCCGGACGCACTCGACATGAGATCAGTCTACGGCAGGGAGCCCCAGCTTTTCGTCTGCCTTGGCTTGGTAGATCACAAGCGAGGATTCGGCATGCGTAAACCTCTGTTTTGGCGCAGAGCGGCTCGCGCACGCCCTCTTCCGCCGCCGTCGCCTTCTTCTGAATCACGACAGGGCGGCTGGGACGGTAGGTTATGCGGTTCAACTGTCGCTTCTGTGCTCCTGATTGGGATCGTGATTGGTTGTTACGCCCATCCGATGGCAGACGATTTCGCTCGCGCCTATAAGGGGCGAGTGCAGGGTGTCTTTCCTGCAGTGATGGAGGAGTACTTCACTTGGTCCGGTCGTTGGGCTTCCGGTACGATCGACTACCTACTGACGTCCAGGTTCGATCTGGTGCGGGTTTATCCTTTACTTTTGGGGATGAACGCCGCCCTGCTCGCTTGCTGCGTCTACGCCCTGCTCTCAGCAGCCCGGGTCGGCGTTTCGCAGCCGCAGCGCTTCGCACTAACGATCAGCCTGCTGGCGCTCTACTGGGTGGGAATGCCTGATCCAGGTGAAACCTTTTATTGGCTGACAGGTGGGATTGATAACCTTTCGGGCCTGGCGTTATCAGTCTTGCTACTTAGCGGACTGCTGCGGGAAAGGGCGCAAACAACCGTCCCGACGGGCGTTTGGCTAAGCTTGCTTGCGTTCACTGCCACTGGCTTTCACGAACTCTTCGGATTGTTACTTTGCCTGACGCTGGCCGGCGGCACTCTCAAGATGTGGCTTGAATGTGACCCGCGTCGACAATTATGGACGATCTGTCTCGCCGCTGCATTCGTCGGGTTTATCCTCGTTTACACAGCGCCTGGTAATGCGTTGCGACAAGCTGAATTTCCACTGGCGCGGCACTTAGCACTCACGCTGCGTTTGTCTTTGAAGCAGGGAGTGATGCACGTGATTCGCTGGGGCCTCGATGTTCGGCTGCTTTCCGCAACCGCATTGCTCGTGATGTTGCCGCCTGCCACGTGGAGCGCGCAAGGGCAGGCAACTGCTGCGAACAAACGGGCTCTGGCCATCGTCGCAATGACTTGGATTTTGGCGGTCGCTGCCGGCTTCGTTGCGGCAAGTTGGGCGACCGGCACCCACCTGATACTTCGTACTCTTAACGGTATCTATTTCGTGTTTGTGGCCGGTTGGTTCTTTGTCGTCGTTTCCATCGCACAGCAGTTCGCCAAGGGGGGAGAACCCTTAATCGCGTTCAGCGCGCCGCTCCGTCGTGTGACAGTAGCATTTTTTATCGCATCGATGCTTCTGACGGGCAATACGTCCATAGCAATGACCGACCTCCGTTCGTCTGTGCCGAATTACAGCCGAGCGATGCACGAACGTTGGCGCGCGCTCTATGCGGCGCGGGCTCGCGGTGAGGAGGATGCGATCGTCACTCGGCTGCCAGTTCGCCCCCGGATATTCATCAGATATTTCGAAGTTCGCGACGATCCCGAGTATTGGGAAAACAAAAGCGTCGCGTGCTATTTTGGACTCCGGACCGTGAGGCTCGCTCCGGATTGACGAAGCGGAACCACGTCGGCAGAATCAACTCCCTCAACAGCACGAGGAGTTGTCGGACTTAGGACATCCCGACCGCGGCGATATCCGCGGCATCGATTATCCAGGCGAGGAACTGTATCAGCGTGGCAGTAACGCCGGCGAGTGTCGCCCAGCATCATTCGTACGCTTAATCAGCTTGCTCCGTCAGATCGTTGTAACAAACATGTCTGGGAGCAGAAAGAGCTCGCCATCTTTGCCATATAGCGAGTAGAGTGATGATTCGCGGCTAGAACGAGTGCCTGGAAGGTCACTCCTTAGGGCCAACAAAGCCGTTGAGCGGAAGCACGGTGCAACGATGAAGAGGTTACATTTCTCCACGTGATTACTTCAGCGGCTTGCGCGAAGTGGCAGCCGGCGAGCAAGCCGGAGCAGATCGGACCTGTGGTGTCGGTCATCATTCCTTGCTACAACCAGGCAGAGTTCCTGGCAGATTCTATCGAAAGTGTCCTTGCGCAGACCTACAGCCCCGTTGAATGCATCGTCGTCGATGACGGTTCGCCGGATCATACCTCCGAGATTGCCGCCCGTTATCCTACGGTTACTTGCATCCGGCAAAGCAATGGTGGAATTGCGATAGCGCGTAACGCTGGATTCTATGCTAGTCGCGGAGAATACGTGATTTTCCTTGATGCTGATGATCGCCTAACGCCCAGTGCCGTCAACGCGCATCTGCGCTGTTTCGCAGAGCACCCCGAGGCGGCATTCGTGGTCGGTGATATCGATCACATTGGAACGGATGGATCGTACTGTGGTTCACCACGATGGCCTCTTCTTGCTGACAATCAATACGAGGAGCTACTGAAGGTTAATCACGTTGCGAATACCATCGCCGTCATGTTTCGCCGAGCGGTTGTAGATCAAGTAGGCGGGTTCAACGCAGCCTGCACGCCGGCCGAGGACTACGAGATCCTGCTCTGCGCCGCGCGTTCGTTCCCAAGCGCGCACCATCGCAATGTGGTAGCACAATACCGGCGCCATGGCACAAGTGCCTCTCGGAACGGCGCCGTTATGCTACGAGCGATGCATCGCCTGATGAATATGCAACGGATGCTGGTTGAAGGCAACCCGCAATTGGAAGCCGCACGACGTAAAGGCGCAAACTATTGGCGAGAGCATTTCGGAAAGACTGCACTTAGAGAGATCTACATTCACGTCCGGCGGGGTAACCTCGTACGCGCGACCGGATCTTTCCTGACATTTCTATGGTACGTGCGGGGCAGGTTGTTTATTATGCCTTGGAAATACCGAAAGCGGGTCCGGAAGATCTTCGATGGCCGGCCTGCCGGGAACGCGCACGCGGAGAGCCGGGCGGCAAGTGCGGAGAGCAGTCATTAAACCTCGGGCGGTCTGTCACTACCACACCTATGGTTCTCTGGATTACTTCGGTTGGAAGAAGCGGCAACACGTTTTTCCGGATTGTCATGCATCATATCTACGGGATCCGAACGTATGCAGCATTCAATGCGAGCGAGGTTCTTAGGGCCGCCGGAGCTGGCGAACTCGTGGGAGCAGAGGAGCTTCCCAGTCCTCTCAGAGAAGCGATGCAAAGCGGCGATCCGGAGCGGATTCGGCTCGCCCTGACAGAGCTCGACGCGAGAAAGGAGTTGTACGTTTTCAAGACTCATGCTAAGGCGGACGAGCTTTTTGACACTAGGTTCCGCGCGATTCTTATCTTGCGCGATGGCCGTGACGCCATCGCATCGTATGCGCATTACCTGGTCGATCTCCGGTTTGACGCCAAGGCTTTCAGGCATCGACTTCGTAAGATGCGGCGATCGAAATCCGAGCTGCTAAGTGCGGCCTCGTGGGCTCATCTTGCCAAGGTTGTGCTCGTCAGCGGCATGAAACGCTTTGGACTGCGGAAACGACTGGTTTCCTGGCGAATCGATCACCTACTTGACCAACATCACCGATTGCATTTTCACTGGACGACGATGAACCGTTCGTGGCTCGACCGTGAGCCGAAGCCGAGCGTCGTCTATTTCAATGATTTGATCCGCGACCCTGTTACGACAGTAACAAATGCGGTTGAGAAGCTCGGCATTGGCTTGGTCCCCGATCCTGGCGCCGCGATCCCATCCTTCGCCGAGCTGCAGAGAAAGTACGCGAGCTTCTTCCGCAAGGGCAGCTCGGGTGACTGGAAGAACCATTTCTCGCCCGCGCAACACGAGCGTTTCAGGATCGAACATGAGACGATGATGAGGAGGCTTGGTTTCCCAATCTGAGCGGCTTGGCGGAAGAATACGCGTTTGATAGTAGCAGGTGTGCGCATCGAGCGGTTTGGATATGGTTCGGCGCTGCGGGCGCATTCTACCCGCAAATGACGATGAAGCTTCACTGAACACTACAAGATCGTTTGGATCACCGCTTCCGCGAGAACGGCAACACCTTCTTCCGAATCATCATGGATCAGCTATACGGAATCCGACCCAACCGCAACTGTCGCTCAGGCGATCTATCAACTCTGGATCGGCCTGCTCGCGAATCCTGACGTGTCCATTCCAACATGAGCCCAATTGCAGAAGAGCTACGCTAGTTTTTTTCGCAAAGGCAGCTCGGGGACTGGAGAAATTACTTTCACCTGCACAGCACGAACTGTTCATCGTCGAACATGAGCCGATGATGAAGAGACTGCGCTTTCCTATCTAAGGAAGCGCGGGTTTCTGCAAACATCAAGGAAGCGGCTGGACGAAGCCGCAAATTCGCTGAACAGCTTATGGGTATGAGATTTGAACTTCCGCTTTGGAGCGGGTTTACCGCGTCTCTGGAGCAGTATCCGCAACGGCCTGCAATCGACGCGAATGGAGAGGTGAGTTACGCCGAACTGGCGGAGCGGGCGAAGAGACTGGCGGCGACAATTCAGCACGAATTGCGCGTGACGGAGGGTGTCCCCCTCACGGCGGTGTTCGCTTATCGTTCGCAGACGGCGTTTGCCGGCGTGCTCGGGGCGCTGCTCGCGGGTCACGGCTATGTCCCGTTGAATCGGACGTTTCCGGTAGATCGGACACGTCTGATGTTGCAGCGATCCCGGTGCCGTTCGCTTGTCGTGGACAACGGCTCAGAGCCTCAGCTCGAGACGGTCCTTGCAGGTGTCGAATCGCAATTGACGATCATCTGCCCCGAGCGGGCCGACGTCTCGGAGCTGGCGGCGAAGTTTCCCACGCATCGCATTGTCGGTGCAGACGATCTCCGGCCCTCGGAGGAATGGAAAGCAGCAAAAGTTGCCTCTGATGCGATTGCCTATCTCCTATTTACCTCGGGCAGCACCGGGCAGCCTAAAGGTGTGATGGTATCGAACAGTAACGTCCAGCACTACGTGGACTACGTCACGAAGCGCTACGGTTTCTCAAGCGAGGATCGCTTTTCGCAAACGTTCGATATGACGTTCGACTTGTCCGCACACGACATGTTTGTCGCGTGGCAAAACGGCGCCTGCGTTTGTTGTCCAACAGCGAAGCAATTGATCAAGCCGGGAGCGTTCATCAATGATGCGCGGCTGACGGTTTGGTTTTCCGTCCCCTCTACTGCGGTGTTCATGCGGCGTTTTGGAGTGCTGAAACCTGGCATGTACCCGCGGCTGCGACTCACGCTCTTTTGCGGCGAGGCCCTGCCGGTGGAAGTGGCTCAGCAATGGGCGCTGGCGGCGCCTAATTCAATCATCGAGAACATCTACGGACCTACGGAGCTGACGATTGCGTGCACGGCATATCGCTGGGATGAAAGCACTTCGCCAGCGGAATCAGAACAAGGTGTCGTGCCGATTGGCAATCCTTTCGACCGGATGCGCGCGTTG
>JACDHZ010000304.1 GCA_013820755.1 Chthoniobacterales bacterium
TCGGGACTTTCGCTTCCTGACAAATTGGTGCGGCTTCCAGCGAACGTGAGCTGGCGATTTCGCCGATGACAGCATTGACGCGATCGCTCGAAATCAGCTTCTTGACCGCGGCGGACGGCTGCCCGGGTTTTGATTGGTCATCTTCGGTAATGATCTTGATTTTTCTCCCACCGAGCACGCCTTCTTTGTTTACCTCGTCCAGCGCGAGAGCCACACCATTGCTCGAATTGATGCCGAACGTGGCTTCGCTGCCTGTTAGCGACGCGTATTGCCCGAGGACAATCTCCTGTGCACGCACAGGAAGCGAGCTGCTGATGGCAAATATGAATGTGATGATACTGAGGGGAAGGAATGACTTCATGACAGGTGCTTCTTTACCGGCTTGCCCGCTGGCACGCAAGGAGTGACGGAGCGAAGTTGCAGGTTCTTTTCACCCTCAAAACCTCAGCAACCGTTTTTAGACCTCTGCATACGTGCTACTCTCGCGCTCGTGTCTGGTCTGCATTTAATCTTTCGAATTCGCTCGGTTTGCGCGGCACTGCTGCTTCTGGCAACTGCCGCGTCGGGACATGCAGCACCGGGGCGCGTAACGGCACGACCGAGTGCGCAATCGCCGGTCTGGACTGGCAGAACGCCGCCGCAGAACATCCAGTTCCAGTCACTCCCGCTGGAGCGTTCAAGGCAAAACCACCTGCTCCTACGCGCGCGCATCAACGGCAAACCGGCGCTTCTGGGGATCGACAGTGGGGCGCCTGTCAGCGCGATTGCGATCAACCGCGTCAAACATTTTGGCCTCACTGATGTCGGCGCCACTTCAGAGCTCCCCCGCAGGCTGCGCATCAACGGCGGGTATAATAGCGTGGCGATCGCGCAGAGTCTCCAGCTTGGCGCGCTGGACCTGGTGGACGAGCCGATGGTCGCTATCGACCTCGGTGGTTCATCACGCGCAGCGAAGCTGATGAACGAACAGGCGATCGACGGTATCATTGGCGCGGACATCCTGTTTCCAACCGAGGCGGTGCTCGATTGCCGCAAGCAGATTCTCACGTTGAAGGTCGATCCGGACGTCAGGGGAAGAGCGCCGGGTACGGACTACAGCGGTTTCACGAAGGTTCCGATGTATCTGAGCGCCGGTTACAATCTCTATGTTGATAGCGGCGTAAACGGGACACGCGCGAGACTGATGGTCGACAGCGGCGCCTTCAGCACGCTGCTGCATCGACGTTTCGTTAGGCAGATGAAGATTGCCGTGCGCGACACAGCACTGACTTCTGCGGGCGTGAACATAAAACGCCGTGGCGTGCAGCTTGCCACAATTTCCCGACTGTCGATCGGAGGCGTGGAGCTTCGCAAAAGGGAAGTGGGCGTGATCGATTTGGAAGGTCTGATTCGGAGCGAGTTGCTCAACGCTAAGCCGCCTGTCGTGGGTCTTCTCGGCTCTGAGATTCTGCAGCGTTACAACGGCATCATCGATTTCGGCACGAAGACACTTTATCTGAAGCATTGATTCCCACGCGGCTGCAGATCTAATCTCGGCGGTCCGTCGGCCGCAATTTTCCATTGTAAATCCGGCGTCAGCGCAGAATCTCTCGCTCCTTTCAGGCGATGGATCAGATCAAACAGGCATTTGTGCTCGGCGCCGGGATGGGATTACGCCTCCGCCCGCTTACGGAACAAACTCCGAAGCCACTGGTTCCGATTTTCCAGAAACCACTGATCACATTTTCACTGGATCATCTCTGCAGCATCGGCATCAAATCGTTCGTCGTAAATACGCACAGGCTGGCGCAGCAGTTCGAGAGCACATTTGCAGATGGCAGTTATGGCGGGGTGCCGCTGAAACTGCTGCACGAAACTGAGCTGCTCGAGACCGGCGGCGGGATCAAGAACGCGGAACCCTGGCTTGGCATTGAACCGTTCATTGTTTACAGCGGCGACATCCTCACTGACATAGAACTGGAGCCGTTGATCGAGGCGCATTTCGCCGAAGGTAACGACGTGACCCTGGCCTTGCGCGACACAGGCCTCGCGACGGCGATCGCCGTACGGGACGGGCGAATTATCGACATCAGCAATCGCTATGGGCACCCGGGGGCTTTCGACTTCGCGAACATCTCCGTTTGGAACCCGGAGATTTTCACGCGCATCCCGCCTGCGAAGAAAATTTCGTTTGTGCCGATCCTCGGCGAATGGATCGGAGCAGGGGGAAAAATTGGCGGAGTCGTACTGAACGAGCGGAGATGGTTCAACATCGGCTCGCGAGACGGTTATCTCGAAGTACACCGGACGATCGCCGAAGATCGATGGCGGCCTGCG
>JACDHZ010000037.1 GCA_013820755.1 Chthoniobacterales bacterium
GTTCCTTCTGCGTCTTCTTTGCCGGTTGCGCGTTAAAGCCGGTGATGTTTCGCACCCCGGTTTTAGCGAAAATCTTGTACCGATTCTCCATCTCAACGATGACGTGCCGCAATGCGAGCAACACCTTCTTCGGGTCCGTAACCACCGGAATGATCAGGTGCGGCAGATCGTTATACACCTGCATCTCGACCACCTTTGGATCGATCATGATGAACCGCAGCTCCTCCGGGGTGAAACGGAACAGCATGCTCGCGACGAGCGCATTGATGCACACGCTCTTGCCGCTGCCGGTTGTGCCGGCGACGAGCAAGTGCGGCATTTGCGCGAGATCGGCGATGATCGTTTTACCGTAAACGTCTTTTCCCAGGGCGATCGGCAGCTTCGCCTTAGTCTCTGTCCAATCGGCAGACTGCATCAGCTCGCGCAGCGTGACCTTCACTTTCCGGCTGTTCGCCAGTTCGATGCCGACGGTGTCTTTGCCGGGAATCGGCGCGAGAATGTTGATGCGCTCGGCGCGGGTGGCCCGCGCCAGGTCACGCTCGAGGCTGACGATCTTATCGACGCGCACGCCTTTCGCGGGATAAACTTCGTAGCGGGTGATGGTAGGCCCGCGCGTGATGTCGCCGGCTGCAACCGCAATCCCGAACTGCCCCAGCGTATCGATCAGGGTTTGCTGAATCCGCTCGAGCTCAGTCGGATCGACAGCCACGCGGCCTTCGACATCGTGCTCATCGAGCAAATCGAGACCTGGACGCGTGTAATTCTCCGCGTCCCACGTCGGACTGCTCATGCCCGGCAAGCCCTCGCTCTTCTTTTCACCGCGCCGGAGCTCGGCCAGGGACGGCTTTTTGCGCGTCGGCTCGGACGGCAACGCCGTGGTGTCCACGATATTTGGCTTCGGGCGGTTTGCCAGCTCATCGATTGGCATCGATGTCGCGGGACCTTCTGGCACCGGCGCACCCTTTCTCTTGAGCTGCCGCTCGATCGAACGCTGCTGTTTCACCAGTTCGCGCTGGCTGATCTCGAGCTGACCTTTGATGTCTGCCCGCTGCATACGCCGCTTTAATTTCCACTCGCGTATTCTCTGCACCGACGCCCGGAACGCGGCGACCGTCTGTCGCACGATGTGGATCGGTCGCAGACCAGTCATCAGAATAATGCTGGTAACGTAGAGACCTGTCAGGACAATCAGCGATCCGACGCGGCCGAGCATGCGCTCAAGGATCCGGAGGCCAAAGTAATATCCGACCCAGCCGCCAGGTCCCTGGATGTTGAACGCCGAATGCCAGTCGCGGAGAACCTGATGCTGCAGGTGCAGCAAGCACGCGCCCGAGACAATGAATAGCGCAATCCATCCCGCACGCCCGGCGACTTCCAGTCGAGCGTAGAACAATTTTGCTGCGCCGAACCCCAATAGGACAGCCGCGAGCAGGTACGACGCGCCGCCGATCATGAAATAGCAAAACCCGGCGATGATAGCGCCAAGCGGCCCGATGAAGTTCTGTGCCGGCGAGTTAGGCGGCGAGAGATGGCTGAACGGCACCCAGGAAGGCAGATCTTTTGGCGCGTAAGAGATCAGCGCGAGAAACAGGAGCGTGCCAGTCCCGAGCAGGACTAGCGCGATGACCTCGTTCCAAGCGTTGTTCTTTGTCGAGCGCGCCACCGGGGCACCATAGTAGTTCCGGCGCGGTTTGTTTCAACGCATTTGGTGTGTCGAGCAGGCGCTCGAACGCACTAAGCGCGGCGTCACAGCGGGTTGTCCGACCCTCGCGACAGGTCGCGCGGCGGTTTGCGTCCGCTCTTTACTCTTGCACCGATTTAAAGCGGATGATTAGTCTCCCGCCGATGCGACTCCTTTTGCGGCAGGCCGCGCTCTTTTGCTTCGCGGTTGCGCTTGCCTTCTTCTGTTCCTGCGAACGTCACCGCGCCACTGAATTGCCCGAGGAACACGAACACCAAAAATCCGGAGCCCCCGATGCGCACGATCGCGGCGCGAAAGGTCCGCACGAGAACGACAAGGCAGCGCATGGTGAGAAGCACGAGCACGCCGCGCGCACTCCCGCGCAATTTTTCCCGTCAGCGTCTCCTTCACCGCGGTAGCTGAAAGCATTCCCCATGGCCAAACACGAATACGCGACCAAGCCGCCGAACATCAGCACTATGCCGCCGGGCGTGCCGTACATCATCGGCAACGAGGCCGCGGAGCGGTTCTCGTTCTACGGCATGCGCTCCATCCTCATCATTTTCATGACGCAATATATCGTCACGAGCAGCGGGGTGGCGGATCACATGGGCGATGCGGAGGCGCGTGAAAAGTTTCACTGGTTCGTTTCGGCGGTCTATTTCCTGCCGATTTTCGGCGCGATCCTCGCTGAAGGCTTTATCGGGAAATACAAGACAATCCTCATTTTGTCAGTGGTCTATTGCTTGGGGCACTTCGCGCTCGCTTTAAACGACACCCGGATGGGCTTGCTGATTGGGCTTGGATTGATTTCTGTTGGTTCCGGGGGAATCAAGCCGTGCGTGTCCGCGAACGTCGGCGACCAATTTGGCGAATCTAACAAGCATCTTTTATCGAAGGTTTTTGGCTGGTTCTATTTCTCCATCAACGCTGGCTCGTTCATCTCGACGCTGCTCTGTCCCTTCCTTCTCGCGGATCCGCGGTTCGGGCCGCGCTGGGCTTTCGGTATTCCGGGTGTAGCGATGGTGATCGCGACCATCTTCTTCTGGGCGGGCCGCAAAAAATTCGTCCATATACGTCCCGGGGGGCTCAGTTTTCTCAAAGAAACCTTCAGCAAAGAAGGCTTGGGCGCGCTTTGGCGGTTAGCGGTCGTTTACGTGTTTGTAGCCGTTTTCTGGTCTCTTTGGGATCAAAGCAGCGGCGGCTCATGGACGCTGCAAGCGCAGCGGATGGATCTCAATTGGTTCGGAATTCAACTCCTGCCTTCACAGGTGCAGACGGCTAATCCGATCATGATCCTGCTCTTCATCCCGTTGGTGAATTATGTGATCTACCCGCTGATGGATCGGGTTTTCACACTCACTCCTCTGCGCAAAATCGGCATTGGTCTCTTTTTCACGGCCGGGAGCTATCTCGTTATCTGGTATATTCAGACGATGATCGACGGCGGGGCGAAGCCGAGCGTGAACTGGCAGTTCCTCGCGTATGCGATTCTCACCTTGGGGGAGGCGATGGTCTCGATTACCGGCTTGGAGTTTTCCTACACCCAGGCGCCAAATAAAATGAAGAGCGCAGTCATGGCACTATGGCTTTTCACCGTCTCTTTAGGTAGCGCATTCACCGCCTGCGTGAATCACTTCATCCGCAACGCCGACGGCACTGTGAAGATGAACGACACGCAATACTTCATGTTCTTCACCACCCTGATGTTCGTGGCGGCAGCGATCTTCGTCGTCGTGGCCATGTTCTATCGCGGCAAGACATACCTCCAGTCCCAGACTCCGGACGAGACAGCGGCCGAGCCGGTCCTGGCCGGCGGCGCTCCGACCTAGCGACAACAGCGCAGCGACCGCTTTAAGCATCCGCTGCCGCGTCGAACATCAGTGCAGCGCTGCCGCCCGCGGCCAATCGCGCTGCTTCCCGTCGCGTCATCATCGTAATCATCACATGCGGAGGACGCGAGTTCTCGCCTGGAACTTATCCTGTAATTCCTGCCCGCTTGTCCGTAGCTTCCCAGGTATGAAAGTCTTGCCCTTCCTCGCAGCGTTTGTCGGTCTCACCGTCTGTTTCAATGCACGCGCTACTCCGCAGGACGACAAGTTCCAGCAAATCGCGAAAGACTACATCGAAGGCTTGCTCGAAACGCACCCGGAATACGCGACAGAGCTTGGCGATCATCGCTTCGACGCCCGGCTGACGAACTACTCGCCGGAAGCCCTCGCGAAAGAACTCGCGCGCGCCAAGAAGTTTCGCCAACAGCTCGATGCGTTTAACAATCTCGACCAGCTCTCCGGCGCGAACAAAGTGGATGTCCGCCTCCTCAAAGACAGCATCGACAATGAAATCTTCGGGATCGAAGAGCTGAAGGAGCGCGAATGGAATCCGCTCGCCTATAACCAAAGCCTCGCCAACAGCGTCTACCTGCTCGTCGCGCGTGATTTCGCGCCGGCGAAGGAGCGCATTCCGAATCTGCGAAAGCGCATGGAAGGAATTCCGGCAGTCATCGCGCAGGCGAAAGCCAATCTGAAGGACCCGCCGAAAATCTACACCGAAACCGCGATCGAGCAGACAAACGGAACGATCGGCCTGATCCGTGAAGGGTTGGCGCCATTGCTCGATCAAGCGCCGGAGCTGAAGAAAGATCTCGCTCCGCTCCAGGAGAAAACCGCAGCCGCGCTCGAGGAATACAAGAAGTGGTTGCAGAACGATCTGCTCCCACGTTCCACTGGCGAATTCCGCCTCGGCGCCGAGAAGTTCCGCAAGAAGCTGCGTTTCGCTCTCGCTTCTGATTTATCGATGGAAGAGATCATGAAGCGCGCCCGCGCCGATCTCGAGCAGACGCAAAAAGCGATCTACGAAACAGCGCTCCCATTATTCCAAAAGCAGTTTCCGGACGCCGACGAAGCGACATTGCGCGACCGCAAGAAGGTCACGACAGCAGTGCTCGACAAGCTGGCAGAGCAGCATCCGAACGACGACACGATCGTCGGGGAAGCGCAGAAGGTCGTGAAGGAGGCAACCGCCTTTGTGCGCGCGAAGGATCTTGTTTCAGTGCCGGACGAACCGCTCGAGGTAATCGTAATGCCGGAATTCAGGCGCGGGCAGGGGATTGCATACTGCGATTCGCCGGGTCCACTCGAGAAAAACGGAAAGACCTTCTTCGCGTGTGAGCCAACGCCGAAGGATTGGTCGCCGGAGCGGAAGGAGTCGTTCTACCGCGAGTACAACAACTACATGGTGCAAGACCTGACCGTACACGAGGCCATGCCGGGGCATTACCTTCAGCTCGCGCATGCGAACAGATTCAGAGGCCCGACGTTAGTGCGCGCGATTTTCCAAAGCGGCACGTTCGTCGAAGGCTGGGCCGTCTACTCGGAACAATTCATGGCCGAGGCTGGTTACGGCGGGCCGGAGGTGAAAATTCAGCAGCTGAAGATGCGCTTGCGCGTGATCTGCAACGCCATCCTCGATCAGAGCATTCACACCGCGAACATGAGCGAACAGGAAGCGCTCGATTTGATGATGAAAGAAGGGTTCCAGCAGGAAGGGGAGGCCGTGGCGAAATGGAAGCGCGCCCGCCTGTCTTCGGCGCAGCTCTCGACCTATTTCATCGGTGTCACTGAGCACGTCGAGCTACGGGAGCGCGCGAAGGCGAAAGCGGGCAATAAATTCGACCTGAAGGAATACAACGACAGGGTCCTCTCCTTCGGCAGCCCACCAGCGAAATACGTGCGCGAATTGCTCGGGCTGTAGGCACAACCATCCCCGTCTGCGCAGACAGCTAACGTCCCGGTCGGTCCGAGCCGTCGTTCGCCCGCGCAGCAGCCACTACAGATGAGATCCGGGCTCTGGCTGCTTATCTTCGGTATGGCCGCGGCGGTTTTCCCCGCAGAGCCGCCGACTGCGACGCCGATCTGTTCGACGGTCTCGATGTTTCACAAATGGCAGATGCAGACGGCGGACAAGGCGGTCGATAAAGTCGCGGCGCTCGGTGACTCCGGCGTGGAATTCTGCATCACGTTGGTAAGCGAGTTAAATCCGCAATATCAGCCGCAGAATTTCGGATTGCTGCGCGAAAACCGTGAGGGTGGACCCGGCGATACGTTCTACCCATCAGACGAGGCGTTGCGCGCGGAGTTCAAGGGTTGGTGTGCAGCGGCTTTTGCACGCGCGGTCGAGCATCGCCTGAGCATCGCAATCCTGCTTCATCTGAATTCGCATGGCCCGATCAAGCGCTGGCGGAATGATTTCGACTTCGATCCGTTAACTTCGATCTCGGGGACAAGCTACGCCGATGCGCTCGTCGGTCCTGTCATGGAGGCGTTGGAGGCGGTTGTGCCCGCAGACTGGCCCGTCGAGGTCTCGCTTCAGGGTGAGATGGGGCGGACTGTTTTCGCTCATCCGCACTCCTGGCTGACCCTTCTGCAGCAGGTAAGAAGGCGCGGGAAATTACGCCACGCGGTCTTTGGCTTGAGCCTCAACTACCAGGAGATCTCTGGTCCGCTCCAGCCGGAGGAGTTCGATCGCGCAGCGCTCCAGAAGCTGTGGGAGAGTTGCGACTTCATCGGCGTCTCGATGTATCAAAAATTGGAAGTGCCGCCCCGCGCGGAAAGCATCGCCTCAAACCTGGCGCAATTCGTCAGCCAATTCGCCGCCGTGAGCTGTCCGTTACCGGCGGACAAGCCGTTGCACATTGTTGAATTCGGAATTGGTGGAGGTTGGCAGTCGCAAGATGGTGCCTTTCGCGCTCCGGCGATCAGTGTGGAGGAAGCGGCGCGAACGCCGTTTGTGGGGACGGACAGGCCGGAGGCGAATCCGTGGGCTAATGAACCGCTCCGCAAGCTCCGCCAGCAGACCTATGCGGCGTTTTGTAATTTTCTTAAACAGCCCGCAGCGTCCCACCCCGTGAGCTCGGCCTACCTCTGGAGCTACGGGAGTCTCGACGTCCACGGACTCGTTAGTCCAATCTTTGCCGACGCGGAAATCTCGCGACGCGTTCAGGATCATAACCGCTCCGCGAAACGGCCGACGTTTCCGGAATAACCCGCGAAGGGCGCGGCAGCGTTAGCGTCTCTTCCGGACAGTTAACCGCACGAGCTCGTCCAGGTTCATGACGCGCCGGACGCCTGTCTGTACTTCCCGGAAGACCACCTCATACCAGCCCTGCATCCGCTCGGCTTTGTAGCGCTTGCCGCCAATCCACATCGGCTCGTGCGCGATCACCCGATGGATCACCTTTTCATAATCAGAGCGCGCCCAATGCCGCACCCGGCGGCGATTCCAGTGGATGAGATGTCCGGCATCGTCATAGACATTTGGCCGCTTCGGGAAATCGAGCAGGGAACGCGCGTCACCGGCGAAGACTGCGTCGATGTGCCGCAAGGTAGCCGCATCGCTTAACCGCCGGATCTCCTGACGAAATGGGCGCGTTGTTTCCGCGGCAACTTCGCGCAGGGAAGCTGTGCGGCCGTCGCGCAGCCTCCAAGCTGCGACGTTCGGATCGGTCGTGAACGGATTGCGCGAGAGCGATGAGGAAATCACGCGCCAACCGCGCCGGGAAGAATGTTTGCGCAGCCGGAAGGGCGTCAGTTGTGGGATCGCCTTGCGCGCAATCTGATCGACCTCGTAGCGGTCCCAGCGCATCACAGATTCGGCCACGCCCATGATGAGTCCGCACGTGGCCAACATCAGCGGTGCGTCGGGAGTGAAGTCAGTTGTGACCTCAAGACGCGATCCGCGGGGGCGCACGCCGACGGCGGTGCTGTCGCGGTTAGCAGCCAATAACAGGACCGGCGCAGGCAAGATGTGGGCGAGGAGAAACGCGAGCTTCGACGCCGTCCGCTCGCGCGATCTTCGTTCCTGCGGAAACGAGAAGTTGTAGTGCGTGCTAAAGCCTTGCAGGCGGCAAACGCAACGGTTCCGCGCGCTCCATGCATCCAACTCCTCCCGCACATAACGTATCTGCTCCCACAGCAAGCGCGTCGCGCGGTAGCAGCATCCCGGCTGCTGCTCCACGATCGGCGTCGCAACTTCTATCACCCCAGTGTCGAAGTAGATCGCGCCGCCGGACGGCAGCTGATACGAGCGACCGGTGCGCGGAATCATGCGTTTGCCGATCAGCTTTGCGGGCGTGCCGAACACTTCCTCCGGGCGCCGCTTCACTTCATTCACAAACAACGTGAACTCGGCCTCGATTCCGATGACGGGCCGCGGCGGCGGCGTGCGAATGTCGAAGTGTTGTGCCGTCCGGCTCGCACTGGTGCCCTGTTGCTGCGCGTCCTTCATGTTCCGCCGGTCAGCGTTCGCTGCATTCGCGCGGCGTCATTGTTATAAATCCCAGGTCGAAATGAAGGTGGTCATCGCCTTCAGCGTAAGGCTTCACAAACACCTGCGGCCCGAGGGAGTCGGCGAGAGCGGCATATTTCGCGATCGTCTTTTCGTCATCCAGATAGGAGTCGCCCACGCGGTAGATGTCTGCGGCGGTGGCCCAGCTGTGTACGTTTTTGTTGCCACTCAACCCATGCGCGGGGGAGCGATAGCCGCCATTCGCGCTTACGAAGATGGCCGCGTCTGCTTCGCGCCGGAAACTTTCGAGATAGCGCGCGAGCACCACGATTGCGCAGGGAACGTAATGCGGAAATTGGTGCAGCAGCAGGTCGGCTTCGCAAGAGTCGACCATCATCAACTCGGACAGCTTCAAGTGCGGCGCGAGCTTGATTCGATGTGCTTCCGGCCAGCTTGCGACGGAAAAGAAGAAGCGGGGCAGACGATGAACAATTCCTTCCTTGCCTTCGACCGGTTCACCGGGCCGTAGGAGCGCGCGATGCTCATCGGGAAGCTGCATGCCGTCGACGACTTCAACCTCGGGGCCGCTCATCTCGCGATCACCTTACCCGTGACCGCTTCATAAACGACCCTCGAAATACTCGCCACCGTCCCGCGGCGATTATCTCCGCTCGCCTGGCTTTCCGTCAAAATAGCGACCACATACGGATCGCGTTCCGGCAGGTAAACAATGCCCGCGTCGTGACACATAGTCGAGATCTCACCTGTTTTATGCGCCACCGTCGCGTGCGAGGGAAGGCCCGCCGGGATCATCGAATCGAAACGTTGACCGAGTAGAATATGAATGACTTGATCGCGACTTTTCGCGGAGAGGAAATCAGCGCGCAACACGGAGAACAACTCCACCATTCCTTGTGCGGTGGTCTCATTGTTCATGCCGTGCTCATGCGCCGCCGTGTCCTCCACGCCGCGGCGGAGACGCACGCCGTGGACGCCCGCTTCATCAAGAACCTTGGCGGCATAATCCGTTCCCACGTGTTCGAGCAGCAGATTTGTCGCCAGGTTACTGCTCCAGACGATCATGTTTTCGGCCAGATCAGCGATCCTCGCCGTCCGCCCGACCAAGCGATAGAGCTGCGGGTAGCCATCAGAGTCCGAGTCCAGTCGGAACGGCGCCCCACCGACCGCGCTCGCAAATCTGTTCCGCACGTGGAGCGGATCGCTCGCCCGGATTTTGCCCTCGTCAATGGCGCGGAACAACGCAAGGAGGATCGCTACCTTGATCGTGCTCGCCGCATGAAAGAAGCGATCGGCTTCCAGTTCGAAATGGAAGCTGCTTTGGTAATCGCGTACCGCGACAGCACACGCCGAGGTTTTGCTGCTCGTGACGATTTCGTCGATCGCGTGGCGGAGTTGGTCTGTCCGTTTTGTGGCGGCCATGCGCGGCAGCTATTTACAACGCGGAAGAAGGGTCGCAAACTCGGCGATGCCGAATTTGGCCACGTGGATGCGCGCCAAGGATGTGAAATGGTTTCGGCAGCCGTTTAGCAAGCATCCGAGAGTGCGGATCTGGAATGCGCCGACGCAGGACGTCCCATTGGCGCGAATGGATGCCCTGCTCTTGACCGGCGGTGCCGATATCGCGCCTGAGTTTCTTCATCAGGAGGTGCCCGGTAAATCCGGGCTCGATCCCGACGCGGACGCCGTGCGCGACCGCTGGGAATTTGATGCCACGAAACATGCGCTAGCGCGTGGAATACCGATCTTCGCGATCTGCAAGGGCCTCCAGGTTCTCAACGTCGCCCTTGGCGGAACGCTGCGGCTTGACGTCCCTGGCCACGACGGGCCGGAGATGAAATACGAGGACGTGCAGCAACTGCGCACGGATCAATCCGCATCGCATCGCCTCGACCGCGTGAACAGCTCCCATCATCAGGCGATCGACTGCCTTGGCGACGGTTGCGAAATCGAAGCGTGGTGCGCCGCGGACGAGATTATCGAACAGATGCGGGTGAAACACCATCGTTTCGCGCTGGCGGTCCAGTATCATCCCGAGCGCGGCGGTGACATTTATGCGCCCTTGTTCGCCGATTTTGTTTCGCAGATGGAGAAGTAGCGCTCGTACGGATGTGCACAGCTCAAAACACCGTCGCGATCGTTTACGACTACGATCAGACGCTGAGCCCCCGTTACATGCAGGATGAGGTGATCTTCCCCGCGTTCGGGATCAACAAGGACGGGTTTTGGCGGCGTTGCAGCGAATTGGTGCGTGATGGCGGCTACGATAGCGAGCTCGCTTACATGAAGGTGTTGCTCGACACGCTCGGCATGGATCCGCCGACGAATACAGAACTGAAGGCGCTCGGCGCGAATTTGAATTTCTACAACGGTTTGCCGCAGATGTTATACGCAGAAGACGCAATCCCTTTTCCGGATCAACAAAGGTCTGCTCGATATGTCGCAGGATGTGAACGATCACATGGACCCTGAGATCCGCCCCATTCCGTTTCCCCACATGATTCACATTGGCGACGGGCCGACGGACGTCCCATGCTTCACCTTCATGCACAAAAATGGCGGCGAGGCGATCGCGGTGTACAATCCCGATGATCCGGCACGCGCTGGTTTCAAAAAATGCTATCAGCTGTCGGCACATGCGGATCGCGTGAAGCACATCGCGCCGGCTGATTAATGGCGGGGAACACATCTTCGAATGCTGCTCGAGCAGATGGTTGAAGAAACGGCGAACCGCGTTGCCGGCGAGCGACGGACAGCGGTGAAAACTGGGACCATACGCGCGCGCAGGCACTAGCCGCGCAAGTCTTTCTGCCGCAGCAGCACGCATGCAGAATCGGATCGATCATTGCTTTCGGGAACTTCGCAAGCGAGGGGAGAAAGGGTTTATCGCCTATATTTGCGCGGGAGATCCTGCGTTATCGCGAACAGTTGATTTCGCACTCGCGCTCGAACGTGCGGGAACCGACATCCTTGAACTCGGCGTCCCGTTTTCTGATCCGCTCGCGGACGGTATTGTGAACCAGCTCGCCGCACAGCGTGCGTTGCAGGCTGGGGCAACCGTGCGCGGCGTCCTGAGCTGCGTGGCGGAGATCCGCCGCACTTCGCAAATTCCGATCGTGCTGTACACGTATCTGAACCCAATCGTGCAGTTCGGTCTCGGGGCGTTCTCTCGCGAAGCGGAAGCCGCAGGAGTGGATGGCTTGTTGATACTCGATCTGCCGCCTGATGAAGATGTCGAAGTTCGAAGCGATACAATTTCGCATATTCGCCTGGTCGCACCTACGACTCCGGCGAAAAGGCTCGAGAGCATATGCGCACGCGGCGCCGGATTTATCTACTATGTATCGCGTGAAGGTGTGACCGGAGCGCAGACCAGCGTCGCCGTGTCGTTGCCGGAAAAAATACGCGCAATCCGTGCGGCTACGGATCTTCCGATTGCAGTTGGATTCGGCATTTCGAATCCGGAGCACGCAACTGAAGTGGCGAAGCACGCGGATGCAGTCGTCATCGGTAGCGCGATCGTGTCACAGCTCGCAGAGCGGCGCGACGATCAGCAAATCGCTGAAAAGATCGAGCGATTCGTGCGACCACTTGTAGCAGCCACGAAAGCACCACGCGCCTAAGAACCGCCGCGTGTGCTGGTTGCGAGGTGTGGCTCGTATGCTAGAAACGCTCATGGCGAAGGTGCACTTCACGAAAATGAATGGCGCGGGCAACGACTTCGTCATGCTCGATAACCGCGCCGGAAATCTGGAGCTTTCCGCGCCGCAAATATCGCGGATGTGTGATCGCCACCGCGGCATCGGAGCCGATGGTGTGCTCGTTCTCGAGCCGGCGGCAAACAGCGCGGACTTTCGCATGCGTTACTACAATGCCGATGGCGGAGAAGCGGAGATGTGCGGGAATGGTGCCCGCTGTTTCGCACGGTATACCAGCGAAATCGCGGGTCCGCTCAAGCGGCTCTCCTTCGAGACGCCAGCCGGGGTCATCGCTGCGGCAGTAGGTCGCGATGGCGTCACGCTGCAGATGAGCGAGCCAAAGGACTTGCGACTGAACATTGAGATATCAGCGGCTGGGAAAGCGTTTGTCTGCCACTATATAGACAGCGGTGTCCCGCATGTTGTCATCCCTGTGGAGGACATCGCGCCGGTAAATGTTTGTGAGATCGGCTCAGCGGTTCGACATCACAAGGAGTTCGCACCCCGCGGAGCTAACGTGAACTTTCTCGAGAAACGCGGCAGGGGACAGATCGCCATTCGCACCTTCGAACGCGGCGTTGAAGATGAAACGCTCGCGTGCGGAACGGGTGTGGTCGCGAGCGCATTGATCTTCGCGGCGACAGAAGGTGCCGAGTCGCCGGTAGGTGTGCTTGTGAAAGGCGGCGACGAATTGCAGGTCGGCTTCGATAAGCACGGAGATCGATTCACGAATGTGACGCTCACCGGTCCAGCTGAGTTCGTGTTCGAAGGGTCGGTGGAGATTTCGGAATCGAATCTGCCTGGTTAGCCATGTTTCGCGGGACCTACACAGCGCTGGTGACGCCGTTTCGCGACGGTGAGATCGATAGCTCGGCGTTGGAGCGACTGATCGAAGGGCAGATCAGTGCTGGTATCACCGGAGTAGTGGCGATCGGCACGACAGGCGAGACTCCGACATTAACCCACGAGGAGCGGGAGCAGGTGATTCGCCTGACGGTTGAGATTGCGAATGGCCGCTGCGAGGTGCTCGCCGGCACCGGTTCCTACTCCACGAAGGATGCGATCACCGCGACCGTCGCTGCTCAGGAGATGGGCGTGAATGGCAGCCTCATCGTCGCGCCGTACTACAACAAGCCGAGCCAGGAAGGTTTGTTCCGCCACTTCCAGGCAATCGCACAAGCGACGGAGCTGCCGATCATGCTGTACAACATCCCTGGCCGCTGCGGTGTCGACATCAATGTAGATACTGTCGAGCGGCTTGCATCAGCTTGCCGGAATATTGTGTCGATAAAAGAAGCAAGCGGCAGTGTGGATCGAGTAGGCGAGCTTGTTGCACGCATGCCGGAAGCTTTCACAATCCTGAGCGGGGATGATGGATTGACGCTGCCGTTCATGGCTGCCGGCGCTGTGGGCGTCGTGAGCGTGGTTTCTAATTTGCTGCCGGCGGAGATCTGTGAATTGGTGAACGCTCTGAGTGGCGGAGATTACGAAACTGCGCGACGAATCCAGCGGCGGCTCGTTCGTTTGTTCAAGGACCTGTTCATCGAACCTAATCCAGTGCCGGTGAAAACTGCGCTCGCGTGGCGCGGTCACATGTCGGCCGAAGTGCGCTTGCCGCTATGCGAGATGACGCCGGGGAACGAGGCGCGGCTGCGGGATACGCTCGCTGCATTCGACAGCAGCATCTAGATGCAAGACGGTATCCGCGTCCTCCTGGTCGGCGCCGCGGGTCGGATGGGACAGGCAATCTCTCGAGCGGCGGAAACGCGGAGTGACATCGACCTCGTTGCACGTTGCGGTCGTGGCGACTCGATTGAGCAGTCGATCGAGATCTGTGATGTGGTCGTAGACGTCAGCACCGCCGATGCAGCCGAGGAGATTTGTGCGGCTTGCGTAGCGCATTCTAAGCCGCTGGTAACCGGAGCGACCGGACATTCGCCAGAGCAAAAGGGCGCCATCCAACGCGCGGCAAAAGCTATTCCTATCGTGCTGGCGCCCAACTTCAGCGTCGGCGTGAACACACTTTTCTGGCTCACAAGGAGAGCTGCCGAGTTGCTTGGGGACGACTTCGATGTCGAGATTGTGGAGGCACATCACCGGTTAAAAAAAGATGCGCCGAGCGGTACCGCGAAGCGTCTCGCCGAACTCGTCTGCGACGCCCGCGCGTTGCACTACGACAAGAATGTCGTGCACGGTCGCCACGGAAGAGTGGTTGACCGCCCTTCCGATCAGGTAGGTATCCATGCGATCCGCGGTGGTGACGGTGTTGGCGAACATACTGTGATTTTTGCCGGCGCCGGCGAGCGGCTCGAGCTAACGCATCGCGCATCAAGCCGAAACACCTTCGCGATCGGCGCCCTCAGAGCCGCGCGATGGATCACCGGCCGATCACCATTGCTCTACACAATGGAGGACGTGCTGGAGCTCAACTCCGTGCGATGAAACGGGCGGGCATTGCTCTCGGCTCGAACATCGGAGACCGCCTCAGCCATCTTATCACGGCGCGCGCCATGATTTCCGATCTGCCGCTCGTGCTCTCGCCGATTCTTGCGTCCCCTGTTTATGAAACAGCTCCGGTCGATTGCGAACCGGGCACCGAAAGTTTCCTCAACGCAGTCGTAGAGATCGAATACAGCGGAGATGCACGGACACTCCTGTGCGAGATGCGGAACATCGAGAGCGTGCTTGGTCGGTCGCCGGTTCACCCGCGAAATACCTCTCGCATCATCGATCTCGACCTTCTCTACTACGGGGAAATCGCGATAAAGACGCAGGATTTAGAGGTGCCACATCCGCGTATGCACGAGCGGCGTTTTGTGTTGCAGCCGCTGTCGGACATCCGCCCTGATCTGGCGCTGCCATCGCAACAAGTGACAGTCGGGAAACTGCTGCAGCAATTGAGCGACACCTCGTCAGTGGTGCGTTCATCAGCACAATGGTAGCCTCTGCTTCGATGCAGGAACTGCGTGAGAAAAAACAGCGCGGCGAACGGATCACTGCCCTCACGGCTTATGATTATCCGACCGCACGGCTGCTCGACGAAGCGGGTATAGACGTTATTCTCGTGGGGGACTCGTTAGGCATGGTGGTGCTCGGATACAAAGACACCACGCAGGTTACTCTCGGTGAAATGCTGCACCATACCCGCGCGGTCTCACGCGCCGACACCCACGCATTAGTCGTTGCCGATTTGCCGATTCACACCTACGACACGCCTGATCAGGCAGTGCGCAGTGCGCGCGAGCTCGTCGAAGCCGGTGCAGAAGCGGTAAAGCTCGAGGGCGGCATCAGCCGGGTGGCGCAGATCAAGGCAATCGTGGACGATGGCATTCCGCTGATGGGGCACATCGGGATGCTCCCGCAGAGCGTTCGTGAAGAGGGTGGGTACAAGGTCAAAGGCCGAACGGCCGCTGAAGCGGTAACATTGTTGGAAGACGCTCACGCGGTGGAAGGAGCGGGAGCATTTGCTGTCGTGCTGGAGATTGTTTCGTCTGGTGCCGCGCGAGAGATCACCGCTGCCTTGAGTATTCCCACACTCGGGATCGGCTCGGGCAACGGCTGCGACGGAGAGATTCTCGTGACGCACGATCTGATCGGCCTCTTCCCGTGGTTCACGCCGAAGTTTGTGAAGCCGGAAGCGAACGTAGCAGCCGAAATGCGCGCGGCGTTTCGCGCGTTCATCGATCGCACCCGCAGGACACAAAAGGCCTCGCAGGTTTGACAAGCCGCGGCGGCTGCCGGTTCATTCGCTATGCCGGCCAGAAGAATAGAGGCGTCAACGTTCGACAACGATGCGTTGTGGTCGGGCAGCAAGCAGCGCAATTGGTTGGTCGTGGGGCTCTTGGCCTCGCTGCTGCTTCACAGCGTGCTCTGTCTCTATTTCTATCGCACGCAGTTTCAGTTGGTAGACGACGCTCTGAAAGCCTCTGAACAGACGCCGACGTTCACAGTTAGAAGCGTCGACGTGAAACCGGTGGACAGGGCGAGTCTTGACCAAACCGCCCCTGCCGCGAAGCCGGAACCTGACAAAACCGACGTGCAGTTGCCCGATGAAAAAACGTCATTCGACAAGCTGCTGGAGGAAATGCATGCGACCACGGCAGTGCCCGATGATACGGCGGATGTGTTGCCCGACCAGCCGAAGGTGGATCAATCAAATGCTTCTTCGATTCTGAATGAGATCGAGCGCAGCACATCGCAGGTGCTGTCTAGGAATCCGAACGCCACGCGTGAACAGTCAATGCTGACGGAATCCGCCGTGTCAGGTCGTCCGCAACCGGCGCTTACCGGCACCGAGCTGGCGACGAGCACGACAATCAAGCGCCCGAACGTCATTAACAAGATTCCCGGTGACAGTGCGGGACCGGATCGCGGTCGCGCGCCGGGATTCAGCGATTTGGACTCGCTGCTTTCTCAGAAAGGACCTCTCGGTTCCGGCACTTCGATTCGTCTGCCGAGCGACCCGCTTTACGAATACGACAGCGCCGACCTGCAGCCAGGCGCAATGACCGAACTTCAGAAGCTTGCGATGCTGATCAAGCGCAACCCGAGGGCGACATTTACGATCGAGGGCTATAGCGACTCGTTCGGCTCGCCGGAATACAATCTCGAGCTAAGTCAGCGGCGCGCGGACAGCGTCGCGCGTTATCTGGTAGAAGGCTTGGGCGTAAATCCCGCGCAAGTGAAGGCCCGCGGCTTCGGCACCACGAAGCTGCAAGTGACGCCGCGCCCGTACGACCCCGCTGATCAAGGGGCAGTGCAAGCCGAGATCGCGCGCCAGCGGCCGAATCGCCGCGTTGTCGTGGTGGTCAATACGGATCAGCGGTAGCCGTCGGGCTACCAATTTTTGATCCACTGAGTGGAATCCGTCCCAGAAGTAAGTCCCGCCGTGCTCCACAAGTCGAAGGTTGGATTATAGCCTTCCCCGGGCACCGACTGGTTTGCCGTCGAATATCCGTAGCTGTTTCCGAACGGATCGTTAATGTGGCTGGCGCCGATCACAGTGCCTGCCGAATTGCGAATCCGCGCTAGCACCGGTTCCCTGAACCAGAAATAGCTCTTTCTCCCTCCATCGGTAGCGAGATCCAAGTTACCGTCGCCAGTAAGTTGTTCGTATAGGTATCGGCATGCATCTTGATATGATTTGCCGTTCGACACACCATCGGCGCGTGCATCCAAGTCGTCGGTACCGATGGTTGCAACGGTGTAGCGCGGCGTACCAGTGGGTGGAGCGCTAGTCGATTGGCCGCGCGGGTAAATCCCATTATCTGCCTTGTAGCTCTCGATCGCCGCGGACATAGCCGCAATTTCCGCTTCGGCACGGGAGCGCGCGCCTTTGTTCTGGACGTAGCTCGATATTGATAGAACCAACGCCGCGAGTACGAGGATAATCGCCATCACCACCAGCAGCTCGATCAGGGTAAAACCGTTCCGTGGGAGTCCGGGTAGCGCGCGCGTCCCGCGTGCTGGTTTCGGTGCCTCACCGAAACGTACTTTTCCGACACGGCACGCTCGGGAAAAAAGCCCGCGAACGCGGGACGCATTCGCCAGCACGCGAAGCGCGTGCGCTAGCCCGATTGGGAAAGGCGCGCCGGTTGCTGATTTCCTCACGTTTGCGACTGCAGGCCGCTGATGATGCTGATGAGCGGCATGAAAAGGGCGATCACGATCGTGCCGACGATCAGTGCGAGAAAGACGATCATGATCGGTTCGAGCATCGAGGTGAGGCCCGCGACGGAATTATCGACCTCGTCGTCATAGACCTCGGCAATTTTTAGCAGCATCTCAGGCAGCTGACCGGTCTCTTCACCGACATCGATCATACTGATCACCATGGGCGGAAACGCGCGACTCGCTTCGAGCGGGAGCACAATCGATTCACCTTCCTTTACGCTATCGTGAACCTGCGTGATGGCGTTTGCGATGACGCTGTTGCCTGCTGTCTCGCGCGTGATGTTCAACGCCTGCAGGATCGGCACCCCGCTCGTGACCAGCGTCCCGAGCGTGCGCGAGAAACGCGAGATCGCGGTCTTTCGATTCAGATCGCCCACCAGCGGTGCACGAAGCTTCATGCGATCAATGACCGCCCGGCCACCAGCCGTCCGGCCGAGCACTTTCGTGCCGACCACCACCAGCGCGATGCCGAACAGGATCATGCCCCAGTGGTTCTTGACGTAATTGCTGAGTGTGATGACAAACACTGTGATCGCCGGCAACGGCTTATCGCCGAGCATATCTTTGAAGATCTGCTCGAACTTCGGCACGATGAAGACAAGCAGGAAGCCCATGATTGCCATCGCGAGCACGAGCACGATGATCGGATACACCATTGCGGCGAGAACCTTGTTTTTGATCTTCTGCGCCTTCTCCTGGAACTCCGCCAGGCGGGTAAGGACGAGCTCGAGCACACCGCCTACTTCCCCGGCGCGGACCATGTTGACGTAAAGATCGTTGAAGATTTTCGGATGGTGGGAGAGTCCTTCCGAGAAGGTGTTCCCGCCCTGAACTGCCTCGGACAAATTGCCGATGGTGGCTTTCAAGACTTTGTCGCGTTCCTGTTTTGCGAGAACGGTCAGAGCGCGGAGCAGCGGCAGGCCGGCGTCGATCAAGGTGGCGAGCTGGCGTGTAAAGATCATCAGCACGCGAGGTTTCACCG
>JACDHZ010000038.1 GCA_013820755.1 Chthoniobacterales bacterium
AAATCTGACGCTTCACGATTCGTCGTAAGTATCTCAGCTCGAATGACTAATCCTGAGTAGCTCAGTGGTAGAGCGGTCGGCTGTTAACCGATTGGTCGTAGGTTCGAGTCCTACCTCAGGAGCCACCGAACACTTTGACCTGCGCGAAGTTCGAGGAAGAGGTAGACGAAAACATCTACGTGACCGCACCCGAGGACTTCTATGGAGTTGGGCATTTTTGCGAGGAACTTTTCGCAGAACGCGACGCCGAAGTGCGCGAGCTGTTGAGTGCCGCGCGGGAACAATTCACTGGCGCGAAGGCGTTACCGAATCAGCTGACCCTGACAGGATAGTGACCACGCCGCACCGAAGGCACGCCGGTGTTGACATCGGCACGCATTCGTTTTTTGACGCGTTCGTCTTCCTTCGTGACGCGGCTCCGCCGGCAAAGTCCCTTTCGATGCTGGCCGATCGGTCGCCTGCGGGTCGGAGTTGTAGAAAACGCCTCGCCCTCCGGCGTCATGTCGATCTGCCGCAAGCGCGAACGGCACCGTCAGGACATCCGGTTGGGTTGGCCGTTGGTTGCGAAGCGATTTGTCCTGATCGCGTAATGCGACGAAGTCGATGCGTCTATAGCGAGACAGTGGCGTGGTTCAGCGGGAAATTTCAGCCTACCCGCATCAGCAGATTTTACCGTTCGAGTGCGTACACTTCTACGAGTGCCACACCAGTTGCTCCGCTCACTTCGCGGCAGACGACGGTGTAACCGCCCGGCCGCAAGCTGGCGTAGATTGCATCTTCTCGATCGTCCGATGGTGCCAGCCCGTAATTAGCTACTTGCGCGGCTCCTCCTGAGCTCTTCCATCCGGCATTCCGCTCCAGCATCGATCCTTGTTCATCATACATCGAAATCACTGGCTGCTTGATTGTTCCCGTCACGTCTTTGAGTGACGGCGCAATTCCTCGTACCACGACCTTTTTCCTAGTGTTTCCAGTCACAATGAAGCCCGCGATTAACACATCCTCTCCGCCACGCGTGATGCCCCGCGTTGAGACGTTCGCCAAGCGCGAGTTCGCGTTGGCGCGGTCGACGTCGTAAATCTCCGCCAAGCCGACGCCAGTTTGCGCGCCTTTCCCCCCTTGAGGCGACTGTGTAGTTCCCGGGTGGAAGACTGCGATACATCGCACTTTCGCCATCTTCGGTTGGTTTTAGACCTTCTGGAATCGCTCCGTTTTGAGGGTCATCCTTCCAGTTGTCGTTCACGCCGACGCGTCTGCCGCTGCCGTCGAATAACTCCAGCACCGGATCCTGAATGAAGTTGCTGACTCCGGCGTCGGCCAGGCTGGGTCCGATTCCGCGCAAAACCACAGTTTTATTTTCCGAGCCTGCGATGATGAAGCCACCGATTGTGACATCGTCCTCTGGACCCTCGTTTGCTCGTCCTGAAAGATTCAGGAGCGACACCCCTATTGGTGCTGGCGTCGCGGTTGGTGTCGGCGTCGCGGTTGCCGTTGGTGTCGCGGTTGGCGTAGGCGTTGCCGTTGGTTGAGGCGTCGGGCTCGGCTCCGGCGTGGCTGTCGGCACAGGTGTCGGCGTTGGCGTCGCGCTCGGCTCCGGCGTGGCTGTCGGCGCAGGTGTCGGCGCATTCGCGGCGCTTTGTCGCACCTTCCCGAGCCACAACGGATAGCCATCGATCTCGCGTTCTTTCGTGGTCTGACACAGATTGAAATCGCAGCCAGGCTCGCAGTGCCGTTAGGTCAATCAAAGCCCGAATCCGCCGCGGATTGATCGCGCTTCGGGATGTTCTGGAGCCCTCGCCATCATAGAAGAGCAACAAGAAGAACAAGCGGCACTGTACGCTTTGGGAGCGCTTTATGGGAATGAGCTTCGCACCTTTGAAGCGCGGCTCGCATCAGACGAGGAACTCTCCAGGACTGTCGACGGATTCCGCGAGGCATTGGCGAAGCTCGCGCTGGCTGCACCACCGCGCGCGCTGCCAAAGGAACTTGAAAGCCGCATCCTTGCTGAAATTAGGGGCGCTGGGTTCGGAGGGCGCCATCGGTCGGTCCACAATTTCCTGGCTTCCGTGGGCGATCGCCGCTTGCCTGGCAGTGGCATGCGTGCTGCTGGCCAGTGATCGCACGCGACACTCTCTCTCAGGTGCGTATCGCGAGCCTTGCCTCACAGCTGGAGAGCGCGCCGAAGGCAACCGCCGTGTCGTTTGGGATGCGGAAAAACAAGAAGGCATATTGAATGTCCTTGATATTCCCCCTGCAGGAAGCGATCGCGATTACCAGCTCTGGGTCGTTGATCCTCAAATATGGGCAACCCGGCGACGCCGGCGTGTTCGAGGTTGAGCAGGGTCGTGCGACGAAGATTTCCTTCGAACCAAAGGCACGCGTTGCTTCCATCGACGCCTTCGCCGTTAGCCTGGAGCGTAAAGGCGGCGTGCCTAAAGCGGAGACACGCATGGTGCTCGTTGGCAAATAGCCTGCGCATTGCTTGTCCGCCAGCCTTGATCTGAAGTGTTGTACGTCACGTGAACAACCTGCTGTCATCGGTATAGCCCGGCAGCCGGACCATTCGCTCGTAACGCAGGCCAAGCTTCTCGAGCAATCTCGCGGACGCGTGATTATGCGGAGCCGTCGCTCCGACGATTCGCGGAAGGCCGTGCACCGTCCGGCCATGGGCCATCAGTGCCGCTGCTGCCTCGAACGCATATCCCCTGCCCCAGTATTTCTCGAGTGTGGAAAACCCGATGTCGACATCGTCCATCGTCTCGCGCTTAACCAGCCCGGAGATGCCGACCGGCTCGCCAGATTCCTTCAACTCAACGAGGTAAAACCCGAAGCCATGTTCGGTGTAGCTCGGCAGGATGCGCTCCCTGATGTACTCCTTGGCATCATCGATCGTCCGCACTCCGCGATCAGCAACATTCGCGATGAACGCCGGCTCGTTGAGCACCTCGAGCATGAATGCGGCATCGCCCTCGGGCTCTAGCTCCCGCAGAAGTAACCGCTCGGTCTCGAGGATCTTCACGGCTCGTTGCAGTAACATTTCCCGACGCCGGAGTCAGGCGCAGTTTTGAGCGGTCCGCGTGTGCTTTCGCATTTAGGAACCGCAGTTTAGATTCCTTCTCAATTTCATGCCGCAGTTTTCCTATCGTGCACGCAACATGCAGGGCGCCCTCGTAGAAGGGACGCTGGACTGCGCTGACCGCGCGATAGCCATACGACAGATCGAGCAGCTCCGGTACATCCCGATCCGGATCGAGGCGCTCGCAGCTCCACCGCAAGAGCAGCAAGCTGGCCGCGTCTCGACTGCTGCGCCCGCGGCGATCAATACAGCAGCCAGTGGAGCGCCCAACCAGCGCCTTAAAATCCCTCACACACAGCTGCTGATTTTTACGGAACAGCTTGCGCATTTACTCCAAGCAGGGATGACGCTCGACGAAGGCCTTTCCGTTCTGCGAAAGCGGCTGAAACATCCGCGCGTCCAGCAGATGACCCAGTCGTTACACCAGGCTCTTGTCGACGGGAGGAGCTTCTCGCAAGCGCTACGCGACTTTCCGCGGATCTTCCCTGCCATTTACGTGAACCTGATCGCCGCGGGGGAAGCGAGCGGTGCGCTCCCGGATATCCTGCGCCGCCTTGTCGAACACCTGATGCAGGCTAAAAACCTGCGGGATCGTGTGCAGGCAGCACTAATTTATCCGACATTTCTAGCGCTGGCCGGCATCGCGCTGATCGTGATTTTCATCACCTTCATGGTGCCGCAGCTGACCGGCTTTATGTCGCAGAATGGCGGCACGCTGCCGCTGCCCACCCGAATCTTGCTCGGCGCCAACCATCTGATCACCGGGTATTGGTGGGTCGCTGTGCTGCTCGTGGTGGGAGCTGTGATCGGATTTCGCGCGATCATTCGAAGCGACGAAGGACGAATTGCCTGGGATCGCTTCCGATTGATCGTGCCGGGTTACGGCCGGGTGATCAGGCACCGGTACTACGCTCAATTTTCGAGAACACTCGGCACGCTGATGGAGAATGGGGTGCCGTTGCTCAAGGCGCTCGATCTGGTCGCTGAGATCGCAAGTAATCGCTATCTGGAGGTGAAACTTGTGGAGGTGCGTCGCGCAGTGATCGACGGCGCGACTCTGTCCGCCGCACTTCACCAACAACAGCTATTCCCGGAGCTGCTCACGGACATGATGGCAGTCGGGGAACAGACTGGCCACTTCGCCCAAACGATGTCGACGATCGCGGACGTTTACGAGCGTGAACTCGACCGGACCGTGCAGACGATTTCCGCATTGATCCCGCCCGTCATCATCGTTTTGATCGCTGTCGTTGTCGGCTTCGTCGTCTACAGCATTCTCTCGGCGGTTTTCGAGATGACGAGCAGTTTACAAACGCGTCCGCATTGAGTAGTCTCGCGCCCAATGTTCCATCGGGTGCTCGCATTCGCGCTTCTTGTCATCGCGGCACAGCAGCTCGTTCGCGGCCAGGAAGTGACGATCGGCGGCCGTCTGCCGAACACGAAGATCGCGCCGCCTGCCGCAGTTCGTAGCGCGTGGCTCGATTTGCGCCAGAGCACCACCGGCCGACCTGGACCGCAAAGTGCGCCGGAGTGGGTGAAAAGAATAACGATGTTGCCGCAGCCGGGGGTGGAAGGTGTTGGGGAAAAGACGATTTTCCGAATCGAGCTGGCGCAATCGCCTTCCGATCTGGAACTGCTGATGTTTCGTTTGTTCTTCGACGACAAACCAGATCGACGGCCGCGCCTTCTTGCATCTGATAACAGCGGCGGCCGCGTCTTTCAAACGACTCCACTGGGTGTCGGGCTCGGTCTCGCGACGTCAGAGACGGTGATCGTTCCCGCGGCTGATGTGTCAACCGTCGATGTAGAAGTGCCGGGCGACGGCCGGACAATTCGCGGCGCATATCTTAACTGGATGACGAGCAGCGAAGTCTTGCGGCCCGTCAACGCAGATCAGCGCTACGTGATAGGTGAGACTTTCGATGCTGGCGCACCGTTGCGCGCGCCGGCGCAGGATGTTGAGAATTTCGGTACCGTCACCGCGACTCTCGCCGCCGAAACAATCGCGATCGGGCCTACCGTGCAGCAGGGCGCAGCGTTTCAATTCCCGCTCGAAGCTCAGCCGCTTACGGCGCTGCTGACGTTTGAGATTTCCAGCGCGTACATTGATTCTCCGCCACAAGTTTATGTCAACCGCGAGAACCTCGGGCCTGCGTCTCTGCCATTACCGGAGCTTGCGGACCCCGCGTATCGCGGTGAGATGAGGCCGCTCGTGCGGCAAATGCGGTTTCAATACACCGGCTGGCTGCGTGCCCAGAAGCTTCTGCCCGCCAGCAGTCTGCGACCGGGACCCAACGACATCGTTGTGATAGCGGGCGCGGGAACACCAGCCTCAGCAATCCGTGCGACGCAGATCCAACTGAAGTATGTCTGGGAGAAATTCGATTACGAGTTGATCCCCGGCCGGTAGCGTCGAACTTTTCGCCATGAAACCGAAGAGTTCCAAGGGCGCGTTCACTTTGCTCGAGATCATGCTCGTGGTGATGATCATCGGCCTGCTGCTCGGCACCGCGATCTACAAACTTAAGGGCAACGTCGAGGTGAGCCGCGGCGTTGCGGTGGACAGCTCGCTGCAGAGCATTAGGACGCAGCTCAAGCTATACGAAAGTTTGAACGGGTTTCCGCCAACAACTGAACAAGGGCTCGGGGCGCTCGTCGCGCAGCCGCAGAACGAGCCGCGTCCTGCGCGGTGGACGCAATTGCTCGATGGCGTTCCGAAAGATCCCTGGGGAAAAGAGTTTGTCTACATCAGCCCGGGTCGCAAAAACCCGAACGCCTACGATCTCTACTCTGCAGGTCCCGACCGGACGCCGGATACCGCGGATGACCTTTGGGGCGGCGGCTAACCACTATTCGTCAAGTGAGTCGTCCGGCACTGGCGCAGGTGTCTCACGCTGCGGCACCCGCGGGATAACCCCGCGCATGCGCGGCGGCGGCGACGGCAAAGTCGGAATTGGTGCGGGTCGGATAGTGCCAGTGAGGGCGTTCTGGGCGCCGAAATTCTGCGCACCTTGCACAGGCGCAACAACTCCGGGCTGCATTTGCTGCGGCATCGCATTGGTCGCTGCGATACCGGCGCTCAACAATGCCTGATTGAAGCCGATTGTCGCGAATTGACCATCTTTAGAAATGGTGACTTTCGTCTCACCCACCCGCTCGGACCAATCAATATTAGAGATGCTGTACCCGTCCACCGGTCGGCCGGTCGTGAGGTAGAGCTTCAGGTTCTTGTCAGCGCTTGAAGCGACCGTGACCATGTCACCAGCCGGCGAACGAGCAGCATTTGCGATGTATAGATCCTTCGCGAAACTCGAGACTGGGGGCGGTGTAGCGACCGCTGTAGCCACGGCAAACGGCGAGCGGTTCATCATCGGCGCGTACCGTGCTAACTCGGGCCTCTTCGGGACCTCATCGTCGCCGCGAATGACGCTCGTGGCCGCGAGCAGCACACAAATCGCAGCAGGAAAAATAACGATTCTGTTCATCCTTGATCTTTTGGCGCAAACCAACGCGCGATCTTGAACTTGCCTCGCATCATTGTCGGATCGGACGGGTCGATTGCAAGGCTCACGCTCTCGAAAACGATGAAAGACTCGGGCAGCTGCACGTCGTAAAGAAAGCGGACGAGCGGCTGCCAGGGGCTCTTGGCTTCGACGGACGTGAAGACCGCCTGGTAGTTCGGAGTGGAATCGCCAGAGCCGATTACGGGATTCTCGATCACGATGTTCTGCCTGCCGGCAACCTGCTTTACCTGATCCAGCAGCGCAGACGCTTCGCCGGGACCTTTGAGCTTCGGCTGATTTTTCTTTAGCCACTCATCGCGAGTGGCCCACATGCCTCGCTCTTTCATGAAAACCTGTTGCTGGGTACGTGTTGCCTTGCGCTCTGCCAGCTCGGCGCGCGTGCGGCTTACGGTTCGCGTCAGCGAACTCCAGATCACCAGATTTACCAAAAGAAAGATGGCACTCGCCACAACGGCCGAGAGCAAGCGCTCCCGGCGATTCAGGCGCTGAAACCAGAGTGGCATCATTTCGATTTACCCTCCAGACGGAAATGCGCATGCTCGTTAGGCAGGATTTGTGGCGCTGCCATGTCGAATTGAAACGTTTGCAGCCCAGGATTCTTTTTCACCTTGTCTGCGAAATCATAAACGAGGGCAGCACTCTTAGCTTCGCCATCCACTGAAATCTGCCGTGCTGATTGACTGAACTGCGTGATCTGCACATCGCCTGAGGGAAGACTTTCGAACAGATGCTGTAGCACCTCTATCGGATAGTAATGTGGATCGATCGCTGGTGAGAGGGCCTTCCACTTCTTTTCTGTATTCTGGATGAACTTCGTGTCGGGTGCATCGTGCGCGATACGGCTTGTCAGCCGGCCAAGCTGGAGGCGCAGCACGAGCGCGTAAGCCCCGCAGAGTAGCAGCAGGCCGACGTACACCGCGCCAGCCCACATCATCCGCTTCTTCCACTCCATGCGTCGGAAAAGATCACGGCGTTGTTGCCGCCATGCCTCCGGGAGCAGGTTTAATCGCGTCGTCGCGGGCGGTGCTTCTACCGCGATCAGCCCCGCCTGATTATCGGAGATTCCTGCCAAGGCATCTCGCATTTCGAAAAGACTCTCGTCGAGGAAGATTGCGGGCGAGGAGGTATCGATTCCCTGCAGCTGCGCGCTGAGCGCTAGTTGCGGTAGATCGCGTCGCACCTGTGCGGCGTCGGCGCCATTCAGCGAACGCGTAAAGCCAATTTTGCCCTGCTCACTGATGGCGCAAACGAGACCGGACTCCTCCGGATAAATGAGAAACGCCCGTCCAGAAGCGGCGTGAGTTGCCGCCCGTTGCGCCGCGTAGACGGTTACCTGTTTTGGAATGATCCCCCGCGACAGCAGCGGCGCGGCGAGCTCCGAGAGTCGCTCATTGTGCGCCGCGACGGCGGACACAACGCTCGCTTCCGCTCCCTGCTCGATCACTTCAAAATCGGTGGTGACCTCCTCCGGCGCGTACGGGAACGACTTCTCGAAGTGGATACGGACCATCTCCGCGAATTCGGCGGGCTCATTCGTCGGCAATCGCAGACGTTGTGCGAGCACCACATTGAGGGGCAGGCCGAGGATGACCTCCGTGCTTCCATTCAACAGCGAAACTGTTTCCTCCAAGGAAGCCACAGCGCGCACTTCCCATGAGCCACTGTGCGCCGCCTTCTTGACGACGTTCCAGCCTTGGCGTGCGGGAATTACAAAAATGGGAGTGGAAGAAGCCGCTTCGATATCACAGCTCCTTCCAGGTGATCAGTTGCGGAACGTTGCCAGTTTTTCGAATCACCATTTGCACGACGCGAGTGACATTAGCCGATCGGCCTGTGCTCACCACGCGCACCACCTGGTCTTTGAACCCGACCAGTGGCGCAAGTGTATTAAACTGCTCTGTCGTAAAGCCAAGCGCAACACGAACATCCTCCAAGCTCTTGAATTCGACGTCATCCTCCGTGCCGTCCTGTTTGTCCGGACCTTGCCGTAAGGCAAGAAAGGCAGCGACCACCTGCTCCGTCATCCCCGGTAACGCCATGAGCAGGTCGTGCGGCGCTGACGTGAGATCAACCGGCCCCGTGCTGTTCACCGTCAGGCCCGCATCCCAGTCGGGCTGCAACGTAAAATCGTGCCAGCCTTTTATGCGCTTGAGTTCGTCAATCCGTGCAAGCAGAGCGTTCTTCGGCTGATAACCTGCTTCCGTTTCGGCGCCATTGAGACGCACCAGGTTGTCGGGATCTACCCAATCGAGCAGGCAATCGATCATGTGATCGCGGTCGTTCAACTCGATGCCTTTTATCTCCAGGTATTTGCGGAGAAGCTCGATGCGCTGCGGGTTCTCGCCGGCCACAACCCAATTGATGTTGAGACGCCCACCCTCGCCGGTGATACGCACTTCGAAAGTCTGCGTGGGACTCACGCCACCTCGAAGCAACGGTGATCCTGATTTCACTGCCGGATGCATCGCGATCTCGCTCCCAGAGGCCGCCATCGCTTCGGCCTCCGTCACCCGACTGGCGTTGCCGTTCAACGTAAGCCGCGAATCAATGTCCAGCGCCCAGGAGATGACCACGGCGCTGAGGAGAAACAGCGCCCAAAGCGAAAGTAGCAGCGCCGCGGAGCGCCGGTCTTTATCTGCGCAAGTTTTCATCAGGATATCAGCGCCGTGCGACTTAGCGCAATGATCGCCTCCCATGGAACCGGGTTATCCGGCCTGCCGACTGTCACTTTCACCAGCCGGGGAAGCGTGGATGTGTCGGTCCAGCGATCGACCCAAGTGTTCAGGCGCGGATCGAAGTAGCGAATCTGCAGACTCTGTACGTTCGACAATAACGGCACCCAAGATTCGTGAGACCCTTCCGTGGCAGAATCGTCCCTCGGCTTCCGCAAAACGCCAACCTCGAGTTTCTCGCTGCCCTTTTGCACTGGCTGAAGACGCAGACTCACGCGGTAATCGCCTGTGGCGTACCGCGTCAAGAGCCCGGGACCGGCACTACACGTCCACGTAATCTCGTCGCGCGGGCGGTCATTCAACTTTAGTGGCTCGCCCGTCATGGCACCCACTCCAGACGGCAGGTCCTGCCATTGCGCACTAAGCAAATTCAGGAAGCCGGAATACTGCGCATCGATCGCGCTGGCATCCGCTGAGATCCGAACCGCGGTAAGATTTGTCGCGACGAACCGATAGATCGCGATCGACATCATCGCGAGGATCGCCACCGCCAGAGTTATCTCGAGCAAGGTGAATGCCCGTCGCGTATCCCGTTTACCCAGCGCGATAGACATAGAACTCCAGCCGGCGCTCCTGATTGACGCCGCTACGGGCCCACTTTGCCGTCAGCGTTACGCGATTGATACCGCGGACTTCAAGGTTGTTTTCCGTCTTCATTTCGGCGGGGATGCTTTGCTGCACCACCGTTATCGGCCCATATCCGGTGTCGAACTTCCGTTCCTTCTTTTCATCAGGCGCGCCCGGCGTGGCTTGGATTTCAGCCATTTGGTTCGCGAGGATTTGACGCACCCGATCTTCCTGTGTGCTCAGGGCGCTCGCGTTCATGCAATTCTCGACAGAGCGGCCGAGCGTGAGTACACCGATGGCGAAAATCGTGACGCCGATCAGCACTTCGTACAGCGCGAAGCCGCACAGGCTATCCCTATCTCGCCGCATAACTGGTAAGTTCCGGCAGTCCGGTCAACGCGGAGTATTTCGCGGTCCACGTTCCATCGACGCCTTGGAACGAGACAAGCGCAGGCTCGCATGTTCCCGACGGCCAAAACACCCAGTCAGCCGGTGGATCGTCGACCAAAGCAGCTGGGAGCTTCAGCAAAAAGGCGTCGCCACGATGCAACACCAGTTTGGAAATTGGCCCTTCCGCTTCATCTTTAGTGAAAGCCTCCGGGCGGACGACAATCTGGCCCTTTCGCCATGAGATGAGGTAAGGACGCCGTTCAGCGACGCTCCTTTCCCGGGCGCTACGTACGAGGGTATTCATTTCGTCAATGGAACGTCGCAGTCGGCGGTCCTTGAACACGCCGCTGAGACTGGGAACTGCCAATCCAATCAGCAACAGCATGATAAAGATGGCAATCGCCATCTCCACCAGGGTGAATGCCCGCTCGTTGCGATGCATTCGCGAATCTACGGGCTTCGCTGACAAAGCTCAACCATGCTCGGCAGCAGGAGACACGCGCAACGCGCCGCTAAAAAAACGCAACCGAACGGCAGCGCAGTCTTTGCCACTGCGTTACGATCTGTATGTGAACCAAACAGCTCGATCTCCGTCGATCCAGTCGCTGGCGTCGCCGCCGCAGGAGGGAGACCACCGGCCGAAACGCCCGGGTACCGGCGTTGCGTTCTGGATTTTCCTCTTCGTAGCGGTGCTGTCAGTGATCGCCATCCTCATCTGGCAAGGGATCACGGCCCACGGGACGCCGGACCCTATGACGCCGCGAACGACGCCGACAATGGCGTTCCTCGACATCGCGGTGCTGGTCTTCCGCGAAGGTCTCGAGTGCATACTCGTCCTCGCGGCGATTACCGCCAGCATGGTCGGCGCGCGTCGTGAACACCGCCGACCGGTTGCAATCGGAGCAGCTTTCGCGTTCGCAGCCTCACTGGGAACGTGGTTCATCGCCGTCGGCATCATGAACGAGCTTACCGAAAGCGTGCCGGCTCTTGATCTTCAGGCAGCGACGGGATTGTTAGCCGTCATCGTCCTGCTTGTAATCATGAACTGGTTCTTCCACAAGATCTACTGGGGCGGATGGATTCGTGCGCATAACCGCCGCCGGAAAAAGCTGCTGGCCAATGCAGTTGTGATCTCGCCGCAGCGCCTCTACTGGGGGTTTATCCTGTTGGGATTCACGTCGCTTTATCGCGAGGGCTTCGAGGTCGTTCTCTTTCTGCAGAGCTACCGCCTTCGACTCGGTGGTGGCGTCGTGTTAAATGGCGCACTGCTCGGATTGACTCTCTCCGGGTTCGTCGCTGTGCTCACATTTGCGCTTCAACAGCGCCTCCCCTACCGGAAAATGTTAATCACAACCGGCGTGCTGCTGGGAGTTGTTCTGCTCGTGATGGTGGGCGAGCAGGCGCAGGAGATGCAACTCGCGCACTGGCTACCCACAACTCCAATCGCCTCTCTCGAGGGCTGGATTCCCGGCTGGATGGGGATGTGGTTCGCTGTTTTCCCGACCGTTGAGACGCTCGCGGCGCAGGCTCTCGCGGCGCTGCTTGTCATCGGATCATATTTTGCGGCCAGCATGCTGCATCGCGCCACCCCCGAGACAGATGTCGTGATCCCCGACGCATTGGCGGCGCAGGATCCGAAAGGGGCCGAACAGCTAGAGCGAGCGATCTAATCGCCGCGGCAACATTATCGCACCGACGATACCACTATGGAACGACTGCTCAGGCTTGTCCTGATCCTAACCGCCGCATTTCCGGCATTGAACTCTTTCGCCGGCGCGCGCCGTTTCACCTACATCTACGAAACTACGACCGCTGCACCCGGGACGTTTGAGCTCGAGAGCTGGATCACGTGGAGGACGGATCGCGACGACGATAATGAATTCGATCGGCTAGATTTCCGCCACGAGATTGAGTTCGGGATTACCGATCGGCTGCAGGGTGCGATTTACCTCGCCGATTGGACATATCGTGACGGTCGCTCGGTTGAGAACGACGGTTCCGTTTACGCCGGTTCGGCGGTCGAATTCATATACAACCTTACCAACCCACAGACTTCGATGTTCGGTTCAGCGCTCTACGGTGAACTGGCTATTGGTGAGGACCTGGTAAAACTCGAGTCGAAGATATTGCTCGAGAAACAGTTCGGGCCGCTCGTGCTTGCATACAACGCGACTGTCGAAGCGGAATGGGAAGGCGAAGATCTCGATAAGAGAACCGGCGAATTTCAGCAGACGCTCGGCGCGAGCTACGAGATCAGACCGCAGTTTCTCGTCGGAGGCGAACTGTTGCACGAGGTCGCATTTCCGGACTGGCGCGAAGGGGAGGACAGTGTGGTGTATGCCGGTCCGAATGTCTCAGCTCGTTTCGGGAACTGGTGGGCGACAACAACCGCGCTCGCACAACTGACGAATGTTGGCGGTGAAGCAAACTTCCAGCTCCGCACCATTGTCGGTTATGCGTTCTAGCAAGTGAACCCCCGCCGACTGCCGTCTGCGATCGCGCTGCTGTCCGCAGCAGTACTCGCCGGCTGCCAATCAACCCCATCTACTGCGCCGCCGCTCAGCGCTGGCATCATTCAATCCGGCGCAAGGCAGCACGTCGATCTGGCGATGCTGACGGCGGGCAGGTCCTTATTCGTGGGTCGATGCGCTCGCTGTCATGCCTTGCCGGCTGTTTTAGCGCATTCATCGGCGGAGTGGCACGGGATCGTTAAGAGTATGGCTAAACGTTCCGGCTTGAAGGCGGAGCAGAGAGAGGCCGTCCTGTCGTACATCGTCGCCGCGAGAGATCAGTAGACGCACCTTGGTACGGTGAATCGTGTGTGACTGCAGCGGGTCTGTTGAGATTTAGCGCTGCGGATTCTTACTGCTCACTTGCGAGACTGTCAGCGTCTGGCCTGAAGTGCGTCCAGACCGCACACGGGTTTTCCTTCCGCGCGGGAAGTGCCGCAGTAGCGCACACACTCAGGGGGAGTGGCCTCAGGTTTTGTCGACGCTGTACTTACCGGGGCCGACAAGAAGCAGGCCCGCGAGTATGAGGCACAGCTCTATTGCGGGGAGCGCTGTACGAACGCCTCCGCCGTGCGCCGCGCCGAGTGTATAGACAAACGCGACGGCAAGCACCAGCAGAACGCCTGGCCGAAAAAATAGACCGAAGATCATCAGCGCCGCACCAAGACAAGCTGCAAGCGCACCAATGAAACCCCAGATTTGAAAATGCGAATGCAGCCCGAGATTGCGGATTGCGGCACCGAAAGATACCCATCGATTCGCTCCGCCTAGCAGCACAGGCCCAGCCAAAATGACAAACAGGACGCCGAGACCCACGCGCATTATCAGGAGCCCAGCCTCGCGATACTTTGCCAGAAAAGCCATACGCATGTGCGGACGCTGACGGGATGGAAGACAGATTGCAAATATGTTGCACATTGAGACCGCATTTTCGTTTCACTTGCACATCGCGTGGCACAGTGTGACGGCGTGGACATCAACAGCGAAGCTCAAGAGGTGAGTAAGGTCACTAAAGCTGTGCTGCTCGCTGCGGGACGCGGAACTCGGATGCGGGAGCTCACGAATGAGCTGCCAAAGCCGATGCTACAGGTGCACGGCAAACCTGTCCTGCAGCACATCATCGAGGGAATGCGCGACGCGGGTATTCGCGATTTTCTCATCATCGTCGGGTGGCGGGCCGAGGTCGTTCGTGAGTTCTTCGGCGATGGTGATCGGTTCGCGGCGCAGATTTCCTACGTCAGACAAGTTGTGCAGGACGGCACCGGAAGAGTCGTGGACTTAGCGCAGGAATTTTGCGGCGCCGATCCATTTCTCCTCAGCTATGGCGACATCCTGGTCGAGCCGGCGAACTATGTCACGCTAGCCTCGCCCGCCGACGATGTAGAAGCGATCATCAGCGTCAAAAGAAACGAAGACGTAAGCAAAGGCGGTGCAGTGTTCGTGAACCAATATTTCGAGATGATCGATCTGCGCGAAAAGCCGCAGCCGGGCGAGGCGACCAGTCCGTGGTACAACGCAGGCGTTTACACCTTCCGCTCAAGCATCTTTTACTACACTGCACGGCTGCAGCGTTCGCCACGCGGCGAGTTCGAACTTACTGATGCGATCCGTGATCTCGCCCGCTCAGGAAAACGAGTTCAGGCGCTGGACCTCGCGGGTGATTGGGCGGATGTGCGCGATCCGGAAGTGCTCGCGCAGTTGAACGGCTGAGGTTTACTGCGGCTCGCCGTCAATCGCCGAAGCTTCTTCCTCCTCGCCGATCTCTTCTTCGATCTCCCGCCGGCGCTGTGGCGAGATAAAGGGCCGAAAGAATCCGTAGAGCAGATAGGCGATGAACAGAATCGCTGGCATCCACTCATAATTGAGCGCGGTAAGGATCATCAGCATGCTGATTACCAAGAAACGCGGAATCGACCGCGTGGTTCGCCAGTCAATCCCCTTGAAACTCGGATACCGGAAGCGGCTGAACATCATGAACGACAGAAAGAGCATCAATGGCGGTAGCACCCACTTCCACCGGCCGAGCGAATGATCGCGCTCGCCGAACCACCAGAGAATAAACAACGTCAGCGATGCGATAAGCCCGGCTGCGGCCGGTATCGGGAAGCCCCGGAAGCTCTTACTCGCGCTACCGGTCGAACCCGCGGCGGCGATACAGTTGAAACGCGCCAAACGCAACGCGCCGCATAGCAGATAGATGAACGCTACGACCCACCCCGCCCGCGGGAACTCGCTGAGCACGACGCGGTACACCATCAGTGCGGGGGCGAGCCCGAACGAAACGACGTCCGCTAATGAGTCGAACTCCCGTCCGAACGCGCTGTCCTGCCCGCCCAATCGCGCGAGCCGCCCGTCAAGCAGATCGAAGATACAGGCGCCAAGGATGTACCAAATGGCGGTATGAAACAGCACGGCGGCAGCGTCCGGATCGGACGCCTGGAGCAGCGCGCCTTGCAGCATTTTCAGCGTTGCAGCAAATCCACAGAAGAGATTGCCCGCCGTCATCAAATTCGGCAGCAGGTAGATCTTCGGGGCTTGCTCGCTCATCTGGGATCACGGCAGCCGCGCGATAATTGTCGAACCGCCGGAAACGCGATCGCCTATTTTGACGAGAATTGTTGCCTCAAGCGGGAGATACACTTCTGTCCGCGAGCCGAACCGAATCATCCCGAAGCGCTCACCTTTGCGGAGCTCGTCTCCCACTTTTGACCAGCCCACGATCCGACGTGCGATCGCACCGGTGAGTTGCTTGACAACTAAAGTCGCGCGCGGGTTTTCGAACGCCCAGGTCATCGATTCATTTTTTTCCGAGCAGTCGAGACTCCGCGCGTCCAGGCAGAGACCTTCACGATGTTCGCGATAGATTATACGCCCGTCGAGCGGCGCCCGATTTGTGTGCACGTCGAACACAGAGAGGAATATACCGACGCGCTTCATCGTGCTCTTCATCACTTCCGTCTCTTCTATCTCCACGATGTCAGCGACAATTCCGTCCGCCGCGGCAACGACGCTGTCGGGATCTGAGGGCGAGGTGCGTTCCGGATCGCGAAAAAACGCGAACGTGTAGAGGATCAACCCGACCATCAGCAGCGTCAGCCACATGGAAAAGAACGACGCCACGATCGCCAGCAGCGCGAGAGCGGCGAAGATCCAGCGGCCTTCGTAGAGGGTCTGCCAGCGCATAATCGCTCCGCTAAGTTCGAGAGGACGAGTCCGCGGGTCAAGCCTTCCATGTCGGGGCGCAATCGCGTGTGGCTGAAGCGACGATTCAACCCCTAAGTAGTGGATACTCGTGAGACCAAACCTCAAGATGTAGTGCAAAATGCATCGCTTTGCTGGGAAGAAAGTTATTGTTCCAGACGCTGTTCTCGCCTACGTTCTTCACAGGCAGCTCTCCTGCCTGTTTATGCTTCAAGGTCAGGACGAAATCTCGCTCGGAAAATCCACGCGCGACGCTGCTACTGGAATCAGTCAAAGTCAGAAATACGACGCCGCTCAGATCGACAAATTGGAGGGCTTGGAAGCCGTCCGAAAGAGGCCGGGGATGTATATCGGCGATCCGGATGAACGCGGTTTACACCATTGCGTTTTCGAGGTTCTCGACAATTCCATTGACGAGCATCTCGCTGGCTACTGCAGCAAAATCGAAGTCAGTGTTCACGTCGACGGCTCCGTATCCATCCGCGACAACGGCCGCGGGATTCCAGTCGACATGCATCCGAAGTTCAAGATGCCTGCGGTCGAACTGGTGCTTACTAACCTGCACGCCGGCGGCAAATTCGGGCAAGGCGCTTACAAGTATTCAGGTGGTCTCCACGGTGTCGGCGCGAAGTGTGTGAACGCGCTGTCCGATTGGTTCAAGGTTGAAGTGTCACGCGACGGAAAGGTATATCACATGGGTTTCGAGCGTGGGAAAACCACGCAGAAGCTCGAGGTGATCGGCGAGCTGAAAAACAAAAAACAAACCGGCACGCTGATAACATTTCTGCCCGACCCGACGATCTTCACGATTACGACGGAATTTAAATTCGAGCGGCTCGCGAGCAGACTTCGCGAGCTCGCATTCCTGAATCCTGGCCTAGAGATCACGCTCGCCGACGAGCGGGGAGAATTGGCGAGAAAGGAAACGTTCTTTTATAAGCACGGAATCGAGGAGTTTGTGCGCCAACTCGGTGAGAACAAGGCAGTCATTCACCCAAAGCCGGTGATCCTCTCGCGTCAGCGCGACGAGGTGTTTGTCGACGTCGTGATGCAGTACAACGACAGCTACAACGACCAGATCCTTTGCTTCGCAAATTCGATTTCGAACCCCGACGGCGGCACGCATCTCACCGGTTTCCGCAGCGCGCTTACGAAAGCGGTGAACCAGTACGCGAAGGCGAACAGCCTCATCAAAGAGAAAGAGCCCACCATCTCCGGCGACGACGTGCGGGAAGGCCTCACCTGCGTGCTCAGCATCAAGCTGCCGAATCCGCGCTTCGAATCGCAGACCAAGGTGAAGCTCGTGAACACCGAGATCGACGGCATCGTGAACTCCGTGGTGTACGAGGGTTTGATGACCTTCTTCGATCAGAACCCGCCGATCGCGAAGCGCATTTTCGAAAAGGTGCTGACGGCTGCCCGCGCGCGCGAAGCTGCGCGGAAAGCGCGTGAGACGATCCGGAAGGGCGCACTCACCGGCGGTGGATTGCCGGGCAAGCTTGCGGACTGCTCCGAGCGCGATCCGGATCTGACCGAACTCTACATCGTCGAGGGCGATTCTGCAGGTGGCTCCGCAAAACAGGGTCGCGACCGGCGTTACCAAGCCATTCTCCCGATTCGCGGCAAGCTCATCAATGTGGAGAAGGCCCGGCTCGATCAGGCGCTCAAGAACACTGAAATCCAGTCAATGATCACCGCGATCGGAACTGGCATCGGCAAGCCGAAGGAAGACGCGAAGGACGGCAAAGATGGCGCGAAGGATGAAGGTACCTTCGACATAAAGAAGCTTCGTTACGGTCGCATTATAATCATGACGGATGCAGACGTGGATGGGTCGCACATCCGCGTGTTGCTGTTAACGTTCTTCTATCGACAAATGACGGAGCTCGTCCGTGCCGGAAAGATCTACATCGCGCAGCCGCCGCTCTACCAGATCAAGCGCAAGAAGCGCGAGGAGTACGTGGACGACGACGTGCAGCTGAACAAAATTCTGATCTCGTTAGGCGCAGAAGACGTGCGGCTGAAGAATCTCGCCGATGGGAAAGAACTCAGCGCCGCGCAGCTGAAGGATGTCCTCGAATCGCTGGAAAGGCTTTCAAAGCTGAGCGAATCCGTGCGACGCCACGGGGGCGACTTTGAGACATTCCTCACCGAGCGCGACCCGAAAACCGGCAAGCTCCCAAACTACCTCGTGAAGATTCGCGAAGGAAACGAGGAGTCGGTCCGTTATTTCCACGACGAACGCGAAGTGCGCTCATTTCACGAGGCGAACCTTGACCTGAACTTGTTCGATGTGGACATGGGCCAGGAGCTCCTGCCATTAGCCTCGGGCGCGG
>JACDHZ010000305.1 GCA_013820755.1 Chthoniobacterales bacterium
TTCGGGTAAACTCGTGTGGAGTCGCGCTCGAAATAAATGCCGCGCAAATCCTCGGTGCGAAGCTTCTCGCGTAGCGCAACAGCTGTTGCCTGCTGCACCTGCCGCTTCAGCACGATGTAGCGGCGGCCGCCGTTCAGCTTCTCGCTGATCTCATCCTGCGCCAGGCCAAGTGCGTTCGCCAGCACTGCCGCAAGGCGCGCGGCATCATTCACATGTGTTGCGTCGGCAACAACCGTTTCGCCGGGAATATTGTGTGCGAGCACTTCGCCATTCGCGTCGAGAATCGCGCCACGCTCGGCGTAGATCGATTGTTTGTATACGTGCTTCTCAGCAGCGAGTCCCGCGTACTCGTCGTGCTTCACCATCTGCAGGTAGATCAGCCGGAATGAAAAGACGCTGAAAAGCGCAGTGAAGGCCACGCAGATCAGCGCACAACGTATCCGGCTGTTCCACTTCATCTTCCGGAACGCTGATTGACGACCGGTTGAATGGCATCCTCGCTAGGCACGCCCGCGGGCGTGTTCAAGCGCACGATGCTTTGCTCGGCGATCGGGATCATCTTCAGATATCCTTCCTTCAATCGACGTTGCAGCGCAGAGCGCGAGGTAAGCGCAGCGATCTGGACCTGCGCGACGTCATTCTCGGCGCGAACGTTTACGAGCTGCCGTTCCAACTCCTTTTTGCGATCGCCTAGGTGGTAAAGCTGAACGGTGACGTAGACGTAGATCAGTCCCGTGACAGCGACAAAGGCGGTAATTACGATCCACCGCGCCAGCGACGCCGCGTTGATTGCATTGAACTGTTTGCGTTGGCGTTGCATTAGATCCTTTCTGCGACGCGCAGCTTCGCGCTGCGCGAACGTGGGTTTTCCCGTTGCTCCTCCGCGCTCGGCTCGACCGGTTTCGAGGTGACGAGCGAAAACTCAAAAGCGGGATTGGGCCGCGGCTCCGGCCATTCCGGGCGATCCAAAAACTCGCGGCTGCGGTCGCGGAAGAAATTCTTCACGATACGATCCTCGAGCGAGTGAAAGGCAATCACCGCGAATCGCGCGCCAGGCTCCAGACGTGATGAGAGAGCGCGAAGGCCATCTTCAAGCGCCTGCAGCTCGTCGTTCACTTCCATCCGCAATGCCTGGAAAACCTGCGTCGCCGGATGCCGCCGACCGTGTCGCCACACGATCTTCTCGACGGCCTTCGCCAGCTGCATTGTTTCGCGGAAGAGAGTGGTCTTTCGCTGTTTCACTAACTGGCTTGCGATGCGACGGGCCGCCGGCTCTTCGCCGAGATCGCGGAAGATGCGTGTGAGATCTCCTTCGCTGTAGCTGTTGACGACGTCTGCCGCCGTGAGTTCACGCCGCGGATCCATGCGCATGTCGAGCGGCCCGTTTCGCACGATGCTAAAACCGCGGTCGCCGTTTTCGAGTTGCGTCGAAGAGATTCCGAGATCCAGGACGACGCCGCCGACGGTGACGATGTCTAATGAGTCCAGCACCTGCGCCGCATCACGGAAGTTCGCTTGGCGAAGGGTCACACGACCGCCAAACGGCGCGAGGCGATCCGTGGCGTGACTGATTGCGTCTGGATCCTGATCAAGGCCGAGCACGTCGGCGCCCTTTTCCAGGATCAACTCCGCATGTCCACCGCCACCACAGGTTCCATCGACGATGAGTGCGCCCGGCTGCGGTGAGAGCAGCTCGATCGTCTCACGCGCGAGAACCGGCCGGTGATAAGTGAATTCCTCCATCTTTGGCACCTCTTCTTCAATCATCAACGGACCTGTGGCGAACGAAGCTGGGCACTCAAACAACAGGGCGTGCATGTTCCACGGGTGACTCAAAGACCAATGGCATCCGCAACCTGCTGATAGGTCCGCCTTTCCGCCTCCTGTGCGCGTTTCCACTTGTCGAGATTCCAGATTTCAAAACGCCCGCGGCCTCCGACCAGCGATACTTCGCCGCGAAGGTCGACCTGGCGACAAAGCTCCTCAGGGAGAAGCAGGCGGCCTTGTTTGTCCGAAGCGCCGTGCTGCGCGCGCGCGTGCAGGTGCCTTAAAAACACCCTGCGATCGCGCGGCGCGATAGCAGGGCTTGCCTCTGCTTCACCGGTGACGCGGGCGAATTCCTCGGATGACATGACCAGCAAATAATGCTGCTGCGCGTCTGGCAGAATGATAAAGTCTTCGCCTTCTGCACGCCGCCAACGAGATGGGATTGTGAGACGATTCTTCTCGTCAATGGTATGACGAAACTCGCCGGCATAAAACCTCTGAGATTGAGAATCGATATCCAT
>JACDHZ010000039.1 GCA_013820755.1 Chthoniobacterales bacterium
ATGGCCGGCGTTTCAGTGTACAGCAACGTCCAGAGAGCGAGGCGCGGCAGCGTTGAGACAGTAACGATCACCCCCGCAACTGTGGCTACGCCAGCACGTCCGAGCACGGAACCTCAAGAAAGCACCGGCGAGTAATCCTTGGCCGGCAGCCCGTCGGGCAGAGCCATGCGGCCCCGGCGATGTTTGCTTTCGAATAACGAGCGAACACACAGGTCTAATTCACGATGAAAAAATTCTCCTTCGTCGCCGTTGCTGCAGCGGCTGGCCTCCTCGTTTCGTGTCAGCGGCCACAATCCGAACCGGCGAGCAACGCCGAGATAGAGCGGGAAGTACAGCAGCGTATTGCCGCAGACCGCCAGGCAGACGAACAACAGCGTCTCGCCCAGCAGCAGGCTGATCTCGATGCTCGCGAACAAGCTCTGGCTGATAGGGAGGCGGCTGCAAACGCGCCCGACCGACCGACGCGCCCGGTCGCACAAACAACCGCAACGCCTCGAAGCATCTCCGACGCCTCCCAGCCGAAATCATACGATACATTTTATCGCAGGCTGGAGCCGTACGGCGCCTGGCGGGAAACGTCTGAGTACGGTTACGTATGGCAGCCGGCACAGGCGCAAAGTTCACGTGACTGGCGTCCCTACGCCGATGGCCGCTGGGGTTATACCGATGCAGGTTGGACCTGGATCTCGGAGGAGCCTTTCGGCTGGGCCACATATCACTACGGCCGCTGGATTCGACTTCGCAATGTCGGGTGGATTTGGGTCCCGGGTGAAGAGTGGGCGCCAGCGTGGGTCTCCTGGCGAACCAGTGATCAATACGTCGGCTGGGCACCACTGCCACCTGAAGCGCGCTTTGATCGTCAAAGAGGCATTCGGAAATGGGCCGACAGCTACTACGACATAGATGCGGACGAGTATGTGTTTGTGTCTAACGAGGAGATTGGGTCACCTCGCCTTATCCAGGTAGTTGTCCCGGTTGAACGCAACGTAACGATTGTCAATCAGACGGTTAACGTGACTAACATCACGTACAACAACGTAACGGTTGTAAACGAAGGGCCAAACTACGAACAACTCCGTGCCCGCAGTCGGCACCCTGTCGAGCGATTCCGCTTGGAACGGCGGTTTGATGCGGAGGGAGAGTCACCCCAGGCAGTGGTGCGCGGAAATGTTCTGGCTGTCACAACGCCCGTGTTTACCGCTCAGACGGTGGAACGGCCCCGCGTCGTCGGAGAACCAATTCGCCAGGTGACGGTGGAGCGCAGTTGGGCGAGCAGTCAGAATGAGCCCGAGGCGCAGCGCGCGCGCGAGAAGATGAAGTCGCAGGCGACGCCGCCACCAGACGCCCCACCAAAGCGATTCGACAAGCCAAAGATGATCCAAGCGACACCCGCCTCGGTCGCAGCGACTTCAGCAACTCCGATGCCCTCTGTCTCCGCTCCTGCGTCGCCACGTCCTGAGTTGTCTCCGCGCGTCCGGCAGAGCGCTACCGCATCACAGGCTTCGACGGCTATCCCCGATGCTTCGGCTCCGAGTATTGCCAGTCCGACGCCCCGGATGAGCGCTACGCCGGCTCCAAGGCCTCCAGCCCCTCCTACTGCGACGGTGAGCCCGTTGACAACAGCCCCCCCGGTTGCGTCGGGGACAATCAGCCCTCATCCAAGCTTCACACCGCGGCTGAGTCCGTCTGCGTCACCAACGCCTTCCTCGTCTCCAATTCCTAATGTAACCGCCGCTCCCACTTCGCGCGTTCCGCCTCTCGCCACACCGCGCGCGCGAACGTCGCCTTCAATGCCCAACGCGCCTTCAGCTGCGTCGGAAATGCCCATCAGCGACCCTGATGCAACAGGGATCGATCCGGAGTCTACCAACGCGTCGGGCATTCGCGATGCCCGCGGACGCGCTGTGAAACGAAGAGAGAACGGTCAGCCGCAGCCATTGCCGCACGAGCCGTCCCGGAACCCAAACCCGAATCGCGGAGGCTCGCCAGGAGTCCCGGCGGACGGGAGTTCGTCGAGTCCAGCGGCTTCCCCCATGACATCACCTTTCGCTACACCTCCTTTGGCAGCAAGACCGAGACCGGCAGTTCCGCAAACTACAGGAACGCCAGTGCCGCCTGCGGCTACCCCGGCGCAGACGCCGACGCCGGATCGTTTTGCGCCCGCGGCAACAACTCCCTTTCCGCGCATAACTCCGCTCCCGGCTACGACGCCACCAGGAGCACCAACAGCGACAGCGGTTGACGTGACACCTTCGGACAGCATCGAGGGCGCGCAGAACGATCCTGCCGACTCCACAAGACGGGACCGGAACGGTCGCAGCTTGAATCGCCGGCCTCGAGGGCCAGTTCGGTCGCTGACCAATCCTACGCCAATGCCCTCTGCGACTCCGCAGGAGTCTTAGCGCTTCGTGCGTGGCGTGGGCCGCTCCGTTGACGCTTCGCCCTTCCCTCGGTGCTCCGCGAGTTGCTTCGCATACGAGAGTGTGTCAATCGCGTCGACAGTCTTGTCGCGACGAATGGCTTTGATTCGCGGGAAACGCAATGCGAGGCCGCTCGCATGTCGCGTACTTGGTTGCACGGAATCGAAAGCAACCTCGAGCACAGTGTCCGGCTTCACCTGCCGATACCGGCCATGATCGACGATCGTGTTCTGTTTGAAGTGCTCTGTAAGCTCCGCGATCTCGACATCGGTCAGGCCGCTGTATGCTTTGCCGATCGGCAATAATTCGCCGGTCGCATCATCCCGCACGGCGAACGTGTAGTCGCTTAGCACATGATTGCGTTTGCCATGGCCGCGCTCAGCGGCGACGACCACAACATCGAGCGTTGCGAGTTCCTTCTTTAGCTTGAACCAGAACATCCCGCGCCGGCCCGGCACGTAGTAGCTGGCTGGATCTTTCACCATCAGCCCTTCGTTCATCCGTCGCCGTGCGAGACCGAACGCGGCGTCAATTTCCTCTGCACTATGGGCTGCTGAGACTTCAGCGAGCTGAAACTGCGTCGGGAGGTTCAGGCCTCGCAGCAACTCACGCCGGTCGCGCAGCGGGGTCTTCAACAACGACCGGCCATCCAGCAGCAGTAAGTCAAATGCCACAAACACTACTGGAACGTCGGCTGATGCGGCGTCAAAGAGATCTGTACCCTCTGCTTTACGACCGAGCCGTTTCTGCAGGTCGAAGAACGTCAGCTTCCGGCCGTGCTCAAACGCCATGATCTCACCGTCGAGAATTAACTCGCAGTTAAAACGGCGGGCGCGGTCTGCGAGTTCCGGGAACTGCCCCGTCATGCGGCGGAGATCACGCGAGAAAATCTCTACACGGTCGCCGCCGCGATGCAGGTGCGCGCGGATGCCGTCGAACTTGTCCTCAACAAAGATAGTGTCCGCTCCGGGCTCGCTCTCCGCGAAGCGTGCCCAAATCGCCGCTGCTGTGGGCTCGGGGCTGGCGAGCATGCATTTGATTGGCCGGAACAGCGCCAGCTCAGCGGTCGCTAAGTCGCTCCGCGACGCGAGCGAAGCGGTCTGCCCGATGTCGCCGAGCAGCATGTTTGCTTCTTTGACGTCATCCAGAGGTGCGTCGAACGCATTTGCGATCGCCTCTTCGACGAGACCTTCGCGCAACCCAATGCGCAGGTCGCCAGTAAGAATTTTGACAACATATTGTCCTTCCAGCGCAGAGAGCTTTGCGAGACGTGCCTGCAGAAGTTCTGTCTTTGCAATTGGGCCGCGTGCCTGTTGCAGCTGATCTAACAGCTGCTTCGATTCTGCGAGGGTGAATGCCTCAGCAACCGTACGGCCTTGCAACGCCTCGAACGCAGTCTTGCCCGCGTCACCGTGGCTACTCGCAATCCGGTGCAGATCGGAATCGTGTAGTTTCGTTGCTGCCAGGAGCGCGCGGAACACGACGGCCCAGCCGACCTGCAGCGTGCGCGGATCGGATTGCGCAAAAGCTTTGCCGGTAAGGTACCGTGCAGCGATCGGCAGCTGTTCGTGATCGAGCGATCGCAGGTAATCAGATAGAATACGTACCTTCGCGAGCTTCGCGGGTGTGGCAGCGATTGACTCGCTGATTTCAGCAAAGCGGCCGAATTCCGAAAGCGCAACTCTGGTCTGCGCTGATTCGGCCGGAGTAGATGCCGCAGCGTTGGGAGAATTGTGAGGCAGCATCAATTCGAGCTGGTTCTGCTCGCTTAAGGCCCATGCTTCGACACCTCGTTCACGCAAATCTCGTGCGAACTCCGCGGCAAAACCGTGCAGCGTCAGCACCCGATGCGGCTGCACCAGTTCTACGTAACGGATCAAGTCACTGTAATCAGCGTGGTCGGATAACGGAAACGCCGCGTCGACCTGGTAGCGATACTTCGCGTTCGGATCGACGGCCCAGCCGCTGATCATCGCCACGCGTTTGCGTCGAATTTTCTCGAGCATGCGCGAGCGGTTCGCGCTTGGAGGGCAGATCAAGACTTTCCCGGAGACGTCGTTTGCGTCGTACCGGTCGTACTCACTGAACACCTGACCAAATTGCTCGTAAATGCGTGTCATGCGGAACACCGACCCGTGCAACATTGGCTTCATGCCCGCGCCTGCGAGCGCGCAGAGAATCTCCTGCGCTTTCCCTAACGAATACCCAAGCAGCACCGGGATGTCGCCGTCGTCGATCGCTTCGCGGCAGAACGCAACGATCTGCGCGATCACTTCATCGGTTGGTGGCAGTCGATAGCGCGGAAGCCCGTAGGTGGTCTCCATAATGAGCGTCTCCGCGTGACGCCACTCCGCGGCTTCCGCGGATTGTCCGTGCCGCAGCTTGAAGTCGCCGGTGTAGAGCAACGAACCGGCGCTGCCTTTGATGAAGAATTGTGCGGAGCCAAAGATGTGGCCCGCGGGGAGAAGCATCACCTCGGCGCCGCGGACATTTGCCATTCTCCCAAACTCCAGAATCTGCTCACGTCGTTCCCCGGGCATTCGCGCCTGCATCAGGCGCGCGGTGCGCTCGGACACGATGATTTCGTCGTGCGGCGCTATGTGATCGCTATGCGCGTGCGACACGAAGGCCAGCGGCTTGGCGTCCCAGGGATCGAGCCAGAGATCCTGCTCGGGCAAATGGAGCCCTCGTTCGTAACGAACCTGAATCACGTGATCCTTTACTCGCGGAACCGTGCGGACGAAACTTCGATCCAGTCAGAGCTGTTGGCCGCCAACCGCAGCGGATTGACACCGCCCATCCGAATCGATTTTATAACGGCGATGAAGCTTTGCCTGCTTTTGCTCGGCGTTCTGTTTGTAACGACGAGCACCTCCGTGCCGTTTGGGGCGCCGCAGAAAGCTGACGAGTATCGGCAGCTCAAAGAAGCTACGCCTTTGCCAATGGTGCTTGATCCCGCATTTGAATTTCGCAAAACGAAACTTCTCTTCATCGGCGACGCCCCACCGCGCGCGCGACGCGGAGGAGAATTCACAGGCGGAAATATCCGCGATGAATCGGTCGGATTTGAACCAGCATATCGCCTCTTCGGCGCAATCACGGACCTCGATCGCCGGCTGCGGTTCGGGCACTACTTCGACTTTTTTTGGAAGGCAAAACGCGACGCAGTCGTCTCCGTTCGCCTCGAGTATCGGCAGCAGAATCTGCGCGGGTTTGTGCAGGCGCGCGAAGTCGTTTACCCGCGAGCGCGCGGCAGCCACAAGACGGAATTCCAGGTGGTCGGCGAAGATTTTCTCAATGACGGACGCATCACTTCGTGGCGTTGTTTGTTGATTGAGAACGGTCGCATCGTCGCAGAAGACAAATCATTCCTATGGCGTTGACGGCACGTAAATGTGTCCGGTCGATCGACTGAATTGCGGGGGCTGCGCGCAACGTTCGATCGACGGGGAGGTTTGACTCTATATGGCGCGACCTTATACTTTTTGAGCTAGTTGTGCAGTCATCAATACAAGTTGGAGTAAACGGAGACGCCGTTTGGGTGCGTGTGGAAGGCAAGGGCAACTTCCTCAACAGCGGGAACTTCAAAGATTTCGCGCGCGAAATGGTGAACCGCGGCTACCGCGAATTCGTCGTCGATCTTGAGAACTGCGCGATGATGGATTCCACTTTCATGGGCACAATGGCAGGCGTCGCGTTACGGCTGAAGGAATTAGGCCACGGACATCTGCATGTTGTGCATTGCGGCGAACGCAGCCGCGAGCTGCTAACCGGTCTTGGGCTGGATCAGATATTCAGCATTCATTCAAATGGTTCGACTGCTCCGGATTGCAAGGACCTGGAGGCAACCGCTCCGCCGGAGCGTTCCGCCGAAAAGCAGCAGCAGGCGCAGCAAATGCTCGACGCGCACGAGGCGTTGTGTGAAGCGGCACCGGAGAACGTTTCGCGGTTCAAAGACGTTCTCGATTACTTAAAACAAGACCTGCATCAAGAGTCCGCCGCGAAGTAGTCCGGCCTGAGTCATGTGGCCACTGCTTCTTCTCGGGCTGCTCGTCGCCAGCCTCCTGGGATGGCTTTGGACATGGCGGGCTGAGGTCGGGCGAATCCGCCAACTTGAACGCTCTAATGAAGAGATTCAGGTCGAGGAAACCCTCGTCTTCGATTTTCTGCACGGTCTTGGTGCGGCATTTACGGACACGATCCGCGCGGCTGATCTGCACAGGCTCATCGTCGAAGGCGCAGCGCGGATTCTGGATGCGCACGGCGGTGCGCTTTACGTCGTCGAACGAGGGGGCACAAAGCTCGCACCGGCGTATGTCTCTAGAGGTTGCCCGCCGCTTCTTGACGTGCCGCAGCCGGTACTCCAGCAGGGTGCCAGCACGCCCGTTGCGTTGGAAACGTACCTGCGATCGCATGCGATCAACGTCGGGGAAGGGATAATTGGGCGCGCATGGGAGAAGGGTGAGGCGCTGATTCTCACAGATCTCGCCGACGCGCCGGAGCTGTCCGCACTGCAGAATACCACGTTCGGGACCGCCTCGGTCATGGTTACACCACTGCTCTACGGCAAGCAAAACATGGGTGTACTTGCGCTCGCAAACGGGCCCACGAATGCTGCCTTCACTGCGAGTGATTTCGTGGTGTTCAAATCAATCGCCGAACAATCCGCATTCGCGCTTTACACCGCGGTGATCTACTCCGAGGCCAACGAGAAGAAACGACTCGATCACGACCTGCAGATCGCACGAGAGATCCAGCGCATCCTGCTTCCGTCGGAAGCGCCGACCATCCCCGGGTTCGAGATCAGTGGCATCAACATCCCGGCCAGCCAGGTTAGCGGCGACTACTTCGATTACATCGCGATTGACCCGGAACACCTCGGCGTGGCGATCGCGGACGTCTCGGGGAAAGGCGTACCAGCGTCGTTGATTATGGCGATCTGCCGGAGCGTGCTCCGCAGCCAGGCGCCGGAATGCTCCTCGCCGTCCGAAGTATTGAAGAAGGTTAACCGCCAGCTCTATCCGGACATCCGCGAGGATATGTTCATCAGCATGGCGTACCTTGTTCTAGACCACGCGCACGCCACTGTGACGCTGTCGCGGGCTGGTCATGATGCACCGCTTTTCTATCGCAGTGCGACGGGCGAACTCACTGCGATCAAGCCTCCCGGACTGGTGCTCGGAATTGACAGTGGGAGCGTGTTCGATAGGATAACGGGCGACTTCGACGTACGTCTGGAGAAGGACGATTGCCTGATCCTATACACGGATGGGTTTACTGAAGCGCTCGACGGCGACGGCGACGAATACGGCATCGAGCGGACGATGGAATCCATTAGGGCCAGCGCCAGGGAAGGCGCGCCTGCGGTGATCACGCGATTGATCGATGACCTGCGAAAGTTCGTTGGCAGCACCCCGCAGAACGACGACATCACTTTGATCGCAATTCGCAAGACATGACCAACACAAAGCAATCCCACGCAGCCGAGACGACCGAATCGGTTCCAATGCAAACCGCCGCGACCGAAGTGGAGAACGAGCAAGAGCAGGGCGAGGACGCAACCTCCAGTCTCCAGGGGGATCTGGATCGGTTCCGCGACCTTGCGCTTCGCAGCCAGGCCGACTTCGATAACTACAAAAAACGAGCGGCGCGCGAGAAGGAAGAGGCGATCAAATACGCCAATAGCTCATTGCTCGAGCGCCTCATCGCGATTATCGACAATTTCGAGCTGGGCCTCTCTGCCGCACGCGCGGAAAGCGAATCGTCGCCGATTTTCTCCGGCATGAGTATGGTGTTGAAACAGCTCACCGAGTTTCTCGCCGACAATGGCTTGCAGCCGATCGATGCGGAGGGACAGAAGTTCGATCCGAATCTCCACGAAGCGATCGCACGTGAGGCGAGCACTGGTGTGCCGGAAGGCACCGTCATTCGGCAGACACGGCGCGGATATCGATTGAGAGATCGCCTCCTCCGGCCGTCCAGTGTCGTGGTTTCCAGCGGGCACGCGCAGCGTTGATTTCTCTGCCCGCTAGCAGAGGCTCCGCGTTTCCGAGGCAACTTCGATGGCGACAACCAAGCGAGATTATTACGAAATCCTGAGCATCACGCGCGATGCGTCGGAGGAGGATATAAAGCGCGCGTATCGAAAGCTTGCGGTCAAGTTTCACCCCGATAAAAATCCTGACGACGCTGGAGCCGAGGAGAAGTTCAAGGAACTCGGTGAAGCCTACGACGTGCTGATGGACGGGCAAAAACGCGCCGCATACGACCGCTATGGCCATGCCGCCTTCGCGCAGGCTGGGGGATTCGGTCGAGGCGGAGGCTTTCACGATCCATTCGACATCTTCCGCGAAGTCTTCAGCGGCGGAGCGGCGGGCGGCGGCGGCGGCATTTTCGAGACGTTCTTCGGTGGCGGCGGCGCACAAGTCGATCCCGAGGGGCGGCAGCGTGGCTCAGACCTCCGGTACGACATGCAGATCACGCTAGAAGAAGCGGCGTTCGGTGCCGAAAAGGAGATTGAAGTCCGCAAGCTCGACACGTGTGACAGGTGCGAAGGCAACGGTGCCGAGTCCGGCTCCCGTTCGATCAGTTGTCCCACGTGCGGCGGCCGAGGTCAGGTCATCAGCTCGCGCGGCTTTTTCCAGGTATCGCAAACATGCCCGCGTTGTCGCGGCGTAGGCCAGATTATCGAGAAACCGTGCCGGGCGTGCGAAGGGGAAGGCCGGGTCGAGAAGCTGAGTCGCATCAAGCTGAAAGTGCCCGCTGGCATTGCCGAAGGCTCGCGTCTTCGGTCTTCGCACAACGGTGAAGCAGGCATTCGCGGCGGCGAGCGCGGCGACCTTTACGTCGTCATCCATGTAAAGGAGCACGCGATCTTTCAACGCGAGGACGATAACCTCTACTGCGAACTCCCGATCCCTTTCGCGCTTGCTGCCCTAGGCGGTGACGTAGCAGTTCCGACCCTTGAAGGGAAAGCAAACCTCAAAGTCCCCGCTGGCACGCAGAGCGGGCAGATATTCAAGTTGCGTGATAAAGGGATCGTGAACGTCAACGGCCGCGGTCGTGGCGATCTCCTGGCGCGTTTGTTAGTGGAAGTACCCACTCGCTTGGACAGCGAGCAACGCCGGAAGCTGGAGGAATTTGCCGAGCTGTGCGGCGACGAGAACACGCCGCTGCGCAAGGGCTTCTTCGACCGCGCAAAGGAGTTCTTCCGGTAACGCTGCGTTGAAATGGCGCACCCGCTCGGCCACGCTCCAGCACCGCACGCTTCGAAGTCCGCGTTCCCAGCAGATGCACCGCTTCTATCTGGCGCCCGCCGAGTGGCACCCGGACGCTCTCCGCGTTGCCGGATCGGAGGCGCACCACGCGCGCAATGTTCTTCGGATACAGCCTGGCGACAAAGCCGTCCTGTTCAACGGCGCCGGACGTGAGATCACGGCCGAGGTCGCCTCAATTAACAGCCGCGAAGTCGAATTTCGCAAAGTCCACGAGGCTTCCACGCCGCCCCTTCGCTGCCGGATCACGCTTGGACAGGCGATTCCAAAAGGGAAAAACATGGACCTCATCGTACAGAAAGCGGTGGAGATCGGCGCAGCCGAGATCGTTCCGATCGTGTCGGATCGGACGGTGGTGCGCCTCGATCACGAAGAAGCGGCCCAGAAGCAGACAAAGTGGCAAACCGTCGCGATCGAAGCGGCGAAACAATGCGGTCAGAACTGGCTGCCACAAGTCGGCGCACCGCGCGGGCTCGCGCAGCTCTTCGGCGAGCGACAATCATTCGATCTCCAGCTCATCGGTTCGTTGCAATCGGACGCGCTGCACCTGAAGCAGATCCTCGCGGACTACTCTGCCACGCACGAAGGTATCCGGCCGGCAAGTGCTCTGATGCTGATCGGTCCGGAGGGCGACTTCACCCCGGCGGAGTTGAATCTCGCACGGAGCCACGGCTGTCTGCCAATAACCCTTGGCCCAATCATTCTGCGCGTCGAAACAGCCGCGATCTATTGCCTCAGCGTCTTGTCGTACGAGCTGCTGTAAGTGCTTTAGCGACACGGCTGCCAGCTGTAGCCGCGACGCGCTGTAGTCGCCACCTTTTGTGCCTCAGGTTTGCATTGGGCCGCGGCTATCTTGCGTAACTGACGCGCCAGATGGTGCCATTCGCGTCCTCGCTGAAGAGCAACGCGCCGTCTTTCGCGACGGTGATCCCCACTGGCCGGCCCCAGACGTTCCCTTCCGGTGTGACGAAGCCGGTAACGAAGTCCTCGTAGTCGCCGCGCGGTTTGCCAGTCGATTTATCGAGGGGGACACGGACAATTTTGTACCCGGTCCGGCGGGTCTTGTTCCACGAGCCGTGGAAGGCGGCGAAGATGTCGCCTTTATAGTCGGCAGGGAATTGCGCTCCGTCATAGAAGCACAGGTTCAACGTTGCTGAATGGCTCTGCACGAGGAGATCCGGCACGATGACTTTGTCGGCTAGCTCCGGTTTCTTGCCTTTGTGTCGCGGATCCTGGTTTTTCCCAATGTAAAACCACGGCCAGCCGTAGAATCCGCCGCGTTCAACCCGGCTGATATAATCCGGCACCAGGCCATCGCCCAGCTCATCGCGCTCGTTCACGCTCATCCAGAGATCGTTGGTGCCGGGGCGGAACTTGATGCCGACTGCGTTGCGCACGCCCCAAGCGAAAATGCTCTTGCCGGTGCCATCGGGATTGAACTCGAAGATGCGGGCGCGGTTCGACTCCCGTTCGTTATCGGAAACGTTCGAGAAGGAGCCGATCGACACATACATTTTCTTGCCGTCCGGCGCGAACGTGAGATCGCGCGTCCAATGCCCGCCGCCGCGTAGCAGCCCGCCACCCGAGAGGTGCGCGCCGAGCTTCTCGACTCGGCCGCGTGCTTTGGTGTCGCCGTTTCGATACGGGAAACGAACGACGCCGTCGGTATTCGCGGCGTAAAGGAACTGCGGGTCGTTTCCCGGCGGATGAAACGCGATGCCGAAGGGCCTGTTCAATCCTTCGGTGGCGAAACTCTCGGTCAGATCTGGTTTGCCATCGCCGTCTGTGTCCCTCAGGACTTTGATGCTGTTTGCGCGGCTCTCGGTGACGAAGATATCGCCATTCGGCGCGGTGAGGAGGTAGCGCGGGTTCTTGAACCCGGAGGCGAATATTTCGATCTTGAACCCCTCTGGAACCTGCGGCTGCGCACCGTCCGGGCGCGCGACTTCGCGCGGGCTGTTAGTCGCGGATTCCGTGGCGAACGGAGACGGGAGGTCAGCGGGGGTAATGCGGTGGCGCACGCCCGGCGCATCTTTCGTCCAATCGGCTTCGACGGCTCCTTTGCCGGTGAGAGTGATTCCTCCAATCGCCGGACGAACTATGACAACAGCAACCGAGGCTACGCACAAGTGAAGGAGGGTCCGCAAACGATGTGCACGAATGGTCATGTGCGACGGGTCATATGTTTCAATAAACCAACGGCTCTGAGAGGCTGAAGGCGTTGCGGATCAGCTCGAGCTGTGGGTTCCCACCGCGCGGCATGACCACCTCCACTACGTCGAAGCGGAACAAAATGTCTGGATTGTCCAGCATGCGCAGCCACGCGAGCGCGCCGCGTGAGATCCGTCGTTTTTGTTCCCTGCGAATCGTGTCGTAAGGGCGGCCGAAATCTTCGCTCCCACGCGTTTTGACTTCAACGAACACGAGTGTGTCGCCATCGCGACAGACGATATCGATTTCGCCGCCGCTATGGCCGCAAAAATTGCGGTGGAGAATCTTGTAACGGTGCCGGCGGAGAAACTGCGCGGCGAGCTTTTCCCCGCTTTCTCCGCGGCGGAGGTGCTCAGGTTTGAAGTCGACGAAGCGGCTGCGCCACTGCGCAAAAAACGAGGCGAGGGCTCCCCAAAGCGAGCTCATCACGCTGCCGAGATGGAAGGAACGGAGCCGATCGGATCGTGTTCTGTTGACGCGTTGCACTCGCAATCCACGCTACGCGAGGAGATGGCACTGGCTACGTCGTGTTTAGCCGTTGGCCGTGCAAACCCAAACAGCGGCTGCGCGACGGGCTCGAAGGACCGGCGGTGAATCGGGCACGGGCCGAGGGCGTGAAGTCTCATCAGGTGCAACTCTGTCCCGTAGCCTTTGTGTTGACTGAAACAATACTCGGGAAATCGCGCGCAGAACTGGCGCATCATCATGTCGCGCGTGACCTTCGCGATGACGCTCGCGGCGGCAATGCTGAGGCTGACGCAATCGCCATCGACGATGGCTGTTTGCGGCAGCGGGAAAGGGTAGACCGGCAGGCCGTCGATGAGCACATGATCAGGGACCACGGCGAGAGCATCAATAGCAGCACGCATCGCTTTGTGAGTGGCGCGGAGGATGTTGATCTGGTCGATCTCGATGGAGTCAACGATGCCCACGGCCCATACGATTGAGCCGTTGCCGACCAGGTCGCGGTAGATCGCTTCGCGGCGCTCGGGCAGGAGTTGTTTGGAGTCATTCAAACGGTTGTGCTTGAACTTCTCCGGCAGAAGAACTGCCGCGGCGACGACCGGGCCAGCAAGCGCGCCGCGGCCCGCTTCATCGATACCAGCAATCGCGGAATAGCCGATCCCGCGGAGTTTACGTTCCTGGCGAAAACCGCAGCGGCGCATCGGCGCTACTTTAAGCACGGCGCGTGCGAACATTCACGTACTCACTGCAGAAAACTGCAGGCATGACTCCCTCGGTCTACTCCCGGACGGCTGTGGCTTCCTTACCTTTGCGGTCGCGTAAGTAGTTTAGCTTCGCACGCCGCGCGCGGCCCGGTTTGTCGACGTCTACTTTCGCGATGCGTGGCGAGTGAATCGGAAACACACGCTCCACGCCCTCCCCGTAGGAAATGCGGCGAACGGTAAACGTCTCATTGATGCCGCGCCCTTTGCGGCCGATCACGATTCCAGCAAAGATCTGGATGCGCTCTTTATCGCCTTCCCGGACGCGCGTGTGAACGCGGACACCATCGCCCACTTTGAATTCTGTGACGTCGCTCTTCTGCTGCTCTTGTTCGATGGTCTCGATGATCGTGCTCATGGTCGCTTGACACCGGCTGGCGTTTCTCCGCGCGCGGGCGATCATTTTCAGTCGGCCACCGGTGAAATGCAAACGGGAAAGGCCAGCGATGATGGTATCCGGACGCTTGCGACAGTTGTGGTCGGAATGTGCGATCGCTATAGTGTGCGGCAGCTGCGCCCGTAGCTCAATTGGATAGAGTGACAGCCTCCGAAGCTGTAGGTTGCGCGTTCGAGCCGCGCCGGGCGCAGTTCAGCTGCACCGGCGGGCTTACGCGAGTGCCTCGACACGACTAAGCAAGTCTTTCTTGCTCGTCATGCCGGTGACCTGATCAACGACCTGGCCGTTCTTGAAGAACAGGAGCGTCGGAATTGCGCGCACGTTGTACTTGAAAGAGAGGCTCTGGTTTTTATCGATATCGACTTTGCCGATTTTAACGCGGCCGGCGTTCTCTTTCGCGACCTCGTCGAGGAGCGGCGAAATCATTTTGCACGGCCCGCACCATTCAGCCCAGAAATCCACCACCACTGGCGTGGCGCTCTGGGTTACTTCCGCTTCAAAATTGCTTTCGTCGATCGTTACAGTGGCTGAATTATCCATAGTCAGGAGGCAAAGTAGTTCCAAATCTGAATAATCAAAGCGACAGCCGAAATTCCGAATGCGGCCCAGATCAGCGGCATCGGAATCGCGTCAGCGCCGGTGGGTGTCACCCCTGGCGCCACTTCAATTGGGCCGACCGGGCGTCGTGTCATTACAGGTGAGCCTGTCTCGACGGCCGGGGGAATGGTGAGCGAAGGCTGCGTTGTACTGATCTTTACTCCGGGAGGGGGCCGCTCGGGCTCGGTGCTTATGCGGGCAGTCTCCTTCCGGGGCCCGGTTTGCGGCGCAGAGCCGGGGTAATTCGCAGGCGCAGCTGAGACGCCGGGCGACGGAACGGTCGGTCGCAAAACTTGCGGAGCCGGTGGGAGAACGCGCGGGCGCGGCGGCATTGGAGCTATCGGCCCAGGAGCGATTTCCCCTTGATCAGGTACAATCTCGCGGGTCAAGCGGGCAGAAGGTACGTGGGGCGACAGCGGTGGTGCCAAAGGGGGACGAACCGGCGCCCATGGTGGAGGCGTCGGCATAGGTGGGCCGGATATCGGTGGCGGCGCCACTGGTTTTAACTGTTGAGGAATCGGCGCCGCAGCTTGTTTAGACTTGTCCGGCTCGGGCTTCGGCAGATCCGTTCGCGCCGTTTCGCCCGGCGCGCCGCTACTCGCACCTGGCGGTAACGTGACCCGAGCAGTCTCCTTCTCCGGTTCGTTAGGTTCGGACATGGGGGCAGAATCCGCTGAAAAAATTGCCGAAACGCGCCGAACTTGTCACTCGTTAACTTGGGAAAACGGGACAGGCTGACGTTTTGCGAAGGTCGATTAGCTCGAGCGTCCCTAAGCGAGTAGATCGTAGCCACGGCTGCCGGTGATTCGCCGGGTGATGAACTCTCCAACAGGCGCTCGGTCCGACAGGATAACGGTGGCGTCCACATCCGGCGCATCGGCTTCAGAACGCGCCACGTGCGGCTGATCCACAAGCAATGTCAGCTCGCGTCCGACGCGCGACTCCGCAATTTGTCGCGCAATTTGTTGCTGCAAACCCATGGCGCGGCGGTATCGCGCATTCTTGATGCGCGTCGGAACCTGCTCGGGCATTGTTGCGGCGCGGGAGCCTTCTTCCTGTGAGTATTTGAAAATGCCGAGGCGGTCGAACCGCACCCGCTCGATAAACTCGAACAGCGAACCGAATTCCGCATCAGTCTCGCCAGGAAAACCGACGATGAACGTTGTGCGAATCGCTACGCGGGGAATACCAGCGCGAATCGCGCCAATCAAATCTTCGATGTGTTGCCGGCTCGTCTCGCGACCCATACGCCGCAGCATCACTTCATCGATGTGCTGGAGAGGCATGTCGATGTAGCGCGCGACCTTGTCGCACTCGGCGATCGTCTCGATCAACTCGCGGCTCCAATGCGCTGGATGCGTGTAGAGGAGCCGCACCCAGAACTCGCCCGGGATTTCCTGGATTTCGCGCAAAAGTGCCGGAAGGGTGACTCCGCGTGTCGAGTCGGCGGGCTGCCGCGGCCCCGCTTTCTCCGTCCACAAATCCATACCGTAGTAGGTTGTGTCCTGGCTGATGAGGTTGATCTCTTTGACACCTTCGGCCACCAGCGACCGCACCTCCGCGAGAACGGAAGCGGGCGGACGGCTGCGATGCCGCCCACGCATCCGCGGAATCACGCAAAAGCTGCACGGGTGATTGCATCCCTCCGCGATTTTCAAATAGGCGCTGTGCGACGGCGTCAGTCGAAAACGGGGCGTGTCCCAGTTGGGTATGTAAGTTGGCCGCGACGTGACAAGATGCAGCGGATCGGCCTCCATCAGCGAAGGTTGCGCAGCGAGTACCTGCCGGGCGATCGCGCCGAGTTGCGCGACCTGGTCCAGGCCAATGAACGCGTCGACTTCGGGCAATTGCTCGCTCAGTTCCTTCGAGAAGCGCTGCGACATACAGCCACTGACGATCAGTTTCTGGCCCGTTTTTTTTTGTAATCCTCGCTGCTGATGAGCCTCGAGAATCGCGTCGATGGATTCCTGTTTCGCGGCGTCGATAAATGCACAGGTGTTCACAACCAGCACGTCTGCGTCTTCAGCGTCAGCCGTCACTTGCATCCCATGTTGCAGCACGCTCCCGAGCATGATCTCTGCATCCACGAGATTTTTCGCGCACCCGAGGCTGATCATGCCCACTTTGGGGGCTGCTTGCACCGAGGTCGTAACGGGCGCAACAGAAGGAAAATCACTCATGGGTAGGTAACGCGTCGGGAGAACGCGATTACTGCATCGTGATGTCGATGTCGCGACCCGAGACCAGCCTGCCGTTCTTGCGGATCTCAACATCTCGCGGATCCAGCACCTTCACCGTGATTCGCTGCCCGCGAAGCTGGAGCAGCCCTGCCGAGGCATCGATCCATCGCTCGAACGAGCCTCGCGCCTGGTTATCAACGACAACTTTGATGTACGTTTTCCTCAGGGGTCGAATGTCGAACTGGTTCACCGCCGGTGATGTAGTCGCGATCGCGGGTCGAGTGTTCAGCAGATCTTCCGGACGCACCGGTTCCGCTCGCCGTATCTCCGGTTCTCCCTCGGCCAACTCAGGCATCGTCCCAACCGCCGGTTGCGGAGTCGCGATCGCTGCGATGGCGCTTGACGGGGCGGCCGGCGTCAGGCTCGGTTCGGCGGCCGGTTCCGCAACCGACGCCGGGGAAGCAGCTGCGGCGGCAGACGGCGCGGGCGTGCTGTCGAGCGGCAAAGCGCGCGGCGCGACGACGCGACTGGAGGTGTCGATGACGCTTGGAGCAGGTGACGCCGATGCCAGAGCCTGCGCATCGCGCTGGCTGCTCGTCGGCTTGATGCGCCGGATATCCATCATCAGTTTCAGCAGCGCGAATCCGGCGATCAGCACCACGATTCCGATCACAAGCGGAAGCAACGAACTCTTGCTGCCTGAAGGTTCGCGACGCGCAACCGCGGTCCGGCGCGGTTTCGGCGCCGGGTTGTCCTGCAGATACGAATAGCCGTCGACGGTCATGTGTTCCGAAGTTTCAAACGCGTCGAGATATGGCGAGACGTCAACGTTGAGAAACTTGCCGTAGATCAGCACGAATCCTTTGGCGTATGCGAGGCTCGGGAAGTTCGAGAAGTTTTCCGCCTCGATCTCTGCGAGTTTGTTCGGGCGGATCTTGGTCATCCGCGCGGCCTCATCAAGCGTGAGATTACGCGCCACGCGTGCCTTTTGAAACTTTTGTCCCAAGCCTTCCATCGATGTTTATCGAGTCGTTAAACCGCGGCGTCGAGATCGACGAGAATCTCGCGCGGCTTCGCGCCCTCGCCGGGGCCCAATATGCCTCGCTGCTCGAGAATATCAACGATCCGCGCGGCGCGGGTGTAGCCGAGCCGGAGCCGGCGCTGGAGCAGGGAAGTGGAGGCACGTTTTTCCTGCCGGATGATCTCAAGACATTTTTCAACGAGCTCTTCGTCTTCATCGGTGACTTCCTCGCCCTCCTCAGCAGCACCGCTGTTCGAGATCTTCTCGTGGATGGCAAGGTCGTACGATGCCGGGCTCTGCGCCGAGACGAAATCGATAAGGCGCCGGATCTCCTCATCAGTAACGAGTACGCCCTGCGCACGAATCAGCCGCGACGTACTGGGCGGCAGGTAAAGCATATCCCCCTGGCCTAACAAACGGTCCGCGCCGTTCTCGTCGAGGATCACGCGGCTGTCGATCTTCGATGCGACCTGGAATGCGATGCGGCTGGGGATGTTTGCTTTGATCACGCCGGTCACGACGTCAGCGCGAGGCGTCTGCGTGGCGACGATGAGATGAATACCGGCTGCGCGCGCCATTTGCGTGATGCGCGCGATGGCGCTTTCGACATCTGCCGGCGCGGTCTGCATCAAATCGGCGAGCTCGTCGATGATCACGACGATGTAAGGCAGCTTGTCCGGAATAATCGGCTCGTCATCGCGCCGCACCTGGATGTTCAGCTTCTGCGTGTATTCCTCCACCGAGCCGACCAGCGGCCTCTCTTCCTGGTCGCCATCCGCGGCGTCTTTTGCCGATTCATTGCCGTCGAGTTCCTTCTGCGTCTTCTTTGCCGGTTGCGCGTTAAAGCCGGTGATGTTTCGCACCCCGGTTTTAGCGAAAATCTTGTACCGATTCTCCATCTCAACGATGACGTGCCGCAATGCGAGCAACACCTT
>JACDHZ010000155.1 GCA_013820755.1 Chthoniobacterales bacterium
GTTGATTTTGTGCCGGATACGATCAGCGCGCGACTGGTGGCGATGCAGGCGCGGATCATCGAGGTGGTGAAGCGCACGGAAGACGAATTTCTCAAAGCGGAGCTGCAGGAACTCGCCCAGCGAATTCGCGACGTGCGGGTAGGTATTGTCACGTTCTTGGAGCAAGGCGCGGAAGGCCATGTCTACTGGATCGAGCGGACGGGTAAGGCGGCGCAGTTCTTGTCGCTGCATGCGGCACCGATCGACATCGCGCCAGTGCTGCGGCGGATGATTTTTCGCGAGGACTGCTGCTGCATCATGACAAGCGCAACGCTCGCCGTCGGCCAGCGCGATCTCGCTTATTTCCGGCGGCGCGTCGGGGCGATGGAAGCGGAGGCATTGCAACTCGGCAGCCCATTCGATTTTCGCGCGCAGATGAAGCTGTTCGTCGTGCAGAAAATGCCCGATCCGCGCGATGCCAACTACAATGCCGCGCTCGCCGAGTGGGTGGGACGTTTCGTGGAGGAGACGAATGGCCGCGCATTTGTTTTATTCACGAGCTATCGCGGCATGCAGCAGCTCGCCGAGGAGATGGAGCCGTTCTTCGCGGAGAATGGGATGAATCTGCTGGTGCAGGGGCAGGGTGCGCCGCGCGGTAGGTTGCTGGAGCAATTCAAGACGACGGAGCGCAGTGTGCTTTTCGGCACGGACAGCTTTTGGATGGGCGTCGATGTTCCGGGCGATGCGCTTTCGAATGTGATCATCACGCGGCTGCCATTCGCGGTGCCGGATTCGCCGCTGATCGAGGCGAAGCTGGAACTGGTGCAGGAGCGCGGCGGCGATCCGTTTAGCGAATATTCGCTGCCGGAAGCGATCCTGAAATTCCGTCAGGGTGTGGGGCGGCTGATCCGGACGAAGAGCGACAAGGGGATTGTGGTTGTGCTCGACAACCGAATCGTGACGAAGCCGTATGGCCGCGCGTTTTTGAAAGCACTGCCGAGCTGTCCCGTGAAGATCATCTGAGGCCAGAAAAGTAGTGCAACCGTCTCGGTGCATGTCGCAAGCCAGAGGCTTGCGCTACCTTGGAGTAGACTGCCAAAGCTCACTTAATACGTTCAGTTGAACATCTACTACTCTTCTCTATTATGAATGACGTGAAGCGATTCATTTTGCCGATCAGCATTGCAGTCCCGGCGCTTTTAGCCGGCATCGCGATCGGCCATTTCACATCCCGGGGTGCGAGTAGAACTCCACCGGCGCAACGAACAACCGCATCGGCGCAGTCGGCCGACAGTTCGCCGCGCGACGTGAAGCCCGCGGCGGCGGGTCCAATCGTCAGCAGCAGTAACAGCAGCGACGATTCTGACAGGACTGATGCAGTCTCCAGCGACAACATCATCACGCGGATGAAAGCGGCGATGGCGCGACCGAACAGCCGGCACACGTATGCAACCTTTAGTAAGCTAGCCGACGCAATAAATCCCAAGAATGTGCGCGAAGTGCTCGCGTTCGCCGAAAGCCTGCAAAAGCCGCAGGAGAAAAGCATGATCGTGTCGCTCATCGTTGGCCGCTGGGCCGAGTTTGATGCGCAAGGTGCGATCGGATATGCGGAGAGCCTTCCGGCTGGCACTTCGCGCAATTGGGCGATCACGAGCGCAGTTTCGGGTTGGGCGGAGCGGGATCCGACCACTGCAACGGCCTGGGCGCAGCAACTCCCACCCGGCCCCGCGCGTGATCAGGCGCTCCAAACGATCGTCTCAGCGCTGGCTGAAAAAGATCCGAACGCCGCGCTGACGTTTCTCCAGACTCTTCCCGCTGGTCGGAATCGCCAGAACCTCTATTGGCCCATTTTCAGCAAGTGGACCGCGGCCAATCCGGTCGCCGCCGCTGAACGCGCCGCACAACTCCCGCCGGGCGCCAGCCGCGACGCAGCGATCCAGGTGATTGGCTCAAATTGGTCGAACCAGGATCCGGAGGCAGCGTTCGCATGGGCAAACACGTTGCCGCCGGGGCAGGGACGGAATCACGCGCTCCAAAATATTTTGTCGAGCTGGGCGAACAAAGATCCGCAACGCGCGGCGACGGTGGTGAATGGACTGCCGCCCGGCTCGGTGCGCGATCAATCCATCGGCAACATCGCGCGGCAGTGGGCGCAGACAGATGCGCGTGCGGCGCTCACATGGTCCGAGCAATTGCCGGCCGGCGAGGCACAGCGGAACGCATTGCGCTTCGCGTTGATGAGCTGGTCGCAAGCCGATCCATCCGGCGCGGCGGAATATGTGGCGTCGCTGCCTGCGGGCAAAGTGCAGGAGGACGCAACTGCCGCCGTGGCGATGCAATTAGCTAACACGGATATCCAGGCTGCGGTTACGTGGGCACAACGCTTGCCGCAAGGGCAGGCGCGGGAGAACGCGCTTACAAATATCATTTCACTATGGAGCGATGCCGATCCGCAAGCGGCGGCCGATTACGCGTCCCGCTCCACTGAAGCTGATGGACGAAACACTTTGTTGGAGAACGTGTCGCGCCAGTGGGCCCGGAATGATCCCGATGCGGCGTTACGGTGGGCACGCACGTTGCCGGACCCGACGCTGCGCAATGCCGTGTTGCCGGCGATTGTTTCGGTCGTTGGCGAATCTGATCCACGCGAAGCGGCGAGGCTGGTTGGGCAGATAACGACCGGCGAAGCTCAAAGCAGTGCCACCGCGGCCGTGGCGTGGCAGTGGGGTGGCGAAGATCCGCAGGCGGCGAGCAGCTGGATCGCAGCATTTCCAGAAGGCAAAACACGCGAACGCGCGACCGAGAGCCTGATGAACCGCTGGTCGCAAAATGATCTGTATGCTGCGGGAGCGTGGCTTGGCACATTGCCCCCGGGCGGTTCGCGTGATGCGGCGGTGAGTGCGTACAGCCGCCGGGTTGCTTCCTCTGATCCACAGACTGCCGCGCAATGGGCGGAGACAATTGGCAACGAGAACGTCCGCAACAGCCAGATGGAATCCATTGCGTCTGCGTGGCTGAGGACCGATGTGACTCGCGCGAGCGCATGGATCACGAATTCCTCGCTCTCTGATGAAGTGAAGGCACGCCTCCTGCCGCAGGCGCGGCGTTGATGGAGTGACATGGCGGCGCGAAAGAAGACGGAGATCGATCGCGCGGCCGAAGTTCGTCACGTCATCGCAATACTACGCAAGTGGGGCATTCACACGCTGGGGCAGTTTGCAGCGCTTGATAAAGAGCAGGTGAGCAGCCGGCTCGGCTCGCAAGGAGTGCAGATGTGGGAACGCGCGAGCGGCAAATCCACGCGTCTCCTGAAGCTGGTGCAGCCGCCGGAGGCGTACGTAGAAACGTTTGAATTTGAGAACGAAGTCGAAACCAGCGAGCCGCTCCTGTTCATGCTGCATCGATTTTTGCAGCAATTTTCGGTGCGGCTGAGCGCGCTCTATTTCGTTGCGAAGGAGCTAAAGCTCCGAATCACATTCAGCGATAAAAACTCCTACGAGCACCTGTTCAAAATCCCGGAGCCGAGCAACAACGTGGAAGTGCTGTTCCGGATGCTGCAGACGCATCTCGAGAATTTCAAATCGGAGTCGCCGATCGTCGCCGTCACGCTCGAAGCCGGACCGACAAAGCCGGTGCAGCAGCAATGGAGTTTGTTCGAGACAGCGCTGCGCGACCCGACGCAGCTGTCTGAGACGCTGGCGCGGTTGACTGGTTTGTTAGGCGCGGAGTGTGTCGGCACGCCGGTCCTGGAAGAGACGCATCGGCCGGATGCTTTCCGGATAGAGCCATTCTCGTGGCATTTGCCGGAGAGCAACTCGGCGGCAGACGTGCAACCATCGCCGCCGACATTTGCGTTGCGGCGCTATCGTCCGGCATTGCGCGCTTCGATTCTACTTGCGGAGAATAAGCCCGCGCATGTCCGCGCGGCAGAACTCCATGGCCAAGTGTCGGCGCAGGATGGGCCATACGTCACATCGGGCAATTGGTGGGATCGGAACGCATGGGCTCGCGCCGAATGGGATCTGCAGCTCTCGAACGGCACGCTCTGCCGTTGCCATTCGACAGGAGAAGAGTGGCAGGTGGATGGCATTTACGATTAGCGGAACAATGACGCGCTATGGCCTACGTCGAACTCCATGCGTGCAGTGCGTTCAGCTTTCTGCGCGGCGGTTCGTTCCCTGAGCAGATAGCTGAAGTTGCCGCGGATCTCGGGATGCCTGCAGCGGCGTTGCTCGATCGCAACGGCGTTTATGGGTCCCAACGCTTCTCTGTAGCGGGGCGTGAGAAAGGTCTGCGACCAATCGTCGGCTGCGAGCTGACGATGGAAGACGGCAGCATCCTTCCCGTGCTCGTGAAGGATCGCATGGGATACCAGCATCTGTGCGAACTCCTGACACAGGCGCATCTACGGAATGAAAAAGGCAAATGCGCAATCACGTGGAATGAATTGCCGGCATTCACCGAAGGACTGGTCGCACTGGCAGGAACTTCGTCGATGGGAAGCGGAGAGCGGCGCGCACAACAGGAGGCGCAGCTGGAAATGCTCGTCCGCAGTTTTCAGCACGAAAATGTCTACATCGAAATTCAGCGCCATTTCGTGCGCGGCGAAGAGAAGCTCAATCAGCGACTCATTGATCTGGCCGCAGCACACAAGTTGCCGCTGCTCGCGACAAACGACGTCCAATATGCGACGGCGCATGGACGCGACGTGCTCGATGTTTTTACCTGCATACGCGAGCACACACACCTCGACGCAGCGGGCAGGTTGCTAACTCAAAACGCCGAGCGCCACCTGAAGAGCGACGCGGAAATGCGTGAGCTGTTTCGTGATTTGCCGGAAGCCATCACCAACACGGAGCGACTCGCCGACAGGCTGGAGTTTTCACTCGAGAATATCGGCTACGCATTTCCCGATTTCTCCGTGCCGGCGGGGCACGACATGGATTCGTTCCTGCGGACCATCACGTGGTTCGGTGCGCAGCAACGTTATGAAGCGATTAGCACAAAGGTGCGGCGTCAGATCGGTGAAGAACTCGCGTTGATCACGAAGCTGAAATTTTCCGGCTACTTCCTGATCGTATGGGACATCGTCAATTTCTGCCGCGAGCACAACGTGATGGTGCAGGGCCGCGGCAGTGCGGCGAACAGTGCAGTCTGCTACTGCCTCGGGATCACGCCCGTCGATCCGGTAAGCAACAACCTCGTCTTCGAGCGGTTTCTCAGCGAGAGCCGCAAAGGCTGGCCGGACATCGACCTCGACCTGCCGAGCGGCGATCGGCGCGAGAGCGTGATCCAGGAAGTGTATCGCCGCTACGGCAAACATGGCGCGGCGATGACAGCAAACGTGATCACGTATCGGGGGAAAAGCGCCGCGCGTGAGATCGGCAAGGCGCTCAACTTCTCACCGAGCATCCTCGATCGCTTCTCGCACCTCTTCGCGAGCGGCGATTTCCCGCATACGCTCGATCTCGCATCACAAATCGAGCAGGCCGGATTGCCAAAGGCTCACCCGCGGATGCCGGCGTTCATCTCGTTATACAACGCGATCTATGGCTTGCCGCGGCACCTGGGTCAGCACTCGGGCGGGATGATCATCTGCCAGGACAAGCTCAGCTCGTTCGTACCTCTGGAGAACGCGTCTATGCCCGGGCGCGTCGTGGCGCAATGGGACAAGGATGATTGTGAGGACCTTGGCATCGTGAAGGTGGACTTGTTAGGCCTCGGGATGATGTCTGTGATGCAGGACGCGTTCGAGCTTTGTCGTGAACGCGGACGGGCGCTCGACCTCGCCCACATTCCGAAAAATGACCCCGCGACTTTCGACATGATGTGCAAAGCCGACACGATCGGCGTGTTTCAAATCGAGAGTCGCGCACAGATGGCGACGTTGCCGCGGATGCAGCCGAATTGCTTTTACGATGTGGTTGTCGAGGTGGCGATCATCCGCCCCGGTCCGATTCAGGGCGACATGGTGCATCCATATCTCGCGCGGCGGGCGGGTCGAGAGAAGATCACCTATTACGATCCGCGGCTGGAGCCCGTGCTCGGGCGCACGCTGGGCGTCCCGTTGTTTCAGGAGCAGCTGCTCAAGATCGCGATGATTATGGCAAACTTTTCCGGTGATGAAGCGGAAGAGCTGCGCCGCGCGCTGAGCTTTCATCGATCGCAGGAGCGGATGAACAAGGTGAGCGTGAAACTGCGCGCCGCGATGGCGAAGAACAACGTCGCGCCGGATGCGATCGACAAGATTCTGCAGTCAATCACGTCATTCGCGCTTTACGGTTTTCCGGAGTCGCACGCGATCAGCTTCGCGATCCTCGCCTACGGCAGCGCGTACCTGAAGGTGCATCGTGCCCCGGAGTTCTATGCGAGCTTGCTCAACAATCAGCCGATGGGGTTTTACTCACCCGCGACGATCGTGAAGGATGGACATCGGCACGGATTGGAGGTGAAGCCAGTCTGCGTGATGCAGTCGAAGTGGGAGTGCACCGTTTTGTCCGATGATATAATCCGGCTCGGGTTCTGCGTGGTGAATGGCTTGCGGCGGGAACATGCCGAGCAAATGCTGGAGCAGCGCTCACGCGAGCCGTTCCAGTGCGTTGATGATTTCAAAACGCGCTGCGGCCTCACAA
>JACDHZ010000040.1 GCA_013820755.1 Chthoniobacterales bacterium
CCCGAATACATCGCGCGCATCCAGGATTACATGACGAAGGCGCTGAAGGAGGCCAAGTTAAACACCAGCTGGATCCAGCCTAACGAGCCGTGGGATACCGCGATGCGCGAGTTCGTCGCGGCAGTGCTGGATCCCGGCAGGAAGCGTTTTGTGCCAAGCTTCGCGCCGGTTGTCGAAGAGATCGCCCGGCTCGGCGCGATAAATTCCCTTTCACAGGTCGTGCTGAAGCTGACCTCCCCGGGCGTGCCGGACATTTACCAGGGAAACGAGACCTGGGACTTGAGCCTCGTCGATCCAGACAACCGGCGGCCGGTGGATTATCAGCTTCGCCGCGCGATGCTGTCAGGTGTAACGAATGCGGCACCGGATGAATTGCTAGGCAATTGGCCGGATGGGCGCATAAAGATGTTTGTCACACATCGATTGCTTCGTTTCCGCCGCGAGCATCCGGCGTTGTTTCTGCACGGCAGTTACACGCCACTTCGACTGACCGGCTCGTTTGGCGATAGTTGCGTTGCCTTTGCTCGTGAGCACGACGCCGAGTGGATTGTCGTGCTCGCGCCGCGGCTCTCGTCGCGCATCGGATTTCCCGCGACGGGTGACCGCTGGCGAGACACAGCTCTGGAATTGCCGGAGGCGGCTGCGCACGCCGGCGCGACTGACCTTTTCACCGGCCGCGAGTTGCGGAGTGAAGGCGATTCGTTACAGCTGAGCGACGCGATGGCCATCCTGCCGTTCGCCGTTTACGCGAGCGCCCGCTAGTGGCGCAACTTTTCAAGTTGCTCTCTTCTGCGTGCCAGTTGGCAACTTGCGCTACTCTACCGCGAGTGCGCGGCGCGCGTGAAGCGATCTGCGATCGTGCTCACCCAGTCGCCAAATCTGCCCACATTCTCCGCGACGTCTGCTCCGTAGGAAGCGAAAGTGATTGGCCCGGATGCGATGATCAGCATCGCGCTGAGGAGGAGCAAGTTCATCAAGTAGATCACAGTAAGCGAAAAGAACGTCCCGTGGTCCGTCAGGTCCGTCTGGCTCTTCGGGATCATCCAGCAGGTGAACGTGAAGTGGAACGCCCACGTGATGCCAATCGTGGAATAAAGGAGCCGGCCGTACGACTGCACATCTGTGAAGATACTGGAGACGCCGAACAGAGCGATCGCGATGATGCTGTACAGCGGGAAAAAATACGGCGCGAGAGCGATCCAGAAGTTGTTCCGATCCGTGATGATGTGGCCGCCATCGCGCCGCACGCTGAATCGACTGACGCGGCCACCCATCAGCCAAACCCAAAGCGCGTGCGTCAGTTCATGGCCAAAGACATAAACCAGCAGCGGACGCGGCAGCCCGAAAAATGCGATGAACCAGAGCACTGCCCCTAACGAGAAGAACCAGAATTCTTCGCCGGCCCAGAGTTGCTCAGAGACCGTGGCGCGGGTGAAGACGGTGAAAAACGTCTGGCTGAAGATCGCGCAGAGCGGCAGCAGGAACAGCGCGACGACGAATTTCACCCAGCGCGTCGGCACCATCAGCGGCGTCGGACCAGCACGCGATCGCGGAATCGAGGCGACGTCGGGCGCGAGGTTTACGAGCCGGCCAGAACGTCGCCGGCCACGATGGCGCGCAGTACGAAGCCTGTGTTTTTTACCGGGTGTCGCCACGAAGGCCGCACATTACGGAGAAGGCGTGCAGTTTGAAAGGGAGGATCGATTGCATCGCCAGGACTCACATCGCAGAGTCGCGGCGTCCCAAGGCCGGAGGCAGAACTGTCCCGCCGCGACTACGCCCGTCCCATGTAGGCGCCGGTGCGAGTGTCGATTTTCACCATCTCGCCTTCCTGAATGAAGAGCGGCACGTTCACAGTCTTCCCGCTTTCCAGGATAGCGGGCTTGGTCACGTTCGACGCAGTGTCGCCGCGGAGTCCTTCGGGCGCTTCGACGACTTTCAGCTGCACAGATGAAGGTAATTCAACCTGCACCGCACGGCCTTCGGTGTAGAGCACTTCAACCTTCAGATTCTCGACGAGATACTCCTTCGCATCACCGAGCAGGTTCTCGTTTAAAGTGATGGTGTCGTACGTCTCCGGGTCCATGAAGTGGTAGCCGGTGTTGTCTTTATAGGAGAACTCGAGCGTTTGCCGGCTGACGTCGACGAGTTCCACCTTATCGGTCGAGCCAAACCGCACATCGGCGCTCTTGCCGGTGTTGATGTAGCGGATGATCGCCTGAACAAACGCCCGCAAATTTCCCGGCGTGCGATGCTGTACGTCCAGGACGATGGCGATGTTGCCATTGTATTTGATGGCCTGTCCTTTGCGGAGGTCGTTCGCTGCTGGCATAGATGAGTGACAGTTGATAGTTGAGGGTTGAGAGATTTACAAGCGACGGGCACGCACTCACCCAGCATCGTTGTTATCCCGACGCGGGGATGATCTGATGCGTCATGATCCCAGCGTCATCGAGCCCCCCTTTCGTCCGTTTCGCCTCTTTCTCTCGGATGGTTCGCGTCATGAGGTTCCGCATCCCGAGTTCGCGTGGGTTTTCGGCGGGCGTGTGTTCGTTGGTGTTCCGACCAGGTCGAACGCTGTCGACGGCAAAGTGAAAGAACTCGCCATTCTGCACCTCACGCGAATCGAAGATTTGCCCGAGCGGCGGACGCGAAGGTAGCCGCACTTCAAAGCAGCTTCAGCTTCGTCAAATCCTGCGAATCGACAATCCCGACCGGCACCTGCTGCTCGTCGACAACAACCAAGTCATCGATGCGATGGCGCTCGAGCAGGTTGAGAACTTCGACTGCGAGTTTGTCTTGTTGCACGGTTACTGGATTCAGCGTCATCAGGTCCGCAACAAGTCGCTCGCCCACTTTCGGATCATTCTGAAAATGGCGTACGAAATCTCCGTGCGTGAAAATGCCCAGCAGTTGGCCACCGTCGTCTGCGATGACCGCCGCGCCTGCGCGCAAGTCAGTCATTGTCTTCAGGGCCGATCGCACCAGCGTGTCGCCTGAAACCAGGGCGAGTGATTCCCGCGGCCGCATGATTTGATGCACCCGCAATAACACGCTCCGGCCGATCATCCCCGCCGGGTGAAACCGCGCAAAATCCTCCTTCTGGAATCCGCGAGCCTCGAGCAGCACCATCGCGAGGGCATCGCCGAGCGCCAGCATCACCGTCGTGCTGGACGTCGGCGCGAGGTTTAGAGGACAAGCCTCCTGCTCGATGTTCACGTCTAGAAAAACCTCGCAGTTCTGCGCCAGCGTGGATCCCGGATCTCCGCAAACGGCGACGACGCGCACCTGAAACCGCGCGAGCGCAGGCAGGATCCGGAGCAACTCCTCCGTCTCGCCGCTCGCGCTCAGTGCCAGCACAACGTCGCCGTCGGCCACCATTCCGAGATCGCCGTGAAGCGCGTTCAACGAGTCGAGCACGACGGCGGGCGAGCCGGTGCTGGTCAGAGTCGCGGCGATTTTGCTGCCGATGTGGCCCGATTTACCCACGCCGAGGACGACGACCTTGCCGCGTGCCTCGACGGCTTCCTTAATCAACCGAACGGCGCGGGAGAATTCGTCACCCAGCCGTTCGCGTAGCCGCTGGAGCTCGAAGATTTCGATGTCGAGCACGCGTCTAGCCTTCTCAAGATACTCCATCGCTATTTAATTCTGCGTGGATGGCGAACACGCGGCAAGAGATTGCGGCGCGAATCTCATAATGGACGCTTATGAAAAAATACCTTCTCGCAGCCGTCGTGATCGCCGCTTCGGCGGTCGGAACAGCGCAAGCCCAGGAATTCAGTGCTCCCGCTGACCGGGCGCCGCGGGTTAGAACGGAAAAGCCTGTCACACCTCTTCCGCCGCGCGCACCTGTAGGTGCGGTTCCGCGGGCTACCCGTGGGAATCCGATTCAGATGCTAAATCCCCGTGCGCCTGCGAAATACTACGGCACGCCAGATGAAACCGTGACTTACGATCCGAATAACCCGACCAGGATCACCGGCATCATTCTGTTCGGCCTGCGGTTTTGACCGACATTGCTGACCGCGACCGCGGGTCAGCTGAGCGTCCGGTGGTCGCGTGTTATTGCGCGACCTTCCTGAAGCCGGAGATGCTGCACATCTACCGGCAAATCACTGCTCTACGCCGTGTGCAGCCGGTCGTCATCGCGCAAAAACGGGAGTTCGCGGAGCGATTCCCGTTCGATGATGTGACAACCGTCGCGAAGCCGGCGACCCACTTCTTCAGGCGAATTTGGTTTCGTCAACTGCGTGATGTTCCGTTGATGGTTTCGCACGGTCAAACGGCGGAGTTGATCCGTGTGCTCGACCAGAAGCAGGCGCGCATGTTGCACATCTACTTCGGCCATATTGCTGTGCATCTGCTGCCGCTGATCCGAGGCTGGCAGCAGCCGAGTGTCGTTTCATTCCACGGCGCCGATGTGATGGTCGACCTGGAGAAGCCGGCTTATCGCTGCGCAACTCTGAAGATGCTGGATTCTGTGCGCCTGGTGCTCGTGCGATCGGAATCTCTGCAAGCAGCGTTAACTCGGATCGGCTGCGCGCCAGAAAAAATTCGGATTCAGCGAACTGGGGTGCCGCTGGATGACTTTCTTTTTCAACCCCGCAGGTGGCCGACAGATGGCGGATGGCGGTTCCTGCAGGCGTGCAGGTTGATTGCCAAGAAAGGACTCGAGACAAGCCTGCGCGCTTTCGCTGTGTTCGCGAGGCGATACCCGGCGGCACAATTCACCATCGCTGGGGAAGGTCCACTGCTCGCCGAATTACAGGGAATGGCGCAGGAGCTTGGCGTAGCCGAGCGCATCCGCTTAACCGGTTTCATGCCGCAACCGCAGCTGCGCGCGCTGTTGTATGGCTCGCACATTTTCCTGCACCCGAGCGAGACCGCGCCGGATGGAAATCAGGAGGGTGTGCCGAACTCAATGCTGGAAGCGATGGCTACGGGACTCCCGGTGTTTGCCACGACCCACGGGGGCATTCCTGAAGCAATCGAGAATGGCGTGAGCGGTGTGCTCGTCGGTGAACGCGACGCTGACGCTCTCGCACGAGAGTTGATCGCCGGGGTCGCTGACCCGGAGAGGCTCAGTGCGATCGCACGACGCGGTGCAGATGCCGTGCGTCAGAAGTTTGAACAACAGGAGCAGGTTCGCAGGCTGGAAGATTGCTACCTCGAAGCTATGCAGCCGCGGTCGGTCGCCGTGGGAGCTGGCTGAAGAAGTGGGCGAGCTGCTCCGTGGCTCCCGAGAACGAGAGTCGCTCACGCGCGTTGCGCTCAGAGTCGGCGACTGTTTCCTGATAAAAATCCGGGTCCGCTAACAAACGCGACGCAATTTCCACCAGTTCGGCGCCGGAGCGGCCAGCACCGCAAGTGACTGGATGTCCAAGACAATCGACCGCGCCATTGCCGCCGACGCACGGCAACCTGCACAGGAGCGCATCGCCCGCTACCTGGCCTGGCACGAAGCTGGTGTCCATCTGGAGCACGATTTTGTGCTGCGCAACGCTGCGCAGGTATTCGGCGTATCGGACACGTCGGCTCAACACCTGGAGCCGGTCACGCGCAAATCCCAGGTGTGATACCAGCCGCTCGCCGGCGCGGCCGTCGACATTATAAACCGTCACGGACGCACCAGTCCTGTCGCTGAGTTGGCGGGCTGCGAGGAGTGCGGCTGCATGGTTCCGGGAAGGAACCTGCCACTCGCGCGTTCCCACAAAAATCCCGTCACGCTCTTGTATGGGGACAGAAAAATCCCACTGCAGATCGTGCAGCGGATACGGCGTTGGAATGAACGCCAAACCGTGATCGTTTTGCCTTGCGAAGCGATAAACATCTGCCGCTTCCGCCGTGGGCGCAATACAGCCATCCGCCCGCCTGACAATCTCGATGAATCTCGCCAGACGACCCGGATGAGACAGCTGGGCCGCAATCTGGTGCAACCCAGTTTCCTTCAACGAAACAGCGACCGTTCGTCCGGCGCTCTGCAGCAATTGTAAGGCGCGTTCCGCCGATCGGAAATCTCCGCGCAGCAGGAGCAGCACGGGCCAGCCCGTTGCGCTCGCAGGAGCGACGTCGCGAAAAAAGGTCCCGCCCGTGCAAGCAGCGTATGCGTGGAAGTTGACGGGAGCGTGCGCCGCACCGGGAGGTGCGCCCGTACTTTCGGCAAAGTCCTGCTCCGGATCACGCCCACCAGGGTTGAGAACAGCGAGGCGAAACTCGCTGCCATGGTCCGCAGCCATGGCTAGTCGCCCGTGTCTGGGTCCAACTCCTCCGCGTCTGGATCGGGACGCCTGCGAAAAGTGCCGCTGGGTCGCACCGGTTGCGCACGCAGCACCGGCTCCGCTCGGAGGATTTCCTCTTCGACCGGTTTGTCGGCTGCTGTCACAGGCTGCGCGCGGAGGATTGGGGTTCCATCTTCGCCCGCTACGTCGGTCGGGACATCTGCGGGAATCGCCTTCTTCGATGCATCGATGACAGGATTGGCGTTCGTAGTCGACTTCACCGCGTTGTAAGGGTCCCTGTCCGCCAGCAGCGTCGGGCCGCGTGCGGGAACAGGTTTTATGGCCGCGGTATTTACCGCCAGTTCAGCCCGCGGAACGCCCGCATCAGGAAGATCGCGCACCAGCCGCGCGCGGATGTCGCCATGGATATTACACTGGTCAGTCGGTATCTGCCCCTTTGTGGCCAGCTCGAGATAGCTGGTGCGGCGCTGCTGCTTTTCGCCGCCGGCGCCTTTGGTCATCTCGAAACATTTGTCAGTCGCCAGTAAACCCGATTTTGCGCAAATCTCCACCTTTTGCAGCGCGGGCGGTGTTGGAAGCTCTTTTGCTGGATAGTGCGCATTTGAGGCATTCATCACATCCACCCAGACGGGCAAAGCGATCTCGTTGCCGAATGCACCGCGGTAGATCTTTTGCGGTTTGTCGAACCCTGCCCACACAGCGCACGTCACGGCGCTGGTGTATCCAGCGAAAAGCGCGTCGGTGAAATCGTAAGCCGTGCCCGTTTTTCCCGCCGCCGGGAACTTCTGGAGGCCGAACTTCGAGTATGCCGCCGCGCCTGTCCCGCTCTCGAGCGCGTCAACCAGACAGGAGTGCACTTCGTACGCGGTCTCCGGTTTGATCACGTTCTGCTTTGTGCGGTCGAGCGCGGAGTTCCAAACCACAGTCCCGTCCTTGGCTTCGATTCGGTCGAGAATAAAGGGCGTATTCGGTCGCCACCCACCATTTGGAAATGTTGTGTAAGCAAGCGCCAGCTCTGCCAGCGTGACTTCACTGGTCCCGAGGAATGTCGCCGGGTATGGACGCAACTGTGATTTGATCCCCGCGGTCTTGCAGAGCTGAATGACCGCGTCGACGCCAGCCAGCATCCCGAGCCGGATCGTCGCGCCATTCTTTGATTTCGCGAGCGCCTCGCGCGCGGTAATCGGACCTTCGTAGCGGTTATCGGGTCGCTCAGGTCCCCACTCGCCAAGAATGCCGGTGGTGCCGCCAATCATCACTGCGCGGTTATCCAATGCCGAATCATCGACGATGCTGCCTGGAAACAGTCCCTTTTCGAATGCCGCCGCGTATACGAACGGCTTCATCGCCGTACCTGCAGGACGCTTCGCCTGCAGCGCGCGATCGAATTGATTCTGCTCGAAGTCCCGTCCCCCGACGAGCGCGAGAACACCCCCGGTCTGATTATCAAGCGCTATCACGGCTGCCTGCAAATACTCCGGAGCGACGGCCTGGTTCCCGGACCCGTTCTGCTTCGCAGCTTTCAGCCGTGCAGAGTACGCGGCGTACGTCTCATGATTGTAACCGGGCACCTGCTCTGCTTTGTCGAGATTCGCGCGCACCGATTCCTCGGCCGCTTTCTGCAACTCCGCATCGATCGTTGTGCGGATGCGGTAGCCTTCGTTCATCGCCTTGTCCCAACCAACGGCGGCGATCACCTGCTGCCGGATGTAGTCGACTGCATACGTTTGACCCTTCGCGCTCTGCCGGCTGCCGACGACCACATCCTGCGTCTGCGCCGCACTTGAGCGCTCCTGGCTGATGAATCCGAGGTCGTGCATCCGGACCAGCACCACGTTGCGCGCTTCACGGGAGGCGACACGATCGGACCACGGTGAGAGCCTGTTCGGACTCTTGATTAATCCCGCGAGAGTTGCGCATTCGGTCAGTGTCATCTCGCGCGCCGGTTTGCCGAAATAGCCGCGCGCCGCAGCCTCGGCACCATACAATCCGCCACCGAAATAGATGCGGTTCAGATACAGCTCCATTATCTTCTGCTTGCCGTATCGCTGCTCGATCCGACGGGACACAAAGATCTCCAGGAGCTTTCTTCGGAACGTACGTTCTTTAAGCGAGAATGTGTTGCGCGCGAGCTGTTGCGTCACCGTGCTCGCCCCCTGCGTCACGTGACCAGCAGTGAAATTCTTCACCGCCGCGCGCACAATTCCCAGGAAGTCATAGCCGCTGTGCTGGTAGAACTTTGAATCCTCGACGGCGACGACCGCGTTGACGAGATCACGGGGCAGTTGCTCATAAGGAACGGTTTCGCGATTTTCGACGTAAATCTGGCCGAAGATCTTACCCTGCCGGTCCACGATCACACTCGCTGATTCCATCTTCTCGAGCTCAGTGAGGTCGTAGCTCTCGGCTTGGCGACTCATGTCCGCCGCGAGGATCATCCAGTAAATGCCCAGTGCGCCGAGCAGCACTAGCAGCGCCGCGAGCGGCACATAAAACAGCGGCTTCTGATACCAGCGCCGTTCGTACATATAAACAGGCGCGCGCGGCGGAAAGGTGACTGGCATGCGAGACGGGCGGTCGAGAGCTGAACGGTCGCGCGCAATTTAGGTGCAATTCCGGGTAAAATCCAAATGCCAAACCGCACCTTTCTCAGCCGCGCCGGAATACTGAGCGTTGGACGTTCAGCGTCGGCCATCGGACGCTTCGCCGTCTGCACACCGGCAACGCACAACTAGTCGCATTCATCCGCGCACGAATCCGCTCGACTGGCCCGGTGCCGTTTGCGTGGTTCATGGAGCAAGCCCTCTACCATCCGGAGGGCGGCTACTACAGCTCCGGCCGCGCCATCACAGGTCGCGGAGGCGATTACTTCACGAACGTCAGCGTCGGTCCGTTATTCGGCCGCTTGATGACCGCGCAATTCGCTGAAATCTGGGCGCTGCTCGGATCGCCCGCGGAGTTCACTCTTGTCGAGCAGGGCGCGAGCGACGGGCAATTCGCATGTGACGTATTCACCGCGGCCGCGCGCCAGCATCCAGCCTTCTACGCGGCCTTGCGTTATACGATCGTGGAGCCATTCGCAGCCTTGCGTCTGCGCCAAAAGGAGACGCTCTCCGATTTTGCACACCAGATGCTCTGGTCCGATTCGCTGGACCTGCTCGAGCCGTTCTGCGGTGTTCACTTCTCGAACGAATTGCTCGACGCATTGCCAGTTCACGTTGTGCGGTGGAACGGCACGGAATGGACAGAACGGCATGTCGGGGAAGCGAAGGGCGCATTCGCATTTGTCGATCTCCCAATCAGTGACAGCACGCTCGAGCAGCATCTCGGGCGACTGCCAAAGACGTTCGTCAGCGGCTACGAAACTGAAATAAATCTCGCCGCGATGGCGTGGACCGAAGCCGTCGCGCGGAAGCTGCAAAAAGGATATGTCATCGCTGTCGATTACGGCTTCGTGCGCGACGAGTTTCACGAGGCATCTCGCCGGACTGGAACGCTCCAGTGTCGCGCGCGCCATCAACTAATCGACTCGCCATTGACTCACATCGGCGAAGCCGACATCACCGCTCATGTGGAATGGACAAGCATTGTCGAGCGTGCCGAATCAGCCGGACTGGACCTGACGGGCTTTACTGACCAGCACCATTTCATCACCGGCCTACTCGCGGGTGCGGCTGCAACGGAGCTCAGCGAATCCACCGACTCGAAGACCGCGCGACAGTTGCAGACGCTCCTGCATCCCGGTTTCCTGGGCATGAAGTTCCAGTTTTTGGTGCTTGGAAAGAATGTAGAGCCGAGCGCACAGTTGAGTGGTTTGCGCTTCGCACGAGATGCACGTGCGACGCTCTGGAGCGAGGCTTAGCCGGCCGGAAAACTGGTGCAGCTCGCGCGTTGGCTACACTAGAAACGTGCCGGACTCCATCACCTTCTGGTCGTCGAACCAGATGTCGAAGTCGCGCCCAACGCAGTCGATGTGGGTCTTCGAGATCCAGTTCTGTCCCGTGTGCTCCGCATAAGGATGACCAAACGCGATGTGAATGCCGGGGATCTTCTCGTCCTGCAGAATGTGACCGATGATGTGTGTGCAGGCCGTGTTCGTGCCGATGGCAAATTCGCCCACCCGGTTGCTGTTTTCGTCAGTGCTCGTGTAGGCGCGGAACTCATCAAGCAATTCCTTGTTGTCGCATTCCAGCGAGCGGACCCGATTGTTCTCGACCTCGATCGTTAATGGATACGTCTCCATGTCGCCATATTTTTCGCAGAGATAATCGCCGACCACGCCATCGACAACGAATGTGCCGTTGGTGTTCCGCGGCGAGGTGAAAATTTCGCCACCTGGCAGGTTGCCCCATTTGTCGCGCGTGATGATGCCGCTGGTCTTCAGCCACTTCAGGGTCGGCGAAAGTTCCGCCATGAAATCAGTCCCGTGTGGCGTGCGGCAGGTAATCCGCCCCGCCATCCGCGCCCGCTCCACAAGCCGCTGACTCAACGCATCCACCTCGAGGAAATTAGCACGCATGCCATGCCTCATGATCTCCCTGTTGATGTTCACCATGTGCGCGTGCCGAATTCGATGTTTGTTGACCACCGAGGTCATCTCAATGCGGGATCCGAGTTCGCCGCGCTGTGTGATCGACGCGAAAATACTGACCTGCGAAGTCGCGAGATCATCCAGAATCACCTGCGGCATCCCGGTAAGCGGTCGAGCGGCGTAGTTCTCGAGAACGAATACCGCACACTCAGAGCCCACCTCTTCCACCTCCGCCTGCAGGGCCGCCGCGATCTCCGTTGTTGCCTTGTCCGTGATGATCGTGATCCGCTCCTCAGGCTTCAGGCGGAGGCAATCGCGAATCGCGTTCCGCGCGCCGGGTACTAGTTCGGCGTCGATCGTGGCTGTGGGTAACCGGTCGGGCATGGCGGCGAAACGGAACGGTTACGCGATACGCGTCGGTGAGCAATCAGCCTGCACTCGTCGTACCCGACTTGGATCGGCGCAGAGGCCAGAACTTGCCGCGCTCATTCCGATCCTCAGCGGCCAGTTTCTTTCAGCGCAATCGGTTCGATGCCTGCCGCTTCGAGTTGCTGGTTCAACGCGGGCAACTCCTGCGAGACGATGGTTTGCCACCGTTGCATGACTGCCTCCGATTCTTGAAGAACATCGTGCGCCGCTTTCTTCACCGCCGGGCGGGGCGCGGCATCCACGTCGTGGATCTGGGCGAAGAGGCTTTGCGCTTTTGACAGCACATCGAGTGTGAGGTCCTCACCCGGGCGGGAGTTTTCAGGGGCTAGCTTCACCAGCGCAGTTGTGAGCGCGTCGATCTGCTGCGCGACCGGTTTTGCGCCGGCGCGTTCCTTCGCTTTACCTACCGCCGTGTTCAAAGCCACGAGGCCATTCCCGATCGGCTCGAGGTTGATTCGCAATTCGTAGAGCTTCTTCGATAGCTCGAACTGCTGTGCGAAATCGGAAGGGGTGGCTTTGACGCGCGGGTCCATCTTCAACGTGAGCGGCTGCGTGTAGCTCTTGCCATTGACGGTCAATACAGCGGTGTACTCGCCCGGCATCGCCCAGGGACTTGTAGGGCTCGGCGCCGTCTTACCGTAAATAGCAGCGATCGGGTACTCGGGTTCAACACCGGCAATGGGTAGCAGGTGCATGTCCCAAAGAAAGCGATGGAACCCGGGCGCGGCGGAGAGCACTTCCGGCGGACGAACCCAGTACGCCGGAATCCGCAGCTCTTTCGGATCGGGCGGTGGCATCTTGTCGGTGCTCGCATATCGCCGTACGACGTTGCCCTTCGCATCTTTGATCTCGAGCGCCACTTCGCCTCCTGCGTCGCTTCCGAGATAGTAGTCAATCATCGCGCCGTCCGGCGGATTTTCGCCGACCGGTTCATCGGGCGGCAGCGGCGTGTCGGTATTCAGGTTCCATCGCACACGCCACGCCGTCTGCGGCTTCAGAAGCGCCGTCTGCTGCTTCTCGCCCGCGAGCTGACGCAGCGGCGTGATGTTATCGAGAATCCAGAAGCCGCGCCCATGTGTGCCGACACATACGTCGTCGTCTTTGATGATGAGATCGCGGATCGAAGTCGCCGGCATGCTCAACCGGAGCGGCTGCCAGTTCTCGCCGTCATCGAACGACACGTAAACCGCGCGCTCGGTGCCGGCGAAGAGCAGGCCGCGCCGCTGCGTGTCTTCACGGACGACGTTCACCGTCTGGCCATCAGGGATGCCGCGCACGATTTCCTTCCACGTCTTCCCCGCGTCAGTCGTCCGGTAAATGTGCGGCCGCACGTCGTCGAGCCGCAGCGTGTTGACGGCGGCATACGCGGTGTTCGCATCGAAGTGGCTCGCGTCGATGATCGAGATCTTTTGCCACGCAGTGATCTGTGGCGGGGTAACGTCGGTCCAGGTCTTGCCGCTATCGCTCGTTAGGTGGATCAAGCCGTCGTCTGTGCCGGCCCAGATCCGCTTCACGTCCAGCGACGATGGCGCGATCGTGTAGATCACTCCGCGCTGCTTCGCTTCAGCGGTCGGATCGTCGCGATATTTCCCGATGCTCGCCGGCAGCTCGTAGCTCTTCCGCGTCAGGTCAGGGCTGATCTGCTGCCAATTCTCTCCGCGATCACGCGTCATCCACATCGTGTTACCCGCGAAGAACAGCAGGTGCGGATCGAGCGGCGAGAAAACAATCGGCTGCGTCCGGATCATTCGGAAATCGGGCCCGCGAAATGGCACCGGCAGAATGTCCTGCGCCTGCCCTGTGCGCCGGTCGAACCGCGATAACTTCCCGCCATACACGATGTCGGGATCGAGCGGGTCCGCGACGGCATACCCGTATTCCTCGGCGCCGACTGGATGCCAGTCGCGGAACGTAATCGCCCCGTCGTTCCCGCGGCTCGCGATTCCCACCGAGCCGCTCTCCTGCTGGCCGCTGTAGAGCCGATACGGAAACGCGTTATCCGCGCTCACATGATAGAGCTGCGCAGTCGATTGGTTGTACCACGAGCTCCAGCTCCTGCCCCCGTTGACCGTGATCACCGAACCCTGGTCGCTCGCCAGCTGGATCACGCCGGGGTTATCGGGATTGATCCAGATGTTCTGATAATCGTCGCCGCCCGGTGCCCCGCGCCACGCCTGCCAGGTCTTCCCGCCGTCGGTCGATCTCCAGCACACGACGCTCGCCGAGTATACCACGTTCGGATCCTTCGGATCGAACCGCGGGACCGGCAGCTCGCCACCGCCAATGCCCGCCGCCGGCCGCTTATCCTCGGTGATGGTGCGCCACGTCTCGCCGCCGTCGTCCGTCCGGAACAAATCCGAGCCCGTCATCCCGCGCACCGCCGCGAACAGCGTCTTCGACGCGCTCGGCGCGATCGCGAGGTTCGCCTGCACGATCGCGTCCGGTAATCCGTTGCGCAGCTGGTTCCAGGTCGTGCCGCCATCGACCGACTTGAAGATGCCGCCGTTGCCGCCGTTCCATGTGCTGTTCTCCCACGGGCCTTCACGTGATTCCCACAACGCCGCGTACACAATCCGCGGATTGGCCGGATCGATCTGCACATCCGCCGCGCCGGTGTTCTCATCCCGGTAAAGCACCTTCTCAAACGTCTTCCCGCCATCCAACGATCGAAACACACCGCGCTCCTCATTCGGCCCATACGGATGACCCGCGACGGCAACAAAGAGCCGCTCGGCGTTCCCCCGGTCCACCGCGATCTGCGTGATCTGCTGTCCATCGCGCAATCCGAGATGCGTCCATGTTTTCCCTGCGTCCGTCGACTTGTAAACGCCATCGCCTACCGAGAGATCCGGCCGGTGCAACCCCTCGCCGCTCCCGACGTAAATGACGTCCGAGTTCGAAAGCGCCACCGCGATCGCGCCGATCGACCCCGTCGGCTGATCTTCGAAAATCGGCTGCCACGTCCGGCCGAAGTCGGTCGTCTTAAACACACCGCCATTCACCTGGCTCATGTAGAACACGTTCGGCTGCGACGGCACACCTGAGATTGCGCGGCCGCGTCCGCCGCGATACGGCCCGATATTCCGCCAGCGAAGCGCGCCGCCAAAATCCTGGGCCGTTTGGGCGGTGGCTATAGAGCTATCGAATAGCAAGAGCAACATCGCCAACAGCGAGATCTGTGTCAGTCGTAGGCGGAGGAGAGCGGCGGAGGTTGTCATCGAGAAGTGTGCACCGTAACCAATCACACGCTTCTCTCCAGAATAACACGGAGAGCGCCTCTGGTTCAGCGATGGTCTCCGCCGCTTTTTGCGGCTTCAGTTCGCGACCACATCCAACGGACTGCGCACGCCGATTCCGGGCTTGTTCAGCACGTGCGTGTAAACCATTGTCGTGCTCACATCCTTGTGGCCGAGTAGCTCCTGCACAGTGCGGATGTCATAGCCATTCTCGAGCAGATGCGTCGCGAAAGAGTGGCGAAACGTGTGACAGCTCGCCGCCTTGTTTATGCCCGCTTCGCGGAGGCCCCGTTTCACCGCCCGCTGCAGATAGCTCTCGTCCAGGTGATGCCGTCCTTCGCGCGCCGCTCCGGAAAGCTCGTCCTTCCACAGTGACCGGCGCGCAGCCGGGAAAAGATACTGCCAGCCCAATTCCCGCGCCATCCCGGGAGCTTTCCGCACCAGCCCGTGCGGGAGATACACTTCGCCGGCCCCAGCGCTCTCATCCTCGGCGTGCAACTGCGCTGCTTTCTCGATCTGTTTGTGTAGCGCATCGACCAGCTGCACCGGAATCATCGTCACGCGATCCCGGCCCCCTTTGCCGTCGCGCACCGTGATCTGAAGATAACCGAAGTCAACATCCTTGATCCTCAGGCGCATACACTCCATCAGGCGCAGACCGCTGCCATACAGAAGATGTGCCATCAGCCGTGCCCTGCCCGTTAGCCGTGAGAGCACTGCGCGCGCCTCTTCCCTGGTAAAGACAACCGGCACCTTCGGCGGACGCTGCACGCGCTCGAATTGATCCACCCACGGGAGCTTTTGCTGCAACACCACTCGATACAGGAAGAGCAACGCGCTCAGGGCCTGGTTCTGAGTCGAAGCGGCCACATTTTTCTCAACGGCAAGATACGTCAGGAAGGCGCGAACCTCGTCAGCGCCCATCTCCTTCGGATGTCGTTTCCCGTGGAAAAGGATGAACCGCTTGATCCAGTCGATGTAAGTCGTCTCTGTGCGTTCGCTGTAGTGCTCGAGGCGCAGCGTTGCGCGGACGGCATTCAACAAACGGGGAGGAGACTGCGGTGCTGCCGCGGCGGAGTTTACGCTTGCCACAGGTCCGCTTTTTAGCCAGCCTGACCGCATGCCGCAAGAAATAGATTGCACTTTGCAGCCGAATTCTCGTTAGATGCTAAGACACGCCATATGGATCGTCTGATTATCGCATCAGTCGCCGTTTGTCTCGTCGCGGCGGCCGTCTCCGCGGCGGCGGAGGAAAGAATCAGCCGCGTGACCCCGTCCGAGATGAAGCGTATCATGAGATCGACGCCGGATCCGATATATCCGCCCACAGGACAGCTGAGAGGTTTGAAGGGTAGCGGCGAGTTTCGCATTCGCATCGTAGAGGAGACCGGACGCATTACGAACGTGGAGGTTGTGAAGAGTACCGGACATAGCGAGCTGGACGAGGCGGCGCTAGAGGCGTTACGCCGCTGGCGTGTTCGATCCAGAAGCGGCTATGACGGCTTCCTTGTCCCTATCACTTTCGTCAGATGAGGGCGTTCGACGGCCAAAGCATCTAACCAGGCGATGCAGCTGACGGCGAGCAAGCTTGCGATTTACGTTCTGGGTGTCTGCCATCGTGCCTCTTCCCTGCGTAGAGGCCGCAGCGGGCTCGCCGCAGCTGATCTTGTGTCTCGTTAGGTGCTATCGCCGTTCGGTTTGATGCATGTCCCTCTTGGTCGGAGCCACGTCTTCTCTCAATGCCGTGCCGACGCCTCGCGTGAGTTCGCGCGGTTTTCGGCTTCGGCGGCTGTCCGGCTGCCACGCGCGGCTGTGGATTCGACGTTCCGGTGCGAGTTCTTCTCGCTCCACACGCAGAGTGATGGCTTGCGTCTTCGGCGGAGTTCTGGTTCGATCTTCGCTGGTGAAGCCACGTTCTTCGTCCGCAGAGATCACGTTCCACGCGAGGGGCGAAGCAACGCCAGCACCTAACCAGGCGATGCAGCGAACCGCTGGCCGGCCTGATGCCTGGCTTTCGATGACTACAACCTCTTACTCGCGGCCACGCGCGCTCTCGCCAGCGGTCGCTGATCTTGTGTCTCGTTAGACCGTAAAGCGCCATGCTCTATCGGCTGCCCATTCCCGAGTGGCTGTTATTCCTTCTCATCCACGCGGCGGTTCCGCTGTTTGGCATTGTAGCGTATATCTGGCTTTGTCGTCGGCTTCACCTCCATGGCGAGTCGCCGGCTGTGTTCGCCCTGCTGTTTCCCTTATTCTGCTGCTGGGGTGGAGTGCTCCTCGTCACCCTCACAGCACTGTTTTGGTACTGGTCCGGCATGGCCTCGCTTGGCACATTTTTTCTTTTGCTGGTCAGTCCTTTCATCTTCCTGCCGGCCACGATCGGACTGCGCCGCATTACGCGTCACCCAGCGGTATCAGAAGGAGCTTGGTATTCGTGCGTCCTCTATTACATAGTCGTCGGTACTGCTCTCGTTCTCTTTATCGGGCCGTGGGGCAAGCGATGAAACGATCTAACCGGGCGATGCAGCGAACCGCTGGCCGCTCCGCGCTCTAGCTTTAGATGACTTCCGCACTTTACTTGCAACTACGCTCGCTCTCGCCAGCGGTCGCTGATCTTGTGTCTCGTTAGGTCTTCTGCGTGCACGCACTCATAAACCGCGTATCGATTCGCGCGCCTAAAGCCTTTGGCCAACGCGCAGCGATGATCGTCTGCGCCCTGGCGTGGTTCGCATTTGTCGCGCGCACCTTCTCTGCGGGTTTGAGCTTTGCGGGCGTGCCTCTTACTCCTGGTGCTTGCGTGCGCGCGAACGTGCCTTTGAGCGAGTTGGAGAAATCTTATGTTTCGGAGGGCGGCAACGCGGTTCCGGCCCATACCGTGGCCGTGCTGGCGGTGCCACGTGGTTTTGATCCCAAAAAGACCTGGCCCGTCCTGGTGGTCTTCTCGTCGAGCGATCACGAACATCAGAACCGCGATGACCTCGCGGGCATTTACCTCCCGACCGCGCTCGCGGAAGGTTGGGTTCTGCTCGCGGGCGACGGGCCGCAACCGGCGCCCCGGCTGGATAGCTCCGGCTGGCGCGCCGGTCACACCCTGGCGGCGCTGGATGCGTTGAACCGAAGCTTTCCCGGCTCGATGACGTGGCCGATCGCGTGCGCTGGTCAATCCGGCGGAGCGAAACGGGCGAGCTATCTCGCACCGCTCCTCGCGGCGGGCGGTTATCGGATCACGGGAATTTTTCTGGAGGGAATCAACGAGGAGAGGATTACGCAAAGTTACCGGCGATTTAAACCGGGCCGTAGCTTCCTCCGTACGCCTATCTTCCTGAGCAGCGGCCTGCGTGACCCCGTCGCCACGCCCGAGCAGCAAACCGCCGTGAAAAATTCTATGCAACGGACGGGGTTCGAAAACATCCGGCATGAGACATTCAACAACGGTCACGTCGTGATCCCCGCGCAGGTGCAAGAAGCGCTTCGATGGTTCCGAAAGGGATCGTCGCCACCCCTGTGATCCACTTCAAAGACCTAACCATGCGATGCAGCCAACCGCTCGCCGGCGTACGGCCTCTCTTTCTTTTATAAAAACACGCCCATTCCAAGCCACGCGCGCTCTCGCCAGCGGTGGCTGATCTTGTTCTCGTTAGGCCTATAC